>CAZYYC010000186.1:0-9044 GCA_964650935.1 uncultured Anaerolineales bacterium
AGTCGTGCGTCAGGGTCGTGGCGCGGTTCGGTGCAGCAACGAGTCTTTTATCCCGAGTTGATGATCAGGCAGAGCACGCGGCCTGTGTGTGCGTGAGTCCAAAGCGAAAGGAGGTGGTTTGAGGCATATAGCTGAATAGTCGGACGAAGTCGCTTGCAGTCGCGTAGTCCTTTATGCTGAACAGTCTCAATTCCTGTAGGAGGAAGAACAATGAGTAAGCTTTCACGTCGGCAGTTCCTGCGCATCTCGGCGGTCGCCGGGGCGGGCGCGGTGTTGGCGGCCTGTGGCGGCGGCACGCCTGCCCCAACCGAGGTGGCCCCCGTAGACGAAGAAGAACCCGTCGTCGCTCCCCCCGAGCCCGAGGTGGTGGACGAAGAACCGGTTGCTACCGGCGATCAGCCGTGGCCTCGCGAGAACGTGGGTCGCGATCGCACGTTGATGTACATCTTCGGTGACGCCGAGGAGCCCGCAACGGGCATCGGCAGCCTCTACGCCAACGACTGGCACCAGCGCGCCGGCGCGGCGATGACCGAGTTCCTGTTCTACTATGCCGCTCTGAACGACCGGACCTATCCCTGGCTCGCCGAAAGCTATGAGTACAACGACGACGCCACCGAGTGTACGGTCTACCTACGCCGTGGCGTGAAGTGGAGTGACGGCGAGGACTTCAACGCTGAGGACGTCGTCTTCACGTTCGAGACGTTGCGCGAGCGCGCCCCCGACTACGCCAACTCCGGGTTGGTGGAGCGACACGTAGCGAAGACCGAGGCGCTGGACGACTACACGGTCAAGTTCACGCTGACCGAGACGAACTGGCGTTTCCACTTCACCCACCTCACGGCGCGCTTCGATCGCGGTATCTGGTTCGTACCCGAGCACCACTTCCAGGGCGTCGAGGACTGGCGCGAGTTCCCCTTCTTTGATCTGGAGCAGGGCTTCCCCGTCTACACCGGGCCTTACGCCCTGACACGCATGGAGCCCCAGGTGAAGAACCTGGATCTGCGCTACGACTGGTGGGCGGTGGAGACCGGCTTGGTCGACAGCGCGCCTGAAGTGCACCGGATCACCAACATCGGGTGGCCCGGCGAAGAGGTCGGCACCCAGATGTTGATCAACAACGAGGTGGACGTGACGCTGGACCTGCGTCCTGCGTCGATCGAGGCGATCCTCCGCCAGGCGGATCACATCATCACGCACACCGGTCGCGAGAAGCCCTACGGCTATATGGACTGGTGGCCCACGTCGCTGTTCTTCAACACCGATGTCGAGCCCTACAACGATCAGGATGTCCGTTGGGCCGTGGCCTACGCCATCGATCAGCAGACGATGATGGATGTCGGCTATGGCGGCGCGGGTATCGCGACGAACCTCCCCTTCCCCGGCTATCCCGGTCTCACCAAGTACCGGGAGAACGCCTCGCCTGAGCTGAAGGCGCTGATGGACAATGTCCTGGAGCGCGACCTCGACAAGGTCGAGGAGCACATGACGGCTGCCGGGTACGCCAAGAATGGCGACGGCTTCTGGGAGAAGGATGGTGCCGTGGTGCCCTTCGAGGTCCTGACGGTCGATATCTACGGCGATATCGGGCCGGTGGCCGTTGAGCTGATGCGTCAGGCAGGTTTTGACGCGACGATGATCAACCCGCCGGACGCCTGGACCCAGATGGAAGATGGTCGCGCTAAGGCGTTCTTCCGCGGTCACGGCGGCAGCGTCGCCGACCCCTACACCACGATGTCCTTCTACATCTCGGACAACGTGCGCCCGACCGGCGAGAATGTCGCCAACGACAACTGGCCCCGCTGGGGTAACGAGGCCTACGATGCGATCATTGAGGAGATGAGCCGTACGCCCGTCGACGACGAGGCGAAGATGCAGGATCTCTTCAACCAGGCGATGACGATCTGGTACACGGAGCTGCCCGAGGTCCCGATCTCGGAGTGGTTCCACCGCCTGGGTATGAACACGACCTACTGGGTTGGTTGGCCCAGCGAGCAGGATGCCTACAACACGGCACCCTGGCACTGGACCTTCCCGCTCACGCTGGTCCGCTTGCGGCAGGCGTAAGTAACACGTGGGATCAGGGGTGGGGCGTTTTCAGGCCCCTCGCCTGTCAGTCAGCAGTTGTTAGCCGTTCGCTTTGTGAGACCTGCCGGGTAACCGGCAAGCGGCTCAGCGAACGGCAGCAACCCGGCAGACTTGGGGCAGGATAGTGGTCCGGCAGGTCAGGCTTGGTTGCTCCGGATCCGTAGTCCAAGGACATAGGGCTGCGGGGACATCGACAACACAGAGCCTACGTCCTCCTGTGTTCTCGATGTCCCCGGGGCGTGATGGTTCCGGTGGCGGAGTAGCGGTACGTTGCATGCCGCCTGATCTGACTTCTATCTCTTCCGCGGAGGTATGGTATGGGTGAGAGAGTGGCGTATATCCTCAGGAGGTTGGGGTTTCTGGTCGCGGTGCTCTACACGGCTGCGACGATCAACTTTCTGATTCCGAAACTGACACCGCGCGACCCGGTGCAGGAGCAGGTGACGATGAAGGTCGCGACGATGGGTATCTCCTCAGAGGGCGCGACCGAGATGGTGGAATCCCTCAAACGCTTGTACGGACTGGACAAGCCGCTGTGGCAGCAATACCTGACCTACATCTGGAACACGCTGCGGTTTGACCTCGGCTTCTCCATCGCCAACTATCCCAAGCCCGTCATCGAGATCATCGATGAGACGATCTGGTGGACGCTGGGATTTGTGGGCGTATCAACCGTCGTGGCCTTCCTCCTGGGGACGGTGGTCGGCGCTCTGACGGGTTGGTCGAAGTCATCGAAGTGGTTTTCGTGGATGATCCCGCCGCTGGCGATGTTCTCTGCCATCCCCGCCTTCATCCTCGCCTTGGTGCTGATTTATTTCCTTGCGTTCAAGGCGAAATTGTTCCCGTTGCGCGGTGGTTTCGCCGTGGTGCTGGATCAAGACTGGAGCGACTGGGAGTTCATCAAGAGCGTCTTGCACCACGCGGCACTGCCGGCCCTGTCGATGCTCGTCGTCTCGTTGGGTGGCTGGGCCCTGAGTATGCGCGCGATGGTGGTTACGGTGGAGGGCGCCGACTACATCACCTTTGCCGAGGCCAAGGGGCTGAGGGGGATACGCATCTTCTTCCGCTATGCGCTGCGCAACACGCTGCTACCGCAGATCACGGCGCTGGCGATGCAGCTCGGCTTTATCGTCTCGGGGGCCACGTTGGTGGAGAACATGTTCGCCTATCCGGGCATCGGACGACGGCTGGGTGGCGCGATCTCCGCCTTTGACTATCCGGTGATCTACGGCATCGTCTTTTTCCTGGTGGTGGGGATCGCGGTCGCGACGCTGCTCGTGGACCTGCTCTATCCGATTCTTGATCCCCGCATCTCTTATTCGGGAGGCCGATCATGACAGGAGGTCAGGGGCTCAAGGGTTTCATCGCTTATGTGCGGCGCAATCCGGCCTTCGGTTGGGGTGTCTTCTTCTTCCTAGCGCTGGTGCTCTTCTCGACCGTGGGCGCGCTGTTCGCTCCAAGGGACGGCGCCTATCCGTTGGCAGCGCCTACCAACCAGGAGCCATCGGGGGAGTTCCCCTTTGGGACGGATGCCCAGGGACGTGATCTGCTGCCGACCATCGTCCATGGCACGCGGATGACGCTGTCGATCGGGATGATCGCGGGCGTCATCGGCATCGCTGTGGGTACGGTGTTGGGCTTTATGTCGGGCTACTTCGGGGGGCTCTTCGACACGATCGTGAAGTTCATCGTGGACGTGTTGATGACGATTCCGGAGTTCCTGCTGCTGGTGATGATCGCATCATCGGTCCCCAACCCCAGCCAGATGACGGTCATGGAGATGGGGCTGGTGCTCTCGATGGTCTCGTGGGTCCGGCCCACGCGCGCCATTCGCGCGCAGGTGCTGAGCATGCGCGAGCGGGCGTTCGTGATGATGTCGAAGCTCTCGGGTATGAGTGGTATGGAGATCATCATCAAAGAGCTGATGCCCAACATGATGCCTTACATCGCGATCAGCTTGGCCGGTGCGGTGAACGGCGGCGTCGTCGGTTCGCTGGGCCTGCAGACGCTGGGCATCGGGAACCTGCGCGAGCCGTCACTGGGTATGACCATCTACTGGCTGCGCTACTACAATGCTTTCCTGAGCGGGCTATGGTGGTGGATCATGTGGCCTGTGATTGTGATCGTGATGATCTTTGTCGCGTTCCTGCTCATATCGATCGGGTTGGATGAGTTCGCGAATCCCAGGACGCGGAGGGCGGTATGACCACGGACACGAAGAAGCGGGAAGCGATTCTACAGATCAAGAACTTGCGCGTCTATTACCATGTAGAGGCGGGCGCGGTCAAGGCGGTCGATGATGTAACCTTCGACCTGGGCTCCGGCGTCAAGATGGGCCTGGTCGGGGAGTCGGGGTCCGGGAAGTCGACGATGGCGCTGGCGTTGATGCGGATGATCAAACCCCCGGGTAAGATCGAGGGCGGTCAGATGATCCTCGATGGGGTCGATCTGGTCGGGCTGAGTAACGAGCACATGCGGCAGACCAAGCTGCGCAAGTTGGCGATGATCCCGCAGGGTGCGATGAACTCGCTCAACCCGGTGATGCGCATCGACAAGCAAATCATCGACGGGATGCTCGACCACGGTGTGACGATGTCGAAAGAGGAGCGGGAGCAGCGGGTGAGCGAGCTGCTGGAGATGGTCGACCTGTCGCCCAGGGTGGCGAAGATGTATCCGCACGAGCTGAGCGGTGGGATGCAGCAGCGCGTGACCGTGGCGCAGTCGATCTCGATGGAGCCCGATGTCATCATCGCCGATGAGCCGACGAGCGCGCTGGATGTGGTCATCCAGCGGCAGGTGATGGAGACGATCAACCGGCTGCAGGAGCGGCTGGGACTGTCGGTGATCCTGATCGGCCACGATATGGGGCTGATGGCGCAGACGGTCAGCCGGCTGGCGGTGATGTATGCGGGTAAGATGATGGAGATCGGGGACACCTACGATATGTTCAGGGATCCCCTGCATCCCTACACGCAGCTCCTGATCGAAAGCCTGCCTGTCCTTGAGAACAAGGGGGTCTTCAGCGGCATACCGGGGATCACGCCGTCGCTGCTGAACCCGCCTGAGGGATGCGTCTTTCATACGCGCTGCCCAAAGGCGTGGGGGTTGTGTCATGATGTGACGCCGAAGTTTGTGGAGGTCGCGCCGGGGCGTTGGGTTGCATGTCATCTACACACGGCGGGTGCCGGCGATGCAGAGGGCGCTGGTTCCGGTGCCGGGACTGGGGTAAGCTAATGACCACACCACCACTTCTAGAGCTAAAGAACGTAACCAAGATCTTCGGCAGCAAAACCGACTACACGGTCGCGCTCGATAGTATGACGCTCGCGCTTGAGGAGGGATTCCCCAAGATCATCACGATCGCCGGGGAGAGCGGCAGCGGGAAGACGACGATGGGCATGCTCCTTCTGGGTTTCTACCACCCGACGATGGGCCAGGCCCTCTTCCGGGGACAGCCCATCAGTGAGTTGAAGGGCGAGGATCGGTTCCAATACCGGCGCGAGATTCAGGCGGTCTTCCAGGACCCCTTTGCCGTCTACAATCCCTTCTATAAGGTCGACAACCTGTTGAGCATCCCGATCAAGAACTTCAAGCTCGCCAAATCCAAGCGGGCAGCGCGCGAACTGATGGATGAGTCGCTGGAGCGGGTGGGCCTGCGCCCGGAGGAGACGCTGGGACGCTATCCCCATCAGTTGAGCGGTGGGCAGCGGCAGCGGATCGCCGTGGCACGCGCGTTGATGCTTAAGCCGAAGTTGTTGGTCACCGACGAGCCGGTCTCGATGGTGGACGCCTCGCTGCGCTCGACGATCCTCAAGTCGCTGCGGGCGCTGAATCAGGAGTCGATGACGCCGATCTTCTACATCACGCACGATCTGACGACAGCCTATCACGTCAGTGACCACATCATCATTCTCTACCGGGGATCGGTGATGGAGGCCGGCAACGTGGACAAGATCATCCGCGAGCCGACCCACCCCTACACGCGGCTGCTGGTGTCGTCGATCCCGTGGCCCGATCCTGATCTGGCATGGGGCGGCAGTGAGGAGATGATCCAGAAGAGCCAGGTGGCCTTCCAGAAGATCACCGGCTGCAAGTTCGCGCCGCGCTGTCCGCACAAGATGGATATCTGCGATACCGCGCCGCCGGGGTTGTTCGCCGTGTCTGAGGATCGCGTGTCTTCGTGCTACCTGTACCAGCAGCACGATGTGCTGCCGCGGGAGGAGCTGACGAAGGTCTTCGCCTGAGAGGACTGAGGGGGTAGGACATGCGGCAGCTGCCGCATGTCCTACCCTCTTTGCTTTGTTATGGGAGGATAGCGTGGGACTGATGAGCGAGGTAGGGCGGAACGATCCGTGTCCGTGCGGGAGCGGGAGGAAGTACAAGCAGTGTTGTGGTCGGCCGCGGGGGGCGGCCGACGTTGTGTATGTGCATCCGGCGAAGCAAGGCGTGGATTTCTACGCGGCCCAGCAAGGGGCGCGGGATGTGCAGTTGGGGCGGCCCTACGGACTGATCCCGATGGGGGTGCCGGGCCTGGTGGCCGTACTGCAGGGCCGGGGCGTGGAGGTCCGTGGGGTGAACTACCCGCTGGAGCGCGAGCTTAACCGGGGGTTCGATCTGCGGCGGTGGCTGCGGGGTCAGCGACAGGCGCGGGTGGTATTGATCGACTTGCACTGGTACGAACACAGCTACGGGGCGCTGAGCGCGGCGGAGGTGTGCAAGGAGGTATTGCCGGAGGCGTGGGTGGTGCTGGGCGGGCTGACGGCGTCGGGGTTCGCGCGGGAGATCCTGGAGGGATTCCCTGCGGTGGACTTTGTGATCCGCGGGGATGCGGAGGTGCCGTTGGCGGAGTTGGTGGCGCGCTGCCTGGAGACGGAGCTCGGGCAGATGCCGGAGGTGGCAGATGTGCCGAACCTGACCTACCGCCAGGATGGTGCCGTGCAGGAGAACGCGCTGACCTATTGTGCGGGGACGGAGGCACTGGACGAGCTGGATTTCGCGGATCTGAGTTTCCTGGATCACGGACGTGAGTATCTGGTCCACGAGTACTTGGTGACGGATGTGGATAGGGCGCGGGCGGCGCTGGAGCGGGCCCCGTTTCTCGGACGCTGGGTGGTGACGGCGCGAGGGTGCAAATTCGAGTGTTCCTACTGCGGAGGGTGCCGGAGTGCGCACCGCACGCTGGCGGGACGGGAGGGGATCGTACCCCGATCGCCCGAGGCCGTGGTCGACGAGATTGAGCGTCTGGCTGCGCAGGGTGTGGTCCAGGTCTCGCTCTCCTACGATATCGCGGAGTTGGGGGAGGACTATTGGCGGGCCCTGTTCGGGCTCTTGCGGCGCCGCGGGATCAAGATAGGACTGTACAATGAGTGCTTCCAGTTGCCGTCGCCGGCATTTGTGCGGCAATTCGGTCGGGTGGCGGATCCGGCGCATTCGTGCCTGGCGTTCAGCCCCCTTTCCGGTTCGGAGCAGGTGCGACGTCTGAACGGCAAGCTCTTCACCAACGGCGAATTGATCAATGTGCTCGATGCCGTGATGCTGCAGGGCATCTTCGCGTTGATCTATTTCTCGCTGAACCTGCCCGGCGAGACGGACCAGACGCTGGTGGAGAGCGTGGCGCTGGCGCGGGAGTTGTGCGCGCTCTATCCGGAGGAGCGCATTCGGATCATGAATTCGTGTCATACGCTGGACCCGCTGTCGCCGATGGCGGTGCATCCGGAGAAGTTCGCCATTGAGGCGACGATGCGGAGTTTCGCGGACTGGTACGGGTACTGCCGGGATACGCAGCTTGGCGGCGCGGAGGCGCGGACGGAGGCGAACCGCGGGTTCGTGCCGCGTGGTGCAGATTCGCGGCGCCTGGAGATGATGGCCGACGCGTGGGACGCGGCGCGAACGGGGCACGAGGCATGTTGGTGGCCGATCCCACCGAGCTGGTAAGTGTGAAGGAGGATAGCGTGAGTGACGAAGTGAAGGTGCTGTATGTGCATCCGGCGAAGCAGGCGGTGGATCTTTATGACACACCGGCGCGGGTCAAGTTTGGACGGCCCTACGGGTTGATGCCGATGGGGGTGCCGGCGCTGGTGAACTTGCTGCGTGATAACGGTATTTCGGTGCGGGGCGTGAACTTCCCGATGGAGAAACGGCTGGATCCGAAGTTCAACCTGCGCAAGTGGCTGCGGGACCACGCCGGCACAGAGCCGGGTGCCGGCACGGAGCCGGGTGCCGGCACGCGGATCGTGTTGATCGACTTGCACTGGTATGAGCACAGCTACGGGGCCATCAACATGGCCCAGGTGGTGAAAGAAGAGCTCCCGCATGCGTGGGTCGTGCTGGGCGGACTCACCTCGTCGGTCTTCGCGGACGAGATCATCCGGGACCTGCCGATGGTGGACTTTGTGGTGCGTGGGGATGCCGAGCGCCCGCTGCTGGCGCTGACGCAGGCCCTTTTGAGCGTGGACGAGCCGGGGGTGCTGCCGGATCTCTCGATGATCCCGAATTTGACCTACCGGCGGGAAGGGCAGGTGGTGGAGAACCCGCGCACCTATTGCGCGGCGCCGGAGGATTTCGCCGAGTTCAACTTCGTGGATCTGGACTGGCTGGAGCACGAGGATGAGTACTATGTACACGAGTACTTGGTGATCGATATGGAGGTGGCCCACGCTGCCCGTGAGGGTGCGGATATCAGCCACTATCGCGGGCGGTGGATCACGACAGCTCGGGGATGTGACTTCGAGTGCTCCTACTGCGGCGGTGCGAAGAGCGCACACGAGGCGATCGCGGGGCGGCGGGGGATCGTGCCTGTGCCGGTGGAGACGATTGTCGACCAGATCAAGCGCCTCATTGAGCACGACGTGATCCAGGTCTGCTTCTCGTACGATCTGGCGGCGATGGGGGAACGCTACTGGAAGACGCTCTTCCGGACCCTGCGCAAGGAAGGCATCAAGATCGGGCTGTACAACGAG
>CAZYYC010000187.1:0-9036 GCA_964650935.1 uncultured Anaerolineales bacterium
TGTACGGGTGCAACTGTGACGATGTCCCCATCCTTGATGAATGGGGACATACTGCGGCCGTGGGCACGAAACCGGAACGCCGCGCCCTGATCCAGTACTGTGACGGCGAGGTGATCAAGATCCAGTGAGGTTATCTGTTGATCGCGCACTCCACGAATTCCACCACATCGGGATCGGGCTTGAAGGTCAAGTCATAGACAGGCACCGCTGTGCAGAGCTCACTCAGCAAGTCCACCGTGAACTGCATGCCCTCGGCTAACCAAAAGGGCGGAAAGGACCGCGCGAGCACGTTCGCTGTTGCCTCCACAGGCTTTAGTGGCTGTAGCTGGTTCTCGGTGCCCTGATGGAGCACAAAAATGCCGTCAATGGGGACTGCGTCCACCGTGAACTCGCCGCCCTGCCATGGCGTGCTGTACATCCAGAAACGTAAACGTCCGCGATGCTTACGGATCGCGATATGGTCGTCTCCGATGGTGACACCGGCGCCCTGCGAGGACCAGAGACGAGCCATCGTAGACTTGCCGATGCCGTCTGTCCCGGCGAAGAGGAGCCCGCGTTTGCCCACTCGAATGCCTGCCGCGTGAACCATCACGCCGAAACCACGGCTGAGGCGGCTCGTCATTAGGACGCGACCCAAAGGCCATTTCAATGGTGACGGCAGGTGGTCGGCTGACGCATCCATCGTCGGATAATAGATGCTGCCCGATGCGAAGTCAGGAGCAAATGCACCACGCACAGCAGGTCGACCTCGATAGGCATCGACCTGGACGACTAGGCCGTCTGCTCCTCGAGCAATCCTCCACGGTTGATGTGTTTCGAAGATAGTCGCTTCAGGAAACCGCTCCCCGCTGAGTCCGAAGTAGACGCTGAAACAGCAATCTGCCGGTTGGTCTGACAGAAACCGTCTATCAATCGCGCTTAGGTCTACCCTTTCGGCGTTTCCGTCGATATGGAAACCGAGAGTAATGTTGGCGACTTCAAAGGACAGAAGATCATACATGTGGCTAAGGATATCTCATGGCATCCTATAAGACATCGTCTAGCCAGTTGTCTCCCTGCCCAGTCTCACAGTCATTATCTACTCCGCTTACCATTGTCACTGCGTCCTGAATCGCCAGGGTCACTTGCCTGATCTCTGGTTTCTCGTACTTGGATCGTTCGGTCTGCTCCATGTCATTCCTCCTTCGTACTAACAGATCGATGCCGTCACCGATGACGGCGGGCACACAAACCTTGCTTTCTAGACCAATGCGGGTGCTGCTATCTCCTGAGCGCGGCGATGGGTGAGTCTGCACAGATAGGCACTGGCGGTCTCAGAACTGCCGAATTCGAGTTGGGATAGGGCCGGACACTGCTGGCAGATCGTCCGCAACGCGCAGCCCCGGCAATCGAGCGCATCCGGGCACGGTGTCGCTCGCAGAGGTCCGATGAAGCTATCCCAACCTCTGCGAAAGGATCCCTCTCGTAGGTTGTAGCTACGCTCACGTGATAGTGTACACAGACTCAGATCTCCATAGGGGTCAATGGAGAAGCTCGTCCTGCCGGCGTTGCACTGATAGAGGTCGATTCCCCCGGAGGTGCCGCGTCGTTGCTCGTGGAGCTGCGAACTCCAATGCTCCAGCTTCTCCGGACTGTGAATCCTCTCCAACTCGACGATGTCGTCGACATCAAGTCTATACTGATATGGAAAGAGATCACCGTCCGCAGCGGGCCTCAGAATTGGGTCAAAGTTAAACTTCAGTCCGAGTCCCTCCGCCAACTCGCGCATAGCGACTAACTCGTGCTGATTAAGCGTCATCAGCATCGTCTTGAGCCTCAACGGCACGCCGCGCTCGACCAGGAGGTCGATGCCCCGGATACACTTCTCATACGAGCCGGGGATACCCGTGATGCGCTCGTAGGTCTCGGCTGTGGCGCCGTAGAGCGAGATCTCCACCACGTAGGGTCGCCACTTGGCGAGAAAGTCCGCATCCTCGGGCGTCAACAGCGTGCCGTTGGTAAAGAGCGTCAAAATCAGGCCCTTGCGCTTGGCGTAGAGATAGATCTCTCTCCAGTCGGGACGTACGAGCGGATCTCCTCCCGTGAGGAGGAGCCAGAGACATCCTGCGTCGACGATCTGATCGATGATGCCCTTGACCTCACCCGTGGTGAGCTCCTGCTGGTCGGGTGCCGGGGTGTGCTGTCCGTCGAGATAGCAGTGGACACAGCGGAGGTTACAGCGGAAGGTCAACTCGATCGTGCCTGACAGGGGGATACGTTGAGCGGCTGCTTTCTGTCGCAGCGCCTTGCTCCACGCACCATACTCCAGATCAGGAACTTCGTCGCAGTCCATGGGTCTCCATGTATCTCAGTGGGCTTAGCCTCAGGCCGAGTTGCGCTCGAGGGCCTTCGGTGTCAGGGCTCAGGCCGCAGTGGCCACATCGCCGCCCAGCAACTTGATAGCCTCAATGGCTTCAAGGTGTTCTACCAGCTCCAGCAAATCCGCCTCGGCCTCTGCCGCCTCGACCTCGAACTCGGCGACGATGGCGTCGCGGATATCCGCGAGGGTGTGCTCGCCGTCGAGCAGCGCCCAGATGCGCGCGGCGGTCGCGTTGAGCGTGTAGATGGACTCCAGATCGCCCACGTTGTCGCGGATCGGCACGAGGATCACCTCCCCGGCGACCTCACGGGAGACGATCGCGGGATCCTGATGGTAGATGTCGTTCAGACTCGGCAAGGCACAGCCCCCTTTTCGGCTATCTCTAACCATTATAACGTGAAGGGTCGCGGTTGGCAATAGGCAACGGGCCGATTTCGGACCGCGATCCGCCTAGGCGCCCTCCTGAAAGTACGCGATCGTCCGCGCGAGGCCCTCGCGCAGGTCCACCTCGGGCCCCCAGCCGAAGGCGTCGCGCGCCCGGGCGTTGTCCGAGACGTTGCGGAAGATGTCGCCCAGCCGCTCGGGGCCGTGTCCGATCTCGCCCGCGAAGCCCGAGAGCTCCTGCACGAGCGCGGCAAGCCGGGCGACGGAGGTCTCCTCGCCTGTGCTGATGTTGTAGGGGCCGGGGCCCGCGTCCGCGGCTTCGGCAGCCAGCAGGTTGGCGCGGGCGCAGTCGCCGACGTAGATGAAGTCGCGCGTCTGCTCGCCCGTCCCGTGGATCACGGGGGCGGTGCCGTCGAGCATCCGGCCCACGAAGATGGCGACCACGCCCGCCTCGCCGTGGGGGTCCTGCCGCGGGCCGTAGACGTTGGCGTAGCGCAGGATCGTGGTGCGCAGCCCGTGGGTGGCGCGGTAGACGTTGAGGTAGAGCTCGAGCGCGACTTTGCTCGCGCCGTAGGGGCTCAGCGGGCGCAGCGGATGTTGCTCGCTGACGGGGAGCGCTTCGGGCGGGCCGTAGACCGCGGCGCTGGAGATGCCGATGATGTGGACGGGCGCGCCGGTGCGCGCCTGCTGCGCGCGGGCGCACTCCAGCAGCGTGAGCGTGCCGAGGATGTTCACGTCGGCGTCGTAGCGCGGCTCGCGTACCGAGCGCCCGACGTCGATCTGCGCTGCGTGGTGGTTGACCACGTCGGGCGTCTCGCGGGTGAAGACCTCGTCGAGCAGCTCGGCGTCACGGATATCGATCTCGTAGAAGCCGGCGTGGGGGTTGAGGTTCTCGCGGCGACCGCTGACGAGATTGTCGACCACGGCCACGTGGTGCCCCGCCGCGACGTAGGCGTCGACGACGTGGGAGCCGATGAAACCGGCGCCGCCGGTGACTAATATGCGCATAGGGTGCCTCCGGGCAAATAAGCAAATGGGCAGATCGCGAATCTCAATTCAGGAGACGTACAGGCGTTGCATCGGATATCCGGTCCTATCCCTCCCTCAGCCAGGTCTGGAGGTCGCGCTGGGTGCGCCAGGCGCTGCGGGTGGCGGGGTCGCCGCGCAGGAGGCGCCAGACGACGTTGCCATGGTTGCGGAGCAGCTCACCCGGGCGCCGGAGGTGGTAGGTGAAGCGTTCCTTGGGCGTGAGCTCGCGCAGCTGGGCGGGGTCGCCATAGAGGATGAGGGCGGCGTAGCGCACCAGACCCCCCTGCGCTCGCGGCGGCACGTCCCGCCAGACGTGGGGGAGCGACGGCCCGGTCGACAGGCCCGCGACCGTCCTCTTGGCCTCCGAGAGCAGCGACGCGGGTGGCTGGGCGAAGCCGGCGTTGTCGCCGGGTAGCGCGCGCTGCCACAGCCAGGTGGTCAGCGCCAGGGCCAGCGCGACGGCGTTTTCCATCGCTGCATCCAGGGTGGCGGTGTGGAGCGCGCGCCAATCATCAGGCGTCCAAGCCTCCGACCAGAATCCGATGTCCATATAGGGCTGCAGGCCAAAGAGCAGCTCGTGGTGGACCAGGGCGTGGTGGATGAGGTAGAGCACGTGGTCGGCAGGGCCGGGCGCATGTAGCCCGGGATAGGCCTCGAGTGGGTAGAGGTTGTCCTGCCACCCCGCGACGGTGAAGCGCAGGCGCCCGCCCTCGCGCGCTAGGGCGGTGTGGACCTCGATCCGGGCGCCCTGACGGGAGGCGGGCACAAGGGGCGGAAAGTGCCAGGCGCGGTGGCCTTCGGCCGATTCGGCATAGCTGTAGCCCTGGGCTTTGAGCGCCTCGAGCAGGCGCGCGGCGTCGGACGGGTCGACGAGCAGGTCGATGTCGCCGTAGGGGCGCATCCAGGGTTCGGGGTAGGCGGCCGCTGCCGCAGCGCCCTTGACGAGCACGACGGGGATGCCGAGCTGCTGCGCAGTCGCGCCGAGGGCCTGGAGCTGCCGGTCGGTCAGGGCCTGGCGCACCGCCACGACCATACGGGCGCGGCGGATGGCCCCGGTGAGCGCCTCAGGGAGATCCCACCCCTGCTCCTCGGCGCGCCGGCCAAGCAGCGGCAGCAGGCGCTGGCGCCCCGCCCAGGCGATGAGCTCCTCCTCGGGCAGGCGGCACTCGCCGTGCCACCAGAGGGCGAGGTAGTCGTCGGGTGTGGGCGTCATCAATGGACAGCTCGCTGCAAGGGTCGGCGCATAGGGACACTATAGCCGGGATGGAGCGGGGTGCAAGTGACTTGACGCATCGGGGCGTAGGCATCCGGCTTGTGGAGCCATATCATCGCTTACATCGAGGCGCTGCCGCGTCCGACGCCCCGAGACGGGGCCCTCGCGGACGAGGGGGCTACAAGCAAGCTCTTGAGGGGGCTGCAAGCATGTCTGCAAGGGGGCAAGCATGCCTAGGATCGTGGCAGGTTGGTTGCGTACGCTGTGCCCGGGGGCTAGGGCGCGCGACAGGCCTCGTCCAGCGGGGAGGGCAGGCCCAGCATCCAGGGCGGGATCTCGGCCTGCGGTGTCAGGGCTTGGGGACCGAGCCGCGCGGGGTCGTAGGCTCGGACCTCGATGTTCGGCCACGTTGCGGACCAGATGAGGCCGGTGCGGTCCAGGTGGGGATAGAGGCCCAGGAGGTAGCGGAGCTGGTGGTGCTGGGTGACGAGCCACAGGCGGTGCGCGGTCGGTGCTGCAGCGGCAAGCGCATCCAGGTTCTCGATGGTCCAGGGGTGGGTAACGGCGTCACCCTGGAAGTAGTAGTCGAAGGCGGGATAGGCGAGATCATCGACGAAGACAATGTCGCCGGGCGCGATGCGCGCATCCACGGCGGCGACGGCCTCACGCCAGGGGGGCTTGGCGACCCAGGCGACGTTGACCAGGCTCATGACCAGGGAGGCCGGGAGGATGATCATCACCAGGGTGCGTGACAAAGGGAGACGGGAGAGCGCCCACGCTGCAGCGAGGAGGGCGTAGGGGAGCAGGGGTAGGGTCAGGCGCTTCAGCGTGTAGAGCCGGGGCACCACCGAGAGCAGCGTGCCGCAGCCGTAGAGGACGACGAGGCTCCAGACGAGCATCGGGACCACGAGGTCCTGCCATCGCCTATCCCTCAACGCAAGCAGCACACGATGTCGCCAGGCGTGGGTGAGGACGGCCCCACCGATGACCAGCGCGCCGAGGGCCGCGAGCGCGATCCAGGGCTGTGCCCGCAGGAAGCCGATCCAGCGGTCCAGGGTCAGCTGCACCATCGTCAGCGGGTAGAGGGCGCCGGTCGTGACCCGCCGATAGTTGTCGGCGTGGGCCCACCAGAGGACGAAGGGTGCCGCGGCCACGATCTGGAGCACGCCCCAGCGACCGAGGTCGACCCGGACGTGCTCGCGGGCCGCGAGACGCTTGCGGCTCACGAGCAGCCAGACGAGGTTGAGCCCCAGCAGCACAGGGAGCGCTGACTGATCGGTCAGCATGGCCGCGGCAGCGCTGATGGCGTAGCCGGCGGCGTCGGCCCAGCGCCGGCGGTGCGCCAGCCTTACGGCGAAGATGGCGGCAGTGAGGCCCAGCAGCATGACGATGGCGTACATCCGCGCCTCTTGGGCGTACCAGATATGCAGCGGCGCCACCGCCAGCAGCGCGGCGGGCAGCCGGGGCGGCAAGCCGGGCACGAGGTCGCTCTCGCGGGTCAGCCGTGCCAGGGCCGCGATCGACAGCAGGGCCGCCAGGGCTGAGGGCAGGCGAACGACGAACTCGCCGGCGCCGGCGAGCAGGATGAAGACGCGCAGCAGGGCGTAATAGCCGGGCGGATGGGGGTCACAGAGGCGCAGGACCAGGTCCGGCCACGCGTGCTCGGCGAAGTAGACGCTGTCCGCCTCGTCGATCCAGAGGCCCTTGGCCCCCAGACTCGGGAGCATCAGCGCGGCGGCGATGAGGAGCAGCCCTAGGACCAGGAGCTCGGATCGGATCCGCCCACCCGGCGTGATCCCGTGTCTCGCTGCAGGGGTCTGGGTCACGATCGTTCCGCCCGAACGAAGAGGCTGACGCCCATGCCCACGCCCAGGAGGACCCAGGCCACGAGGCTCGCCCTGGCGTAGAAGGTGATGTGGTCGGTCAGACCGTGAACGCAGTAGACGACGGCTGCCCCCAAGCTGCCCAAGGCGAGCGGGAGCGCCTCCCCGCTGCGTGGTCGCGCGCGGACCAGGTGGCGGCAGGTCTGCCACTGCGCGCCGAGCAGGCCGAAAACGAGGGCCAGGAGCCCGATCAGGCCCGGGTAGCCCATCTCCACCCCGGTCGCGAGGAAGAGGCTATGGGCGTGGTCCGTGACCGCCGTCGGTGAGATCCGGAAGGTCGGATATCTGACCGGCATGATATGATTGCTCATCCCCAACCCGATGCCGGTGTAGGGGAAGTCCTGAAGCGCGGACCACGCCCTGGACCAGAGTTCGAGCCGCCCGGCGGCGCTGTTGACGGCGCTCTCCGCATCCGACGTCGGATCCCACGTGGCGCCGGCCTCGAAGCCCAGCGTCCGGAAGACCAGGGCCCCGACCACCAGGAGGGCGCACGCCGCGGCCAGCCATCGCCAGTCGCGCGTGGCCAGCATCACCGAGGCGGCCACGAGCAGCGCGAGGATGGCGCCCCGGGACTGGGTGAGGAGCAGGGCCAGGACGATGAGCAGCGTGATCAGGCCGTTGATGATGCGTCCGCCCCAGCCGTGCTTCGCGCTGCGGCCGAAGAGCGCGCGGGCCAGCGGCACCGGGGCGATCATCGCCAGGACGCCGCCGGCCATATTCGGGTTGAACCCGCTGTAGCCCTCCGGCTTCCAGAAGGGCGTGAACAGCTGCGGGAAGAGCTCGTTGGGGGTCACGGGGAGCCAGGAGAACTTGGTGCCGCTCCAGTTGACGCCGAAGAGCACAAACGGCACCAGCGCGAGGCCCAGCAGGCAGATCGCCCACGCGGCGAGACGGATCCAACCGGTGGCCTGGAGGAAGCCCGCGATGGCGTAGAAGAGGGCGATGCCGGCGACCCACTTGAGGACGTGGGGAAAGGTCGCGCTGCCGTCGGCGGTGGTGAGCGCGTTGACCACGGTCAGGGCCAGCAGCAGGCCCAGCGGCACATCCACGGGCGTGCGAGCGAAGGGGCGGCGGGCGACGATGAGGCCCAACAGCGGCACGAACGCGAGGCCGACCAGGGAGGCGGTGATCGACCAGCGCGGGAGGAGGTCGGGCAGGATCAGGGCCGGGATGCAGAGCACCGTGACGGCGGCCTGGGCGACGGCGACGAAGGCGTGGCGGCGGGGCGTGGGGAAGGTCACGGGGCGTCTCCCTGCAGCTCGTCGAGCGCCCGCTGGGCGCCGCTGTGGTCGGGGTTGAGCTCGAGCGCGCGGGTGTAGGCCTCGACGGCGGCCTGGTCCTCGCCCGCGGCGCGGTGCGCCTCCCCGAGGAGCACCCAATGGCTGACGGTGTCGGGCTGGTCGTCAATGGCGCGGGCGAAGTAGGGGACGGCGCTGCGGGGGCGGTCGAGTGCCATCAGGCAGCGGCCCACCAGGACGTTGGCCTGGGCGCGTTGGCCGGGCGTCGAGGGGCGCTCGAAGAGGGGCGCCAGCAGGCTCTCGGCCTCGTAGCAGGCGCCGCGCTCGCTCGCGATACCTGCCAGGGTCAGCCGGAACTCCTCCTCCTGGGGGCGCAGGGCGATGGCCAGTTCGAGCGCGGCGACGCCGTCGGCGGAGCGGCCAAGCCGGCTATGGAGCAGCGTGCCCATCTCGGCGTGGGCCTGCGCCAGCGCCTCGACGTCGTCGGGGGCCCGCCGGATGGCCTCCTCGTAGATCGCCAGGGCGTCGGTGTAGGCCTCGCGGGCCGTGAGGGCCGCGGCCAGCGTCAGGTGGCCGGTGATGCCGGCGACGTCAGCCGCAGAGGCCCGTTCGGCTGCCTGCAGCGCGGCGTCGGGGTCATCGCGCCGAAGGTCGTCATAGCGGCGGGCGAAGTAGCGGGATGCGTCCGCGGCGCGCCAGGCGGCGCGGGCCTCGGCCTCGCGGCCCAGGGCTGCCAGGGCGTGGCCGTAGAAGAAGTGGGCGCGCCAGTCGCGCGGCGTGTAGGTCACGGCCTCGGAGAGGGCCTGGGCGGCGGCGGACACGTCGCCGAGCGCGGTGTAGGTGGTGCCCAGGTTGGTGTAGGCCCTGCCGAAGGCGGGCTCGAAGCGCAGCGCGCGCACGAGCGCCCGGCCCGCGTCGACCGCGGCGGTG
>CAZYYC010000188.1:0-9022 GCA_964650935.1 uncultured Anaerolineales bacterium
CATTCGAGGCTCTCGCCGACGCCTTCTGGTTCCGCACGATGGTTGCCGTCTCGAAGGTGGCCCGCGAGGACCTAGTGATTGCCTTCCACCTAGCTCTGGGCCTCCTGCAGGACGGATGCCTGCTGGCCATGCTGTTGCGGGATCGGGCGGAGCGGACCACGGTTCACAAGACCGGCGGCATAGCCAACGAGATCGTGGCGACCTTCACGGAGACGGCGCAACCGCCCACAGTTGATGGCATCCTGAACCTCATCGAGGCAAGTGGTCGCATCTTCGACCGTCTAGCAGGGGAGTGGTCGACAGCTTACCGGCCCAGAATGGCGTTCATCTCCGCCGCCGTGGCGCGGGCACGCTCCGAGAGAGCCCCGTAACTCACCCGGTGAAAAGAAGCGGGGCCCGAGCAATAGGCTCGGGCCCCGCCGGATAGAACCGTCTACTCCTCAGCGAGGATACGGTCGACAACCTGCTGACGGTACTCCGGTGACAGCGTATGGAAGAAAGCGCTGTAGCCGGTCACACGCACGACCAGATCCGGGAACTTGTCCGGATCCTTGTGAGCTTCCAGGATCTGCTCCTTGGAGACGATATTGAGGTTGATCAGCGTCCCACCCTGCTCGTTGTGGGTCATGATCATCGCCGCCACCGTCTCAAGGCCCCCCGCGTCTTTCATCAGTTTGCGGTCGATATCGAGCTGCAGCGGCGCCGAGTTGCCGCGTCCGGGCTGCACCTCCGCCACGGCTACCGCCTTCGCCGTCGGCGCCGCGGCACCATGGCGCGAGAAACCCGGATCGGGCTCCGAGCTGTGCGAGAGCGGGGCACCGGCGTGACGCCCATTGGGCGTGGCGGGCACGATCTTCCCTAGGCGTACGATGTCGCCGTGAGAGAAGAGCCCCGGCAGAACCCGGAAGCCCTTCGGGGTGGGTGTGTCATAGCAAGCCACGTAGGCCTGGGAGATACGCTTCGCCCAGACGTCAGCCCGTGAATTGCCGCTGCCGAAGCGCGGGATGTTCTTGAGCATCAGGCGAATGTGCTCAGCGTCCTCATAGTCTGTGTCGAGGATCTCCTTGAGGCCTTCCCAGGTCAGCCGCCCCTCCTCAACCACGCGCTGTTCGATGGCTGCCAGGGAGTCGGCTACCGTCGCCAACCCGACACCGTCGACCGTCAGGCGGTAGATGTCGACCCCGCCCTCAACCACGTCCAGGCCACGCTCAAGCGGGCCGTGGCAGAAGAGGTTGAGCACGATCTCGACGGAGTTACGACCCTGATAGGTCATGTGCCAGTCGAAGCCCTGCTTCATCGTGTCGCACGAGATGGCCAGATGATGGACGTAGCGCTCCCATAGCGCCTCCATCGAGCGCGCGTCGGGATCGTCCTCCACCGTCTCCCAGAAAGCCAACAGGAAAGGCTTCACCAAACTCTGACGGGTGATATCCTGTAACGGATACTCGATGCCGGGTAGCGCGGTCCAGTTGCAGCCGACCTTGGCTCGCATCCGAGCCAACTGGATCGGGATGCCGCTCTTGGCATACCCCTCATCGAGCCCGCCCGAACAGGAAAAGCTCGCGCCGGTGCCGTCGGCAAGATGATACTCCAAGGCCTTGTAGAGCAGCCGCTGATCCATCCCTTCGTGAACGCGCACGGCGAGGTTGTAGGGGATGTCCAGCCGGTGGGCCGCCTCCAAGATCAGGAACGACATCGGGCTCGTCAGATCACGCCCATTCGGCGCCTGCCCGCCCACCTGCGAATAGTGCGTATCATTGAAGAAGAGACTCGCGAGATGCCAGATCACGGCTTCATCATCGTCGATGCCGTTCGCCTTGTCGGCCTCGTAGAAGGGACGCAGCAGCTCATCGAGCTGACCCAGTGCCCCGCCCGCTCGCCACATGCGATCGACGGATTGGAACCAGGCCAGGAACTGACAGGCCTCCCGCAGCGTGCGCGGCGGGTTGTCCACCAACCACTCGTTCATCTCCGCGATCTCGAGCAGGTTGGCGCGCACCCATGGGGCGTCCGCCTCCTCTGCCATCCGCCGCGCCTCAACCACGTGCCGTCGGATCCAGTCCTGAATCCCCAAGACCAAGGCCTCCTCGCCGTCGTAGAAGCCGGTGTCTTCGGGCTGGTTGAACTCACGCCAAGTGCGCAACTTCTCCAGAATGCCGCCCCAGCCCAGCTCCAGGCCGATGCGCATATCCGGACCCAGGTGGTTCATCGCGCCGATCCCGTTGTGCTGCAGATCATAGCGCTCGTGAAGTGCCGCTAGGTGCACAGGCCGATCTTCAGGGCGCCACCCTCCGACAGAGCCCGGGACGAAGGCCGCCCAGGCCCCCGCCAACGAGCTCATCGGGTGGATGTAGACAGGGTGCGCCTCCAGAAAGGCTCTGAAGTTCTCGCCGATGCACTGTGCGCCGTAACAGCCACCCGAGGGATGGTTCGACGTCAGCTCGAATGAGATCGGTTCGGGCCAGTAGATGATGCCGTGGTCGTCCACGTCATGGAACCCATCTCGCTCCGTCTTAGCCAGCGTGTGCTCAATCTTCGTCTTCGTCAATGCCTCAATGCGTCGTTGAAACGTCGGTGTCTCCGCGGTCATTGCTCTCCTTTTTGTCGCGACAACATGGCGTCACTCTAGCCCAGACCTCATCATTGTCAACAGTGCTGCGAGAGCGCGCAGGAGCATCTCGTCAGATCGGGCATCCTATGCTATGATGCGACCCAGACTAGAAAGTTAAGCTTGGAGGCACGATGAGCAACGTCTGGATCGCGTTAGGCCTCACCGTCTTCGCCGGCATGGCCACCGGCATCGGGAGTGCGCTGGCCTTCTTTGCCAAGCGCACCGACCACCGCTTTCTCTCGATCTCGACCGGCTTCTCAGCAGGCGTGATGCTCTACGTCTCCTTTGTGGAGATCTTCCTCAAGGGAAGTGATGCCCTGGTCGCAGCCTACGGCGAAGTCGGGGGGGCGTGGGTCAACGTCGCAGCATTCTTTGGCGGCATCGCCCTCATCGGCCTTATCGACAACCTGATCCCCTCAGCGGAGAACCCGCACGAGGTCCGCAGCAACGCCAAGGTGGCGCCCCTAAGGGAATGCCTGGAGACTTCCCTTGACCCGGCAGCGTGTGAGGAGATGCCTGATGAACTCGCGGATGCGGAAGGCGTCGTAGAGGTATCCGGTGAGCAGCACGAAAGCGAGTTGATGCGGACAGGGCTCTTCACGGCCCTCGCCATCGGCATCCACAACTTTCCCGAGGGCCTCGTGACCTTTCTTGCAGCGTTGGAGGATCCGGCCCTGGGCGCCGCCATCGCCATTGCCATCGCGCTGCACAACATACCCGAGGGTATCAGCGTAGCCGTGCCCATTTTCTACGCCACGGGCAGCCGCAGGAAAGCCTTTGCTTACTCGGTGCTCAGCGGGCTGGCTGAACCCGTGGGCGCAGTGATTGCCTACATCGCGCTCCGCCTGATCGCTGGAGGAGAGGGCGGCGTGATGCCGCCCCAGGTAATGGGCATTCTCTTCGGCGGGGTCGCCGGGGTGATGGTCTACATCAGCCTTGACGAGCTCTTGCCGACCAGTCGCGCCTACGGCAAAGGCCACGACAGCCTCCTCGGCCTGGTCGGCGGGATGATCGTGATGGCCCTTAGCCTGTTGATCATGATGTAGCGGGAGGTCACGATGACCGAAAGCGTGCTCGCGGAGTCCACGTTCCCCATCGTCGGCTGGGCAGGCCCAAACGATGAGATGATACGCCCCGATGTGATGACGGGCATGGCCGAGGCGGGGTTCACCATCAGTCACTCCTGGGTCCACGGCGACCTGGACGATATCGTGCATGCCCTGGATGTCGCCGCCGAGGCCCGGGTCCGTCTGCTGCTGGCTCACACCAGCTTCCACGTTGGGGACGCCGATCTCTTCGGCGACAAGCGATTGGCGGAGGTCGACGCTCTCGTCGCCGCGATCAAGGATCATCCGGGGCTCTACGGCTACCACCTGCGCGACGAGCCGCGTTTCGACCAGCTCTCCAAGCTCGCACGCGTCCAAGCGTTCATCCGTGAGCGAGATCCTGGTCACCTCTGCTACGTCAACCACTTCCCACCCATTGAGGGCTGGGGCGCCCCTACGGCAGAGGCCTTCTGGCGCGAGTATATCCGACGAGTGGAGCCGCAGCTGCTCAGCTTCGATCATTATCCGATCACGGTCGCATCGCGAGCCGAGATCGCCGCCCGAGCGGGCGAACCCAACGTCTTGGCCGATGCCGGACTGATCATCAAGCCCGACTTCTTCAGCTGCCTTGAACTGCTGCGCATCCTCTCCACCGGCACGGGCCTGCCCTTCTGGGCCTTTGCCTGCGCCGTTCGCCACGGCCCCTACCCGACGCCGACCGAGGGCCACATGCGCTGGCAGCTGATGAACGACCTCGCCTACGGGGCGCGTGGGCTCCAGTACTTCACCTACGCCCACGACCAGGCGATGGTGCGTCCCGATGGCACCACGACCGAGACGTGGACGCTGGCTCAGCGGATCAACGCCGACATCCATGCGATGGCACCTGTCCTCCAGACCCTACGCAGCGTCGGGGTCTTCCGCACCGGGCCGCTCTGGGCCGGGACCCAACCCCTGCACCGGAGCCACCAAGCGCCCTTCTTGGCGTGCACAGGTGATCCCGTAACCATCGGTGTCTTTCTGGATGGACGAGATGTCGTGCACCTGATGGTCGTGAATGGAAGTCCCGTCGATTGGGCCGGCATCCGCCTGAGCGTTGGCGAGGCACAGGACAGGAAGCTTCTCGTCTTCGACCTGCATGAGCGCGTGTTCAGGGAGCTGTGGCCTGCCGATCCTCGCAATCAGCTCGTCACCCTGGCGCCCGGCGAGGGGAGGCTCTTCAAGATCGATCGCGACGGCCTAGGGGTCAACTTCTAGCGAAGGCGGCCCGCTACCTGGCGCGGAGAGCTGCAAGGCGCCGGCGTGCTGAGGTGCGTCGCCCCTGAGCACAACCGGCAGAAGGACCTGGGACAGCCGCTCCGCCACGACCACGTAACGTGGTCGCGCCAGTGACGTGACCTGCTCGTCCGCCGTCACCACCAGCGTCACCGTATACGCACCGACCTGCGTATAGACATGCACAGGCTGCGGCAGCGTGCTGGTGACACCATCCCCGAACGCCCAGTTCCACCCCTCGATCGGCGGTCCGGTGGAACGGTCGGTGAAGGTCACGGTGAGCGGCGGGGTACCCAGCAAGGGCCGGGCGTCGAAGGCCGCCGCCAGGGGCGGAACCGTGACGGTGATGGCATTCGTCCGCGTGAACGCATCGCCCCCGACAGGGCCCGAGACGGCGAGCGTGACCGTGTAGGCCGCCGATCTCGTGAAGACGTGCGTCGGGTGCTGCACGGTGGTGGTGATACCATCACCAAAGTCCCATAGCCACGACGCCACGACGCCGGCCGACGTGTCGGTGAAGTCAACCGACAGGGGCACGTCGCCCAGCTCCGGTTGTGCGTAGAAGGACGCCAGGGGAGCCCCATCGAGGGTGAACGAACCCTCGCTTCTCCCCACCACGCGTGGATCTGCAACGCTGCCGATGTGGATGCTGTAGGCAGCCTCCAGATCCAGGTCACGGGGCACAAACCAGAAGTAACTCCCATCGTTGGCGGTCGCCGGTGCGATCGTCGCATAGTAGACGTCGTCAGCGTGGAGCTCGATACGCACGTCGCCCACCACGTCGGAGTGCCACAGAATCCAGCTCCAGGCCCCCACCCGTAGTACCTGTCCGTCGCTGGGATAGGTGACCGTTATGTCGTAGTCAGGGCTGCCAAGGTTGAACGTGGTCGAGTAAGTCTTGCCCTCGTAGTCCACCTCGTACCGCCACCTTCCCGTCGGCTGCGTGATGCCGAGCGTGTAGGCCCGGTACCAGTAGGTGACCGAGGCGTGCGCTCGCGTAGCGCTGTTGCTCCATTGGGTGTAGAGGGTGCCATCGGGTCGATACACGCGGTGGGCGCTCGTCTGGCCCGCAAGCTGGTCGCGATAATAGGTCACGAGGTAGACGACGTCGCCGGGCTCGAAGTCCGTCTTCGTGTTGGGGATCTCAGGCTCGGGACAGGGTTGGCGCTCCGGCGGTGCGCTCCCTGTGTGGACGGCAATCACAGCAGAGTCATAGTAGGGCGGCTGCTCGGCCCACATCGAGGACGCCGGATTGCAGGGCCCGTGGTAAGGATCGATAACGTCGTTGGTCGCTGAGCGCACCTCGAAGTGCAGGTGCGGCCCGGTCGAGCTCCCCGAACTCCCCACGATGCCCAGCATCTCACCCGCGGCGATCGCTGCGCCCACGGGCTTGGGCGTCACCGACCCTGCCTTCATGTGCAGATAGTGGGCGAGGGTGCCGTCAGCGTGGCGGATCACCACAGCATTCGATAACGCGCCGGTCATCGCACACTGGCGATCGTATTGCCCATCGCGCTTGAAGGCCAGGATCCCCGGTGCAGCGGCGACCACCTCGACCTCCATACGGTCCATCTTGAGCCAGGGGAAGGGATAGGTGAAGAAGTCGGTGCCCTGGTGATTGTACCCACTGGAGAGGTCATAGGTGCGCGTGCCGCAGGTATAGTCACGCAGCGCTCCCACAGCGGGGTTGTGATCGACGAAGCCTGAGACGCCGTGGTAACCGTAGTCCGTCAGGTGGGACGCGGCGCGCAGGGGCCACTGAAAAGTCACAGCCTGGGCACCGGACGCCAACACCTGCCCCGACGCCTCGAGCATTGCGAGGTTGTCACGGACGGCCTCCCAGATCTCGGCCCGTTCCGCCTCGGAGATCTCGGAGCGTGGCGGCTCAATCACGCCACCGCCCGCATCGACCGACGCCTGCGCCAGGGTCACATGGCCTGCGGGCAACAGTGCCAAGAGAAAGACCACAGCCAGGATCAGGGCCCGCAGTCGACTATCACGTCTGAACATCACAGGCTCCTTCAGCTATGAGCCGAGACGAGGAGGGCTCCTCGTCTCGGCAGGCTAAGTCACAGCTTCAGCGTAGACCCCCTGTCGTTGGGGGGTCGGCGGCACCGCGCCGTCAGGACACGAGCGCTCCGGTCAACCTAAGGCTCCCAGCCCGGGTTGATGCGGGCCACGTTGAGCGAACGCACGCTCACGTAGGGCACGAAACCCGCCGCCAACGACTGCTCGTAAGCACTATCGATGTTGGCCTGGATATTAGCATAGTCGATCGTGAGCACCAGCTTGCCCGCTGACGCCACAGCAGCCGCGCTCTGACGATTATAGCTGCACCAGCTCTGCGTACAGGCCGTGTCCGTCGCCAGGAAGTAGAGCTCCTCCATCCCCAGCCCGTCAATCGCCTCGAGATACCCGGCATAGGTGGACAACTCCGGCGAGTTCTGCGGCACGACCTTGAAATCCGGATCGTGCTGCTTAGCATAGGCGGAGAGTCGTGCGATCAGATCGACCATCTTACGCGCCAGATCCGCGCGGTTGGTGCCCGCAGCATCCGCCGGGATCTCCTCATAGGTCACAATCATGTCCAGATAAGCGCCATCGAAACCCGCTGCCAGTGCCTGATCCACACGGCCCTGCACGATCGGCCACCATCGGGCATCCCAGTAGGCCACGTACTGCTCGCCGGGCCATCCCGAGACAGACCCCAGCTTGAGCTCATCCGGCACATCCTCCCATTCGGGACGATAGTCCTCGATCGCGCCGATTTCGAAGTAGGCCAGGGCAACCTTGTCGGTCGCCTGCAGCGCCGCGATCTCGCTGCGGGTAAAGTACCCGGTCCTACCATCGCGGGCCAGATCGATAACGGCCAGGTCAAACGCCGTCGCCGCGATCTCATCCAGCTTGCCGTCTCGGTAACCCGTCAGCTGATAGACCCAGCTGTCCACCGCCTCCCAACCTCCGTCACCGGCGGGCGGGGTCGGGGTGGGTGTGTTCGTCGGCGTGGAGCTAGGTGTCGCCGTCGGGGTGGCAGTCGCCGTGGTCGTCGGTGACGGGGTTGGGGTCGCCGTAGGTGAAGGTGTGGACGTCGCTGTCGCCGTCGGCGTGGCTGTCGTCGTGGTCGTTGGTGACGGGGTTGGGGTCGCCGTAGGTGAAGGTGTGGACGTCGCTGTCGCCGTCGGCGTGGCTGTCGTCGTGGTCGTCGGTGACGGGGTACCGGTTGCCGTAGGCGAAGGTGCCGGCGTGGCTGTCGGAAGCGGATCCCATCCCGTGTTGAGCCGCACGATGTTCAGGGACACCACACTGACATAGGGCACGAAGCCTGCCGCCAACGACTGCTCGTAAGCACTGTCGATATTCACCTGCTGGGTGGCATAGTCGACCGTCAGCACCAGCTTGTCCGCAGCTGCGACAGCAGCTGCGTTTTGACGATTCTCATCGCACCAGCTTCGCGTACATGGGCGATCCGTCGCCAGGAAGTAGAGCTCTTCCATACCCAGCCCATCGATGGCGTCGAGGTACCCCGCATACGTGTACAGCTCCGGCGAGTTCTGCGGCACGATCTTGAAGTCGGGATCACGCATCTTGGCATAGGCCGATAGCCGTGCGATCAGATCCACCATCTTACGTGCCAGGTCACTGCGGTTCGTCCCTGCCGCATCCGCCGCGATCTCCTCATAGGTCACGATCATGTCCAGGTAGGCGCCATCGAAGCCCGCCGCCAAGGCCTGATCGACGCGACCCTGCACAATCGGCCACCACCGAGCGTCCCAGTAGGCCACGTACTGCTCTGAGGGCCATCCGGACACAGCACCCAACTTCAGCTCGTCGGGCACGTCATCCCACTCCGGACGGTAACTCTCAATCGCACCGATCTCGAAGTACGCCAACACGACCTTGCCGGTCGCCTGCAGCGCCTCAATCTCACTGCGGGTGAAGAAGTCGCTCCTGCCGTCGCGCGCTAGGTCGATGACCGCCAGGTCAAACGCCGTCGCCGCGATCTCATCCAGCTTGCCGTCTCGGTAGTTCGTCAGTTGATAGACCCAGCTTGCAACCGATGTCCATGCATCGTCGGGGGTCGGTTGTGTGG
>CAZYYC010000189.1:0-4614 GCA_964650935.1 uncultured Anaerolineales bacterium
TCGAGGGCGTTACGTCAGGCTGGTGGGTGAGCATGGGCAGGCGTTGCCGCTGCGGGTGCGGCGCTGCGACACCTTTGCCTGCCGCCTGCGGGGGCTGACGTTCCGCCTGCGCCTCGGCGAGGATGAGGGACTGCTCTTTGTCGAACCCCGGGAGAGCCGCCTGGGTACGGCGATCCATATGGCCTTCGTCTTCTTTCGCATCGGTGTGGTGTGGATGGACGGCGCGGGCACCGTCGTCGACAAGGTGGTCGCGCGGCCCTTTCGTCCCTTCTACGCTCCCCGGGCGCCGGCTCGGACCTTTCTCGAGGGGCCGCCGGCGCTGGTCTCGTGGGTCGAGGTGGGCGAGCGCTATGCGATCGAGTCCATGACCGACGAGGTGCCCGATGGCAAAGGGTAGGCGAACGGAGCGGCGACGATCCGGGACTTGGTCGCGCCTTCTCGTGTCGGTGTGCCTCCTCACGTTGGTGGTGTCGACGGTCGCCGTGCAAGCGGCTGCCGCCCACCCGGACGGCTATCGTGTGCAGCCAGGCGACACCCTGGAAACGATCGCCGAGCGCTTCGGCCTATCCCCCCGTGCGTTGATGCGCGCCAACGGCGTGCGCCATCCCCGAGATCTGCGTGTCGGTCAACTCCTGACGCTCGGCCCTGAGGCGGGTCTGGAGGGCAGCCGGTTCGCGGTGGACTCGGAGGACGAGCTGTTGAGCTTGAGCCGGGCTGCCGGCGTTAGCCTCCGCCGGGTCGCACGCGCTAACCAGCTCTTGCGTCCCACGGAGCTCCCCGCGGGGCTGGCCCTCTGGCTGCCCGATCACGCGCCCGCCGTGGCGCTGCCGACCGCGGGCGATCCCGTGCTCCGGCGCGCGCCCCGCGTCGCTGCCGCCGTGCGCCAGGGCCTGCCCCTTTGGGAGCTCCTCGTGCTGAATCCGCAGCCGGGCACGTTGGGCCAGCCGTTGCTCGTGCCCGTGCGGGCAGGAGAGATCGCTGTCGCGGGGGCGGAGGGCGCACGACCTTCGATCGTGGAGCGGGTTGCGGTATCGGCCCAGCCGGTCACGCGGGGCGATGTGGCTGTGGTCAGCGTCACGACAGCGGAGCCGGTGACCTGCGCCTTCACCTACGCGGATATGTCGGAGGTCTGTCGCGACACCGAAGGCAGCGGCACCCATTGGCATGCCTTGGTCGCGTTCTCTCCGATGCGTGCGCCCGAGCCGGTGACCGTGACCCTGCGGTTGAGCCCTGCCGAAGGTGAGACGGTGACGCTGCCGGTGGTGTTGCACGTCACGGGCGGTCGCTTCGACTACGAGCGACTCGACCTGCCGTCGGATCGACAGGCGTTGCTCGACCCCACGCTCAGCCAGGCTGAGACGGCGAAGATCGCGAGTCTGCGTCCCCTGCGGTCGCCGACACGCCATTGGACCTACCCCTTCCGGCAGCCGGTTGAGTCGGCGGTCACCTCCTACTTCGGGTCACGTCGCTCGTACGGCTATGGCTTCACCAGCTACCATGCCGGCACCGACTTCGACGGCGAGGTCGGCATGCCGGTGGTGGCTCCCTCGGGGGGCGTGGTCGTGTTGGCGGAGTCGCTCGTCGTCCGTGGGAACGCGATCATGATCGACCACGGCTGGGGCGTCGTGACCGGCTACTGGCATCTCTCGGCGATCGACGTCGTTGTGGGGCAGCAGGTGGCAGCAGGCGAGCGGATCGGCGCGGTGGGCAACACGGGCCTGTCGACCGGCGCGCACCTCCATTGGGAGCTGTGGGTGAACGGCGTGGCGGTCAATGTGCTCTCGTGGCTCGATCCCGATGGCCCTGCTGCCGTGTTGGGACCGACGCCGTGACGGCGGTCGATCACCCTGCCGGAGACGTAGCGCGCGATAGGATCGGGCGGGAGGTGCAGCTGCACACCGAGGTCGCCTCAACGAACGACCTGGCGAGGGCGGCGGCGCTGGCGGGCGAACGCGAGGGGTTGGTCATCGTCGCCGATGTCCAGACGGCGGGACGTGGACGGTTGGGACGCGCCTGGCAGGCGCCGCCCGGGACCTGCCTGCTGATGTCGATCCTCTTCAGACCGCCGGAGCCCATTGCGCCGTATGCAGCGCGGACCACGATGGTGTGCGGGCTGGCCTTGCGGGAGAGCGTGAGGGCCCTTGTGGAGGACGGCCCCGCTGCTCAAGCTCAGCTGAAGTGGCCGAACGATCTGATCGTGCCGGCGCCGGAGCGACCGGCGGGATGGGCGAAGCTCGCCGGCATGCTCAGCGAGATCGTGCTCGATGCGGAGCAGCGCCGACCCCTGGCCCTCATCGTGGGGATCGGGCTCAACGTCAACGTCCCACCGGCGGCGTTGGCGGATCTGGGCCCTCACGCCACGAGCTTGCTGGCGTTGTTGGGGCGCGCCGTCGATCGAACCGTCCTGCTGCAGGGCCTGGTTGGGGCTATCGACCGGCGCTACGGTGCGCTGCGGCGCGGCGTGGACCCCTTTCCGGCGTGGCAGGGGGCGCTGGCGTGGTTGGGCGAGACGGTCGAGGTGCACGGCCCTCAGGCGAGCTGGGAGGGTGTGGCTGAGACCGTCGATGAGACCGGAGCGCTGTGGCTGCGCACGGGCGATGGACAGCTGCGCGCCTTCTCCGCCGGCGACGTCAGCCTGCGGCCCGGGAAGGGTCGTGTACCGGAAACTTGATGCCTGGGAGCAGTCATCCTGAACGAGCCTCCACGCCGTTCAGGCGTGAAGGCTCTACGCTTACAGGTCGGAGATCCTGAACGAAGTGAAGGATGACAGACCTCAGGCATCAGCTTGACTGAGCACTAGATTGTCCTTCAGTCGAATTGGGCTATGATCAGTCGGGTCGCCGGCGACGCGCCAGCGCACCATCAATCTTGAGGAGTCTTCGGCTATGCGCTATCTCATCATCTCCGATATCCACAGCAATGTGCCGGCGCTGGAAGCTGTGTTACGGGATGCCCCGCGTTTCGATGAGGTGATCTGCCTAGGGGACCTCGTCGGTTATGGTCCGGATCCCAATGCGTGTGTGGATCGACTGCACGACCTGGCTCAGGTCTGCCTCGCCGGCAACCACGATTGGGGCGCGATCGGTCAGGCGGACCTCACCATCTTCAATCGCGACGCGCGTCAGGCCTTGATCTGGACCCAGGGGGAGCTGACCGCCTCTCGCCTGGCGTTTCTGAAGTCATTGTCACCTCAGCAGCGGCTGGAGGGCGGTATCCTGCTCAGCCACGGCAGCCCGCGGGATCCGGTGTGGGAGTATCTGGTCGACGTCTCATCGGCGATGATCAATTTCGCGGAGATCGACTTCGAGATCGCCCTGGTTGGGCACTCGCACCTGCCGATGGCGTTGGAGTGGCGGGAGGAGGAGCGACGTGTGCAGCCGTTGCGGGTTGAGTTGGGTACCCGGCTGCAGCTCGGTGCCCGGCGCTTCATCCTCAACCCGGGCAGCGTGGGGCAGCCGCGCGACGGCGACCCGCGCGCGAGCTATGCCCTGCTGGACACCGAAGAGATGACGTGGCGTTTTCTGCGTGTCGAGTACCCCGTCGAGATCACGCAGGAACGTATGCGGGCGAAGGCGTTGCCCCAGCGGCTGATCGATCGTCTGGAGATCGGACGGTAGCACGTACGGGGCCCATTTTCGTAGAGGGAACTAGGGCTAGAAGGAGGATGCGCACATGCAACGTAGACAATGGATAGGGCTGATACTGCTCCTGGTGGCTGCCGTGGTGGTGGGATGCGGCGCGGCGGCGATGGACCGCACCGAGTCCGGCGGCGGCTGGAACGCCTCCGCGCCGGTCGAGGCACCCCAAATGGCGCCGGCGGCGGAGGAGGCGTGGGATGAGGCTGACATGGCCTACGACACGGCTTCGTCGGTGGTGGCCGAACGGATGATCGTCTATACGGGCAATCTGTCGCTCGTGGTGCGGGATACCGAGGAAGCGCAGCGAGCGGCGATCGCGATCGCCGAAGAGGCAGGCGGCTTTATCTCCGCGGCGAGCAGCAATGTCTACTCCGGCGGGCTGCGACGCATCAACCTGACCATGCGTGTGCCCGCCGATGCGTTCAACGGGACGATGGAGGCTCTACGGGACCTGGCGATGGAGGTCTCGCAGGACAGTGTCAGCAGCGATGATGTGACGCAGGAGTATGTGGATCTCGAATCGCGGCTCAAGGCTTTGGAGGTCAAGGCGGCGCGTCTGGAGGAGCTGATGGACGAGGCCGAGGACACCGAGGCCGTGCTGCAGGTCTATCGCGAGCTCAGCAGCACGCAGGTGCAGATTGAGGAGACCAAGGGCCGCATGCGCTATCTGGAGCGGACCTCCTCAATGGCGACAATCTCGGTGACGCTGACGCCGGATGAGCTCTCGCGCCCTGTGGAGATCGCCGGGTGGCGACCCCAGGGCACGGTCAAGCGTGCGGTGGAGGCGCTGATCAATACCTTCCAGGTCCTGGTGGACGCGTTGATCTGGATCGTGTTGCTGGTGGTGCCGGTCCTCCTGGTGATCGGCTTGGTGATCTACGGGATCATCCGGCTCTTCGGTTGGGTCTTCGGACGGCGCAAGCGCAAGAAGCCGGCGCGTGAGGCATCGGACAGCAGCGACGAGGCTGCGGCCTAG
>CAZYYC010000189.1:4714-8978 GCA_964650935.1 uncultured Anaerolineales bacterium
GCGCAAGAAGCCGGCGCGTGAGGCATCGGACAGCAGCGACGAGGCTGCGGCCTAGGTGTAGAGATGAAAGGTCCCCCTCCCCGATTCGGGGAGGGGGACCTTTTTCGTGGGTGGGTGGCGGATCAGTGGCGTGCGTGCCAGAGCATCCGGTTGTCATCCATGATGATCTCGGCTTCGCCGGCACGCTGCAGCGAGGTCAGTGCCGCCTGAACGGTGGTCAGTGAGAGCAGGAAGAACTGCGGTGCGGCGAAGGTCACGTTGAAATGGGCCGCCACGTGGCGCAGGACTCCGTAGGGCTCCCGGGGCTCGGCGAGTGCCTGTCGTGTCACCTCGCGGATCTCCTGTAAGCGGGCGCCCGTCGCCGCTGCCGCGGGCCGGATGTCGTCCCACGGTTCGCCGTGGCCCGCCACGAAGTGGGCGTACTCGAGCTCGGGTAGATGGGCCAGCGTCGCCAACCAAGCGTCCAGATCGGCGCAGAAGAGGATCGGATGGCGCCGCAGCGTGTCCTCCGGGAAGACGACGTCGCCACAGAAGAGCGTGCCCGCCGCTCCTCCGTAGGCGATGCCGACCTGCTCGGGCGCGTGGCCCGGGAGAGGCACGATCTCGACGGGGATATCGTTGAGGAGCGCTTCGCCCGGTGACAGGGGGCGGCAGGGGCCGGTGCCCTGCCGGGCCCAGGTGAACTTGCCGCGCAGCTCCTCGATCGGATCGGCGCCGCCGTAGAGGAAGAGTGGCTCCAGCAGCGGGTGCTCGGCTAGGGTCCCCTCCAGCGGCGGCGCGAAGACGGGTGCGTGGGTGCGCTCGGCGACCCAGCCGGCCCCGCCGAAGTGGTCGGCGTGACCGTGGGTCAGGGCGATAGCGCCCAAGGGAACCCCCAGCGCCCCCAGATGGCGGAGCGCTTTGCGTGCGCTGTCGGGGTCGAGCCCGGCATCGACCATCAGGGCCCGGCCCTCGTGGATGATGAAGCCGATGTTGGATCCGCCGGTCAGGGCGTAACTTCCGTTGCCGAAGTCGTACCAATGGTTGGCGGGCATCGCCCCTCCCCTTCAGGTGTTAGTCGAAGTCAGGTAGCCTCTCGACGAAGTCCGCGCTGATCGAGAGATGGACCTCGTCGCCCAGCACGAGTGAGATCCACCACGTCGGCACGGCCTTGCGCTCTTTGGTCACCAGCCCCTTGGCCACGAGCATATGCGTTGCACGACCGCTCTGGGGATCCACGAAGAGCTCCTCCAGGCTGCCGACGGTCTCACCGTCGGTCGAGATCACCTTAGCGCCCTCTTCGAGTGCAGTGGTTCCCTCGGGGATGTTCTCGACGGTGTGGGGCACAAAAGGCACCTCGGTGTTGCGCGGGATCGTGGCGTGACCGGCGGGGTAATTGCCCGCGTTCCACCAGCTCACGTCCGCCGGGGGATACCAGTATGAGCCGGGTGCATAGGCGACCCCGGCCGGCTCATCGGTGGGACGTTGGTTCTCATCAGCTGTAACCTGATCTTCGGGCAGATAGTGTTCCTCCAGGTAGTCCGGGAGCTCATCCAGATGCTCGATGCCTTCCTTGAGCCGGATCTCCTCCTCCGATGTGGCGACCACCTCATCGATCGGCAGCACCTTATCGGTCGTGAAGAGGAACCCTTTCTCGACGATCAGATGGGTGACTTCATTGTCCTGCGGGTTGATGGCTACACCCATCACGTCACCAATGCGCTCTCCGTCGGCATTGAGGACTGCTGCACCTTTTCTAATTCGCATCGCCATAGACAACTCCTTTCATCTCAGGCGTATCTGATTAACCTTCTAGTCTGAGTTTACCAGAGCGTCCGATGGTCAGTGTATGGCGAGGGTCGCGATTGGGGCTGGCCCGCGTTGCAGAGCGTTGGGGTTGCGTTGGGCCGGCGCGGGGTTAAGGGTCACGGCGTCCAGAGGCGTGTTGCCGTCGTCGTGCCGTCGGCGTAGCGTGTCAGGCGGTAGATGTCGGGCATGCTCAGTTGGGCCCAGAAGGCGAAGTCGACGGTGAGTGAGGGGTCGCCGTCGAAGGTAGGGGCGACGTGTTGCAGGATGAGCGCCATCAGGTTGCCGTGGGTGGCGACGGCGATGTGGTCGCCCGCCGACGCGTTGACGAGGCGGTGGATGGCGGCGATCCCGCGCCTCTGCGCTGCGGCGTTGGACTCGCCGCCGGGGTGGCTGAATACGGGGTCCTCCCACGTAGCGCGGACGGCGTCCTCAAAGGCGCCGGCGGGCAGCGCCGCTCCCGTCAGGGTGCGTTCGCGCAGGTCGGCGTCGAGCTCCAGGGGCAACCCCAGGCGGTCGGCGAGCGGTTGCAGGGTCTGGGCGGCGCGGCGATAGGGACTGCTCACCGTACGCGAGATGGGGTAGGCCATCAGGACATCGGCCACGCGCAGGGCGTCGGCCCGCCCACGGGCCGAGAGGGGGCGCATCTCATCGGGCACCCAATCGGCGTGGGCATGGCGTACCAGGTAGAGGGTCGTCCTTGAGGTGTCCACCGGCTCGAGGGGCTCCGCGCGACCGGCCTACGCGCGCAGGGCTGCCGGGAGATCGAAACTGAAGACGCTTCCCTCCCCAGCCCGCCCACTGCTCTCGACCGCGACGTCGCCGTCGAGCTTGTCCACGATGCGTCTCACGATCGAGAGACCCAGTCCGTGGCCACCTCGGTGGCCTGACTGTGCAAACCCTCTGAACAGGCTCTCCTGGCGCTTCTCCGACACCCCGTCGCCGTTGTCGCGTACCCAGAAGCGCACCTTGCCGTGCGAGAGCAGGCGAGCTCCCAGCTCGACCCGCGGAGGCCTTCCCCCGTAAGTGATCGCGTTCGTGATGTAGTTGGCCCACACCTCCTCCAGCCAGGGCGCGTAGCCCAGCGCCGCCGGCCAATGGGAGGGCACGATGATCTCCGCCTGGTGGGTTGCGATCATCTCCTCGAGACGATGGAGGACCTCTTGCACAATCGGGCCCATATCGACCGGGCCGGGCTTGACGGCGGTCTTGCGCACGCGGGCGAAGAGCAGCAGCGCGTCGATGATCGCGTCCATCTTGTGTCCCATCCGGACCATACTCTGGAGGGCCCGCTGGGTCTCCTCGGGGGTCAGTTCGTCGTAGGTGGCGAGCAGCGTCTCGGAGAAGCCCATGATCGTCCCCAACGGGTTTCTCAGATCGTGCGCTACCGAGTCGGCGAACGCGTCCAACTCAGCGTTACGGATCTCCAGTTCGGAGGCGTAGTCGCGCAGCGCCTGCTCAGCCCGGGTACGTTCGGTGATATCCAGAAGCTGTGCGACCGTATGGGCGGTGTGAGATGAATCCCAGTAGGCCGTGGCGCTGAGGACGAGATAGCGCACGTCGCCACCGGGGCGCAGGATCCTGATCTCATATCGGGGAGGGACCACGGCCCCACGCTGCCGGCGCACATAGCGGTCAAAGACCAGGTCCACGTCCTCGGGGTGAAGGAAGGTGGTGAACGGCTTGCCCACGACCTCCGAATGGGTGCGCCCGAGGATGTAACACGTCTCGTCGTTGGCAAAGACAACGCGTGCCTGGTCGTCGACCAAGAGAATCCCGGCAGGGGATTGCTCCACCACGGACCGATAGCGCTCCTCGCTGGCGCGTAGCGCCGCCTCCGCCTGGCGACGCTCGGTCACATCCTCGAGGGTGCATTCGTGATAGAGCGGGGTTCCGTCCTCATCGCGGATGATGCGTGCGTTCTCCCGCACGTAGCGCGTCTTGCCCTTGTCAGGCCGGTTCAGGGTATCCTCGAAGCCGCGGACCTCATTCTCACGCTCGAGGACGTTGCGGAAGGTATCGCGAAACGAGCCCACTTGCTGTTGCTTCATCGCCTCTTCGATGGCGGCAAGCCCGCCCTCCGGGTCGGCACCCAACAGCTCGGCGACGGCAGCGTTGGCCAACAGCACGTGCCCATCGGCAGTGGTTCGGTAGATGCCGATGGGCAGGCTATTGAAGAGTGAGTGACAGAGATCCAGCTCGCGCTGCAGCCTTTGGGTCTCGCGCTCTAGGTGCTCGAGCTCTTGGTCGTGCTCATCTGGTGATGCATCACCGCTCATATCAAGGATGGCCCTCTATGGGTTAGGCCCTGCGGCCCTGTCGTCTGGTTCCTGAGAGACAGTATAGCCGACCTGGTTTCGCGATGCAACTGCCGGGGCGGGGGCGGGTGCGCGTCAGTTTTCCGCAAAGGGTGAGCGGCGCGGAGGGTGTCGGGCTTGGCAGCCCGACCTACGGAGGCGGTGTAGGGCGGGCTGGTAGT
>CAZYYC010000190.1:0-1963 GCA_964650935.1 uncultured Anaerolineales bacterium
GGGATCCGCTGCCCGGGCTGGAAAATCTCCTCGTGGCGCTTCGCCAGGCCGATCACCGGCACCTGATCGGTGAGCCTGAAGGTCTCCAAGACCTCCATCGCCATGCCGAGCTGCCCTTTGCCGCCGTCGACGATGAGCAGATCGGGCAGTTTGGCCCAGGCCTGGCTGCCGCGGGTGCCGCGCAGCTCGCCCTCACTGACGCGACGCCAGCGATCGAAGCGGCGCATCAGCACCTCGCGCATGCTCGCGAAATCGTCCTGTCCCACGACGGTGCGGATCTTGAAGCGACGGTAGTGGCTCTTCTTGGGCGTTCCATGCTCGAAGACCACCATGCTGCCGACAACCTCGACGCCCTGGGTGGTGGAGATATCGTAGCACTCCATCCGGATCGGTGGGTGGGGAAGCGCCAACCGCTCCTGAAGCTCGCCAAGGGCCGCCTCGCTGCGGTGTTGGTCCATGTCCCACTGAGCCTTGAGCAGGCGCAGCGTCTCCGCTGCATTGGTCGCGGCGAGGTCCAGCAGCTCGCGCCCCGGCCCGTCGCGCGGCACCGTCAGGTAGACCACATCACCGCGCTTGGTGCGCAGCCACTGCTCCAGGACCGCCGCCTCGGCAATCTGCGCGGGAAGGAGGATCTCCGGCGGCACCGCAGCAGCCTCGGTGTAGAACTGCTCCAGGAAGGCGGTGACAATCTCCTCGTCGTTGTCGTGCCCGCCCCCCTCCATCACGAAGTACTCGCGCCCCAACAGCTTGCCGTTGCGGACGAAGAAGACCTCCACACAGGCATTGCCGTTGTCGCGCGCCATCGCGACGACGTCCTGGTTGGTCGCTGCTGTGGTGATGATGCGCTGGTGCTCCATCACCCGCTGCAGCGCGGTGTAGCGGTCGCGCAGTTGCGCCGCGCGCTCGAACTGCAGCCCCGTCGCCGCCGCATCGATCTGCGCCCGCATCTCCTCCATCACGGCCTCCGTCTCACCACCCATGAACTGCACCAACTGCTCGATCACGCTGTTGTACTGGGCCTGATCCACAGCGCCGATGCAGGGGGCCGTGCAGAGCTTGAGGTCGTGGTAGAGGCAGGCACGGCGGTCGTGGCCCGTGATCTCGCGGTCGCAGGTGCGGAAGGGAAAGAGGCGGCGGATCAGGTCGAGCGTGTCGCGTAGCGCGCTGCTGGAGGTGTAGGGGCCAAAATAACGACCGCCGTCACGCTGCATCTGGCGTGTGATCAGGACCTTGGGGAAGTCCTCGTGGGTCACCTTCAGATACGGATAGCGCTTATCGTCCTTGAGACGGACGTTGTAGCGCGGACGGTACTTCTTGATGAGGTTGGCCTCGAGGATCAGAGCCTCGACCTCGGAGTCGGTGAGGATCCATTCGAGGTCATCGATCTCGCCCACCAGGCGCCGCGTCTTGGAATCCTCCTGGGCCGAGGCGTGAAAGTAGGAGCGGACGCGGTTGGCGAGGTCGATCGCCTTCCCCACATAGATCACCCGGCCCCGCACATTGTGCATCAGGTAGACGCCGGGCTTATGCGGAAGCACGTCGAGCTTCTGCTGTAGCTTCTCCTTCGGCGTACTCACGGCCCTATTATACCGTAGCGCGAATGACATGGCGAAGGTCGGGTGCATTGTCTATGGGGAGACGGCCCCCCTGAGACAAGCAGGACGCACGTTCGAGTTCGAACGTGCGTCCTATTGGGATGGATCAGCGGTTACAGCAGCCCCAAGACCCCCTGCAATAACCACATATACCGGATCTCGTCGACGATCGGGTAGAGCACGCCGCCGATGAGCACACAGCAGCAGCAAAGCAGGAGCAGCGCCGCCACGATCAACACGATGATCAGCGTGGTGTTGTTCTTCTTGGGTGGCTTGGCCTCACTGCCCGCCGGCGTCACCGGTGGCTGCTGCCCTCCACCCGACGAGGGGGTCACCGGCGGCGGGGTCGCGGAGGCCGGCGTCACAGG
>CAZYYC010000190.1:2063-8947 GCA_964650935.1 uncultured Anaerolineales bacterium
CTCCACCCGACGAGGGGGTCACCGGCGGCGGGGTCGCGGAGGCCGGCGTCACAGGCGACGCGTCAACCGGTGCGGGCTCCGAGGCCGACGCCGCCTCAGCCTCATCAAAGGGGCTGGGGATCTCCGGCGCATCGGCGACGTCATCGGGCTCAGACATCACGGTCTCGGGCTGATAGGTCGGCGTCACCTCTGCTGCCTCAACCGCCCCCTCAGTCGGCGGCGTCATCACCATAAGCGTGTCGCCCTCGGGCAACGGCGGCGGGCCCTCAACCTCCGACGGCAGGGGAGGCGGCGAGGCAGCCTCTGCCTCGGGCAACGGCGGGGGAGCTAGGGGTGTCTCCTCTGAGGTCTGTTCCTCCTCGACCGGCTCGGACTCTTCAGACTCCAGACGTCGTGTCGCATAGATCGATTCTTCGTCCATGGATCTTTCCTTCCTTCGTTCAGTACCTTCGTTCTGATCACATCACGGTGGCTGCACAGGTCACGACGCCGGACTCCGCCAGAGGCCGCACGATCACCGAGCCACGAGACAACCTGACCGACCTACATCACCTAAAGAGACGCCAGATAAAGACCTAGATCGACGCCCATCTCCCTGAGCATCTCCAGTACCGGATCGCCCAGGAACCATCCGGCGACGCCGATAGCACAACAACAGAGCAATAAGACCCCGAGAACAATGAGAATGGTGACCCAAGGACTCTTCTTCTTGGGTGATGTGGCCTCCGGATAGGCCGCCGACTGTGAATCGTAGAATGGATCCTGTGCCATGATGTCCCCCTATTCTCTGATATCTGCTACGGATCAAGACGCCCGTGTCCTGCGCGCATGGAGGCGCTTGCGGCGCTCACGCACGATCAAGACAATGGCCGTACCCAACAGAAGGAACCACACGACGACCAGATAGGGAAAGGCGATGGCCACAAAGCTCGTGACCGCCGAGACGACATCCTCCACCGTGCTGACCACGGGATTGGCCGTCCCCGCTGACATCGCCGTCACCACCGGTCGGGAGCCCGACTTAACCACGTGGACGGCCCCGGCGAGAATCACGCCACAGCCGAAGGCCAACGCCGGGTGCATATTGATCGACGACTGGGTTGTCGCCGCGAACAGGATAGCCCCTGCCGTCGGCCTGACCAACGTCTGCAGCACATCGTTGACCGTGTCAACCGCCGGGATCTTGTCCGCAAGTTCCTCGACGGCAAGCAAGACGGCCAGCAGGGCGATGATCCACCAGCTCGTCAGCGCATTCCACGGCTCTCCCAACTCCACCAGGCCTGTGAACTTAGCCAGCACGGCTAGGGTCAGCATGGGAATGTAAGCATTCAGCCCGGCAGATGTGGATAGCCCAAAGGCCGATGCAAGATCCAGCAGGCCCTCAATCATCTCAGATCCCCTTCCTCACTTCATTATACGGAAGACGCCCGATTCCAGCAACCCGCGTGATCTGGAGCGTCTTGGTCGACTGACCGAACCATCAGATGGCGCAGCACAGCGACCCCCGTGCCTAGAGACTACGTACAGAAGCCACGAAGGTTGCACCCCGAGGCCTCACCAGACGATCGGGGCATGACCACAGCGTATCAGGTAGGCGTTGGCCTGGGAGAAGTGACGGCACCCGAAGAAACCGCGGTAAGCGGAGAGGGGGGAGGGATGCGGAGCCTCCAGGATGAGGTGATCCCGCTCATCAATGAGCGCGCGCTTCGCTGCAGCGAAGCGGCCCCAAAGCATGAAGACGAGGTGCTCCCGCCCTGCGCTGAGCTCGGCGATGATCGCATCCGTGAGCCGTTCCCAGCCCAGGTCGCGGTGGGATCCCGCCCTGCCCGCCTCCACCGTCAGGCCGGCATTGAGCAGGAGCACCCCTTGCCGGGCCCACCGAGTGAGATCGGTCGAAGCCGAAGGCGGCGCGCCGTCGTAGACGTCGTCAGCGACCTCGCGGAGGATGTTGCGTAGAGAGGGGGGTGAGGGGACCTCATCGGGCACCGAGAAGGCCAGCCCATCGGCCTGACCGGGGCCGTGGTAGGGGTCCTGCCCCACGATGACGACCCTGACCTCCTCAAAGGGCAGGAGGCGCAAAGCGCGGAGGACATACCCGGGCGGAGGATAGATCGTCTGCCGGGCACGGAGCGCGTCCACCCGCCGGAGCATCTCCTGGTGATAGCCGGCACGCAGCATCGGCACCGCCGCCGTCCAGGAGGCCAGAGCATCGATCGGTAGATTGGATTCCATCGACCCCATCATAGCACGCCCCGGCTAACAAAAAAGCCAACCGGACCTGCTCAAGAGCTGGGGATCCCCCGATTGACGCGTATCTTGCGTGCTGTACAATCTGCGGAGGCGACGTCATGGCAAGCCGTGAGGGCGCCAAGACCTTACGTGACACAAGGAGAACCGTGTGATCAAGCTTGCAGACCGAGTCAACCGCATCTCGCCCTCTATGACCTTCGCAATCTCAAGCAAGGCCAAGGCGCTCAAAGCGCAGGGGATCGATGTCTGCGATTTCAGCGTCGGCGAACCCGATTTCATCACACCCGAACACATCCGCGAGGCCGCTAAGGCGGCGCTGGACGCCGGCAAGACCAAGTACACTCCCACCGCGGGCCTGCCCGAGCTGCGGGAGGGCATCGCCAACAAACTGCGGACCCGGAACGCTTTGCCCTATAGCGCGGATCAGGTTCTCGTGACCGCCGGCGGCAAGCAAGCGCTCTACAACACGCTGTCGGTGCTGCTGGATCCGGGCGATGAGGTGCTGATCCCCACACCCGCCTGGGTCACCTACCCCGAGATCGTGAAGGTCAACGGGGCCGAACCGGTCGCACTACAGACCGATGAACGCACGGGGTTCAAGGTGACCGCCGCGCAGCTTGAGGCCACGATCACGCCCAGGACGCGCGTGTTGATGCTCAACAGCCCATCCAACCCGACCGGCGCGGTCTACACCCGCGAGGAGATGCACGACCTCGCCGAGGTCGTGGTCGCCCACGGGATCGTCGTCGTCGCCGACGAGATCTACGAGAATCTCATCTACGGCGATGTGGAGCACGTCAGCATCGGCAGCCTGGGGGAGGGGATCTTCGACCTGACCGTGACGTGCAACGGGTTCAGCAAGGCCTACGCGGCGACAGGATGGCGCCTGGGCTATGCCGCCGGGCCCTTACCTGTCATCAAGGCGGCGACCTCGCTCCAATCGCACACCACCTCCGGCGCCAACACCTTCGCGCAGTATGGTGCCATCGCCGCGCTTGCCGCGTCACAGGAGACGGTGGAGGCGATGCGGCGCACCTTTATAGCGCGGCGCGACCTGATCGTCGCAGGTCTGCAGGCGATCCCCAACCTCACCTGTACCATGCCGCAGGGGGCCTTCTACGCCTTCCCCAATATCACACGCACCGGCCTCGACTCGATGACGTTCTGCCGGCGGCTGCTCGAGGAGGAGGCGGTCGCTACCGTGCCGGGCATCGCCTTCGGCGCCGACACGCACATCCGGATCTCCTACGCCACCGACACGGAGACCCTGCGCGAGGGCCTCAGACGCTTGGAGCGCTTTGTCCGAGGGCTGTCAGAAGAGTCGAGCCAGGAGTGAGAAGACGATCTGCTGCACCAGCCGCACCAGCAGGAAGGCGATCAGCGGCGAGAGGTCAAGGCCGAGGCCGAAGACGCTCGGCCCAAGGGAGGATAAGGCACGGCGAATCGGAGCCAGGACCGGCTCGGTGATCGACCAGAGAAAGCGCATCACCTTACTCGCATAGGGTGCCGAAGCCCCTCCCATGGTGCGAATCCAGGAGAAGAGCACCCGCACGAAGAGGGCGATGACGTAGAGATCGAAGATCAAGCCCAGGACGAACTGCAGCACCGCACCGATGCTCCCCAGGGGCTGAGCGATCCACAGCGGGATCAGCATGATCAGACGCAGCAGCCACGAGATCAGACTGCGGACGACCCAGAGCGCGATCAGCGCAACCGCACAATTCAGGATATCGGTGCGCGACGAGCGGTACGTGCGATAGGTCGAGCCATACGCGGGAATGCCGAGCGCCTTGTTGCTGAGATCGATGAGCGGATCGGTCAGGGCCGTGGTGATCCGCATGAGTGGATGCGTCGAGCGCATGCCGAAAGCGACGAAGAGCACCCTGAGCACCAACAGCAGTCCCAGAACCGCGACCAGCAGATCCACAGCCTCTATCAGCCATCCGAGCGCCACGTTCAGTATCATCTCCCTCGTCTCTCCCTAGGCTAGGCGCGCGTCCCGAATATTGCGCGTCCGATCCTCACCCACGTCGCGCCTTCCTCGATGGCCACCTCAAAGTCACCGCTCATCCCCATCGACAGGTGGTGCCAGTCGAGAGTGGGAAACGCCTCGCGCAGCAGGTCACGCAGTCCACGCAGTGAGGCAAACACGGGCCGTACGGACTCTGCTGAGTCCGACAGAGGGCCGACCGTCATCAACCCCTCAATCCGCAGGCCCGGCAGACCGGCGACGGCGGCGACCTCGCCGATCAGTGCGGCTCGTACATCGGCATCGTATGCCCAGTCGGCAGCCGCATAGCCATACTTGGCCGTCTCGCCGGAGACGTTGCACTCCAGCAGCACCGGGATCTCCCGCTGCAGCACCGCTGCCCGTGCGCTGAGCCGACGCGCGATTTTGAGACGGTCGATCGAATGGACCACGTCGAAGTGTTCGGCGACCAACTCGGCCTTACGGCTCTGCACGTGGCCGATCATATGCCAGACAGGACGCGCCTCGCCCGCTACGCCGAGCGCGTCTGCCGGCCGGCGACGGACCTCCAGGACCTTGTCGGCCCCCTCCTCCGGTCGGTTTTCGCCGAAGTGCCGTTGGCCGGCCTGCAGAGCTGCCAGCACGACCTCCGCCGGGAACGTCTTGGTCACGGCGACCAGCTGCACCTCCGCAGGATCGCGACCCGCCCGCAACGCAGCTTCGGCGCAACGACCCCGGACCTCTTCGAGGTTCCCGGCGATGCGTTCGGGCTCCATCATCGGACACCCCTACCAGCGATTACGATCATACCCCATCCCATAGCCGGAGGGTCGCGAAGGTGGTCGATAGTCGCGCCGGCGGAAGATCGGCATCAAAACCATGCCCGCGACGAAGCCCCCAACGTGTGCCCAGAAGGCGACGCCGCCCGTCTGCATCTGCACGTCCAACATCGCCAATCCATTGAGAAGTTGGACCAGGAACCAACCGCCCAGCACGACAATAGCGGGCAGCCACACGATACGGATGAAGTAGAAGAAAGGGATCACCGTACTGACGCGTGCGCGTGGATAGAGCAGCAGATAGGCGCCCAGCACGCCGGCGATGGCACCGCTGGCACCGATCATCGGGATGGTTGAGCGAGGCGCGGCGACGACTTGGAGCAGCGCAGCGACGACACCACACAAGCTATAGAAGACAAAATAGCGCAGCCGCCCCATCCGATCCTCGACATTGTCGCCGAAGATGATCAGGTACCACATATTGCCGATCAGATGCGCCCATCCGCCGTGAAGATACTGAGACGTGAACAGCGTCGAGAGCACGAGCGGATTCTGCCAGTTCGCCGTCAACTCCGCCGGGACCACGCCGAAGGACTCGATCAGGACATGAGCAGCGTCGCCCAGCACCACCTCAAACAGAAAGATCACGACGTTGACGACGACCAGCCCCACCGTCACCAGAGGGAATCCCCTTGAGGGCACATCATCACGCAACGGAAACATGGTTAGCCTCCACCAGGCCTACGCGCCTGCCCAAGCCAGGGCCCAGTCCGGCACCCAGAAACGACCGATGTTCAGACCGTAGCGGAGCACCAGGGAGCCCACAAAGATCAGGACGCTCATACCGATCAACGCGGCATCGCGATGCCGGTAGGTCAACTCGTGCACCCAGGTGCGGGCGCGTATGCCGAAGCAGCGCAGATCCATCGCATTGGTGATGTCCTCACCACTGAGGATGGCGTTCATCGTCACCGGCACCACCAAGGGAGCCATCTTGCGGATCTGGGCAATCAGCCCGCCCTCGAGCTTCTCGAGCTCATAGCCTCGGGCCTTCTGCGCGTCGAGCGTAGTGCTGAAGTCGCGTGCCAAGGTCGGCACGAAACGGAAGGCGAGATCCATCGAGAAGGCGAGTCGATCGGGCAGCCCCATCCCGCGGAAGGTCACACCATAGAGGCGTGGGTTCATCGTATAGGGGACAATCAGGAAGAGAGCAGAGATTGAGAGCATGCGCACCACCTGCGACATCGCAAACCAGAGCCGCTCGACCGTGATCGTGGGCCGCACGGTCAGACCCAGGACCCGCCATTCGGTCCGCCACAGGATGTGACCGCCCTGTAGGACCTCAACCGTCCCCCCACGGCCCGTGAAGAGCGTGTTGAGCGCGACGATGCCCACCACAAAAATCAGGATAAAGAGCCACGCGCGGCGCGTCTCGCCCCACGTCACACGGGCCAGCGCGTACTGGGCCAGGATAATGACCAGAAAGAAAAGCAGGAAACGAATGTCCCAGAACTGCGTCAGAGCGAAGAGCATAAGGAACGAAAAGAACCAGCGAGCACGCGGGTCGAACGTCTCGATGATGCTATTGCGCTGACGGTATTTCCAGGTGACGAGCATCGTGCTTCTCCCTAGACAGCCGGCCCTGTGTCTCACGGTCGCAGGGCCGGCTTCACGTATCAGTTAGCGTCCGGACCTCGCCACAACTGCTTCGTAGGCGACCATCAGGATCGGTACCAGGATCAAGCCGTTGATGGCGTTACTGAGCGCCGAGGGCAGCCAGTAGCCCACCAGGGCGGTGTTCAGGTCGATACCGCTCAACGGAATCTCCAACAGCGAGGGGACGAGCATCCCCACGGCAGCGGCGATGATGACGAGAATCTCCGCCT
>CAZYYC010000191.1:0-8839 GCA_964650935.1 uncultured Anaerolineales bacterium
CCGTCCCGGCGCCATCCGATGACGAGATGCCCCTGACCGTTGACCGGATCATCGAAGACCTGCGGTTCAAATCCGAGGTAGGTGGTATCCGGGTCTTTCTCGAAGTTGACGAGTAACAGCCGCCTCATCGGGTCGACGTCGATGCGAAACGGATGGATGATGGTGGACGTGCCCATGACCGCTTCAGGGTGTGACGTCACGCTGCGTCCACTCGCCGTCGATCAAGCGCCACATCTGCCCCGTGGGATTGCGATCGCGAAGGTCGGGCGGCAAGCGGTGAGCGCGCACGTTATCGTAGCAGTGCAGCGCCCCGAAGCGCAGCATCGACGCCGGAATGCCCACCGCCGTGAAGCCGGGATGCCCTGTGGCGGGATAGGGGCCTCCGTGGTTCATTGCGGGGGAGACGGCGACGCCCGTGGGCATCTTGTCGTTGAGCAGGCGGCCCACCTTCTGACGCACGATGGGCGCGAGCTGATCGTAGAGCGCATCGTCGGCGCCGCCCGTGTGGGTATAGAAGCTGCCGGTGAGGTTGCCCTCCAGCTGACGGGCGATCTCCTGCAGCTGCGAGAGATCCTCGGCGAGGACCACGAGCGAGACGACGCCGAAGGCCTCAGTCTGGAGGGCCTCGGGCTGTGACAGGAACGCCTCACCCGAGACGCGCAGCAGGGTGTTGGCGTAGCGGTAGCTGGGACCCGCGACCTCCTCGCCGCCGACGACCAAGGTGGCGCCAGCCTCCTGGAGCTGGGCCACTGCCGCCCCGATGGTGCGCAAACCGCTCCTTCCCAGCAGGACGCCGGCAGGCGCCTCGAACCGTGTCGCCACGGCCTCCAGGAAGGCCTCGCTGCGCTGCGATGCCAGGAGCAACGTCAGTCCCGGTTTTGTGCAGAACTGCCCCGTCCCAAGCGAGCATGAGGCGAAGAGCTCATCAGCGATGGGCTCCAGCCGCTCCTCCAGGGCGCCCGGTAGGATGAAGATGGGGTTAACGCTCGACATCTCGAGGTAGATGGGCTTGCCGGCGGCATCGGCTGCCGCCTTCAACTGCAGGCCGGCTGAGCGGCTGCCGGTGAAGCCGGTGGCGCCCACGAGAGGGTGGGAGACGAGCCGCGCGCCATCGGCGTGGCTGGTACGGTAAAGCAGTTGCACCAGCGCCGTGGGCATCCCGGTGGCTTCCACGGCCTCGAAAGCCGCCTCGGTGAGCAGCCGGGTCGTGCCGGGGTGGCCCGTGTTGGCCTTGGCGATAATCGGATTGCCGGCTGCAAGCGCCGCTGCCGCATCGCCCCCGGAGACCGAGTTGAAGGCGAACGGAAAGTTGTTGGGGCCGAAGACGACCACAGGCCCGCCCAGGGGGCCATGCATCGAGCGGATGTTGCGGGCCGTGTCGATGGTGGCGTTGCACCACGAGCGCTCGCGCGTCGCAGCTGCTGCCTGCCGGAGCTGGTCGGTCGTGCGCGGCAATTCGACGGAGCGCAGACGCGGTTCGAGCGCTAGGCCTGTCTCGAGGTGGGCCAGGGCCGCGATCGCGTCGGTGCGCGCCTCGATGCCCTCGGCGAAGGCGTCAAGGAAATCGGCTAGCGCCGCAGGTGCGACCTCCCTCAGCGCTGCAGCGGCTTCAGCGCCCGCGACCAACGTCTCTTCCACCTCAGACCAGGAGGAGATCGGGTAGGTTTGTTGCAGCGGCTGCTTCGTCATCGGGTTGGTCGTTGAGAATGTAGCGACGGCATCTTTAATCTCTCGCCACTTGCCTGCAATCAGAACGGGTTCAGTTTCCATCGAAGTCTCCTTGTGCGTCCTTGCCGATCGCCTTCCGGATCTCTGCCACGACCAGCTCCACCGTCTTTCCATCTGTCTCGATGCAGGTCCCGTAATCGAACTGCGACACCATCGCGTGCACGGCCGCAGCGGCATCCACGCCATACGTTAGCTCGCGCCCGCGGTCCCTCAAGATACAGGTTTCCAGCGGTGCCTTGAGTGTGAAGACGTCGGCGCCACCATGGAGAGCTGTGATCAGGTTCTCGAGCTGGTAGAGATGGTAGAAACAGCCGTCAAAGACGACGGTGATGCCCGCGTCGAGCTCGGCCTGGACGGAGGCGACCGCGAGTGCGTTGCCTTTCAGGAAACCCTCTAGCGCGATGCCGCCGCCCTCCTCGGCCTGGTCGAGCTTGTTCTCGTCCATGATCTGATCGAAGGAGACGTAGCAACCCCCCAGCTCATCAGCCAGCATCTTGCCTATTGTGGTCTTGCCGACGGCTAGCGGACCTCTGATGATGATGGCACTCACAGCGCCTATTCCTGCACGTCGTTCAGCAATGTGAGTTCGCCCACGCCGATCCGCACCACGTCACCCGCGCTGAGCGTGAAGCTATCCGGCGGGACGATGCCCGTGCCGGTCATCAGGAAGACCCCGTTGGGGAAGGGCAGTTCCTTGAAGAGGTAAGCAACCAGTTCCTCGAGGGTGCGCTTCATCCGGCTGGTCGCGGTCTCGCCGTAGAAGGCTTGCTCACTCTGGCGCTGGATCTCCAGCGTGATCGGCAGGTCGCGCATCTTGTCGGGCGAGGAGAGCATGATGCCGGGGCCCAGGGCGCAGGAGCCTGCATAGACCTTGGCTTGGGGCAGGTAGAGAGGATTGGCGCCCTCGATGCTGCGGGAGGAGACGTCGTTACCCGCGACGTAGCCCACGATCTCCCGGCGCGCGTTGATGACCAGGGTGAGCTCCGGCTCAGGCACGTCCCAGGTGCTGTCCGGGCGCACGCGGATCGGATCCTCGGGGCCCATCACGCGCCAGCCGATGGCCTTCATAAAGAGCTCCGGGCGCTCGGCGGTGTAGACGCGGGCGTAGATGTCGCCGGTCTCCGATTCCGCCTGGCGCGCGTCGCGGCTCCTCAGGTAGGTCACGCCACTGGCCCATACCTCCTGCCACGGCTCGACCGGGGGCAAGAGATCGCCGGTCGCCTCCTCGCCCGTGAGCATAGCGGCGAGCGCGTCGCCGTAGGCTGCGCGCGGCAGCTCGAGCAGCAGCCCCAGCGTGAATGAGGGGGCCAGAAAGACGCCATCCATGGCCCACCGGGGGCCGGTCATCGTTTGGTGTCGGGTCAGCATTGTCAGTCTCCAGTCTTTAGTCGACAGTTTTCAGTTGTCCGTTGTCGGTTTTCAGTTAGGGAGTGCGCGCCCAACGGTTCTAGGGTCCGTCTGTTGGTTTGAGATCTACGCATTTGTCGATTCGCTGATTCGCTCCGCGATGGCATCAACGTCGTAGACGCAGCCGCCCCAGGTGCCGCCGCCTGCCTGCTGCAGGAGCGCCCAGAGGCGGGTGTCCTCGGGAAGGTCGGGGTCCGGCGCGAGGTCGGGATGTGGGGGGCGTGAGGCCAAGATACGTGTACCTTCCTCAGGTGAGAACTTCGAGTCACCGCTCCCGACCAGATCCACGCTTCCCTTCAAGTTGACGCCATCCACCACGATGCGGATTCGGTCGCCGTCGCGGACGCGGCCCAGCGGTCCGCCCGCCAAAGCCTCAGGGCCCACGTGACCGATGCATGCGCCGGTGCTGACGCCGCTGAAACGGGCGTCGGTGATGAGCGCGACCTGCTTGCCCCACGAGAGGTGCTTGAGTGCCGCGGTCACCTGATAGGTCTCCTCCATCCCACAGCCCAAGGGCCCGCGTCCGATCAGGACCATCACCTCGCCCGGCCTGATCTGCGCCGCGCCCTGGCCCTTGACTGCGGCAATCGCGGCGCGTTCGCTGGTGAAGACGCGCGCCGGTCCTTCCATACGAAAGACGCCGGCCGCATCGAGCAGGCCGGGATCGAGTGCTGTGCTCTTGATGACCGACCCCTCGGGTGCCAGATTGCCGGTGGGGAAGGTCAGTGTGCCGGCAAGTCCAAGCGCACCTGCTACCTCCGGGCTCATGATCACGGTGTCAGGGTCGACCCCATCCTCGGCGAAGAGACGCTCGCGGAGGCGCTTGCGGCGCTCGCTCGCTACCCACGCGTCCAGCATCTCGCCGAGCGGTCGACCGTGAGCGGTCAATGCGTCGAGGTGTAGCAGGTCCAGATCGCGCAAGTGCAACATCACCTCGGGCACGCCGCCGGCGAGGTAGGCGCGGATGGTCGGGTGCCCTGCCGGGCCGTTGGGCAGCACGTCGACCAGGCGCGGCACGGCCCGGTTCACCGCGTCCCACTCGGCGACGGTGGGCCGCTCGAGCCCCGCGGCATGGGCGATCGCCGGCAGGTGCAGCAGCAGGTTCGTACTACCGCCAAAGGCGGCATAGACCACCATCGCGTTGTGCACCGCCTCGTGAGTCACGATATCGGCGGCGGTGATGCCTCTTTCCGCCAGGGCCACCAAGGCCTGGGCCGAGCGGCGCGCCAGATCCAGCCAGAGCTCCTGGCCTGAGGGGGCCAGTGCGGCGTGCGTCAGGGTCAACCCAAGGGCCTCACCGACCACCTGGCTCGTCGCCGCGGTGCCCAGGAACTGGCAGCCGCCGCCGGGCGAGGCACAGGCGCGGCAGCCCAGCAGCGCTGCCTCTTCTAGGCTGATCTCGCCCTGCGCAAAGCGCGCACTCAGCGTCTGGACCTTCCCCGCGTCCTCCCCCTCGGTCGGGGGTAGGGTCACGCCGCCGGGCACGAGGACGCAGGGCAGCTTGCGCTGCGCGGCAAGGGCCATCATCAGGGCCGGCAGTCCCTTGTCGCACGTCGCAATGCCTAGGACGCCCCGCACCGTCGGCAGCGAGCGGATCAGGCGTCGGAAGACGATAGCGGCATCGTTGCGGTAGGGCAGGCTGTCCATCATCCCCCGCGTGCCCTGGGTGCGTCCGTCACAGGGGTCGCTTACGTAGCCTGCGAAGGGGACCCTGCCCAGGGCCTGGAAGCGCTCCGCAGCGGCTTGGGCGAGCAACCCCAGTTCCCAGTGCCCGGTATGGTAGCCGAGCGCAATGGGCCTGCCGTCAGGGGCACGCATCCCCCCCAACGTGGAGAGGATCAGAAACTCGTCGCCGCGTAGTGTGTTCGGATTCCATCCCATGCCGGCGTCCTCGGTCAAGCCGAAGAGCTCGCCGCTGGAGACGTCGCGCAGGTAGTCGGCATCGAGGGGCAGCTCGCCTTCCGGGCCAGGTGCGTGGGTGACCACGGCATAGGCGTCGGAGTCTTCGGCTTCCAGCGAAACCCGGTCCTTATCGCTTCTTAATGACATTGTGCCTCCTATTTGCCGTGCTTGCTCACTGACTTTCCCCAACTATAGGATGGATGGGGAGAAGCGCAACGGCTTGCGCCTTGTCGGGCCCCTACCGTCAGACCTTGACGGGCTGCCTACACCGCGTATAATCTTACGGTGTAAAAAATAAGGGGGGGGGAGAGACCTTGCCGCGACCCACAAAGACAGCGGAGGAGATACGCCAGATGCGCGAGCGCATCCTGGATGCGGCGTTCACGCTGCTTCAGCAAGAGGGGCTCGAAGGCGTGAGTATTCGCCGGATTGCGGATACCGTCGGCGTCTCGCATATGTCCTTGTACACCTATTTCGATAACCGTGCCGCCATCGTCAAAGCCCTCCGTGAGCGCGGGCTCGAAGAGATGCAGGCATTCTGCGATGCCTCGCTGCGCCGTGCGGAGTCCGGCGATGCGCTCGAAGAGGTGCGCCAATCGATGCAACGGTTCATCGAGCTGTCGCACGATCGTCCAAGACTCTACCACCTTGCCTGGCGGCGATCCTCCGATGACACGTCGTTTCGTGTGGACTCTCGGAACCTATCTAGGGCGCTGGGGCACCTCTCGCGGTTGATAGCCTTGGGTGTTGAACGCGGGCAGTGCGCCAAGCGCGATCCGACCCTGGCAGCGGCCATGGCCTTCTGCATTGTCAACGGCACACTCATGCTCCATCACAATGTCGCCGCCATCAACCAGGTCGATCGCGCGGCGCTCGAGCGTGAGATGATCGAGGCCGCCCTAGCATATCTGACGCAATCCGAGGGTATGGGCGGCTGATCGGGTCGCTCGCTGATACGGAGAAGGTGATCTATCCATGATTCGACTCGCGAAGTTCCTCAAGCCCTATTGGGCTATGATCCTGCTGACCGTTGGTCTGCTCTTTGCCCAGGCCAACTTCGACCTGGCCCTGCCGGACTATCTCTCCCGAATTGTGAACACCGGTATCCAGCAGGGGGGCGTGGCCTCCGCCGTGCCCGAGGCGATCCGCCGGCGTCAACTGGAGCGGGTCCGCCTCTTTCTGAGCTCTGAGGATGAGGCGACCGTCCTCGGGGTCTACACGCTGGTCGATCAAGCTACGCCGAACTACGCGGCCCTGGTGCGCGACTACCCCGTGCTTGCCGATGAGCCGGTCTATCTGCTCAACGAGCTCGCTGACGATGAGCGCGACCGCCTCGATCCCGTGATCGGGCGCGCGCTTCTGGTCGTCTATGGCATCGAGCAGATGATCGAGAACCCGGAAGCGGCGGAGATCGTCCCGGCGCCGGGCGATGGCGTCGGGCTTGACTTCAGTCGGCTCCCGCCGGGCACCGACGTCTTCGCGCTGCTGGCGCAGATGCCGGAGGCTCAGCGGCAGTCGCTGATGAGCACCGTCGACGCGCGGTTCGAGGTCATGGGAGAGTCGGCAATCGTGCAGGCGGCGACGCCGGCGGTGCGCGCCGAGTATGCAGCGTTGGGCATGGATCCTGACCGGGTGCAGAGCCGCTATATACTCTCCGTCGGTGGCACGATGCTGCTGCTGGCGTTGGGCTCGGGCCTGTGCACGATTGCCGTCGGCTACCTCTCGGCGCGCACCGCGGTCGGCGCCGCACGTGACGTGCGCGGCGCCATCTTCCGCAAGGTCGAGGGCTTCTCCCACGCCGAGTTCGACACCTTCTCCACGGCGTCGCTCATCACCCGTTCGACCAACGACGTCACCCAGGTGGCAACCGTGGTGGTGATGATGCGCCTGATCTTCTACGCACCGTTGATGGGTGTGGGCGGGGTCGTGCGCGCCGTCGGCAAGGGTGGGTCGATGTGGTGGCTGATCGCCGTGGCGGTCGGGATCCTCGTTAGCCTGGTCGCCATCGTGATGTCCATCGCCCTGCCCAAGTTCAAGATCATCCAGTCGCTGATCGACCGGCTCAATCTGGTGGCTCGCGAGGGGCTCTCGGGCATGCTGGTCATACGTGCCTTCAACCGTCAGGACTTTGAGGAGGCCCGCTTTGACCGGGCCAACGTCGATCTGACGGATAACAGCCGCTTCATCAACCGGCTGATGGTGGTGATGATGCCGATGATGATGTTGATCATGAATGGGCTGTCGATCGCCATCATCTGGGTCGGCGCGCACCAGATCGCGGCTATGACTATGCAGGTGGGCGACATGATCGCCTTCATCCAGTATGCGATGCAGATCGTGATGTCCTTCCTGATGCTGACCATGCTCTTCATCTTCCTGCCGCGCGCTGCCGTCTCGGGCGACCGCATTGCCGAGGTGTTGGAGACCGAGCCGACGGTCCGCGACCCCGAGCCGGACCAGGCGAGCGCGCTACGTCCGGATCCCCAGGGCAGGATTGAGTTCCGCGATGTCTCCTTCCGCTATCCCGGCGCGCTCGACAACGTGCTTTGCGGCATTAGTTTCACCGCCGAACCGGGCCAGACCACGGCCTTCATCGGCTCCACCGGCTGCGGCAAGTCGACCCTGGTGAACCTGATCCCCCGCTTCTACGACGTCACCGAGGGCGCGATTCTGGTGGACGGCGTTGACATCCGCACGGTGACCCAGCACGATCTGCGCGACCGCATCGGTTACGTGCCTCAGAAGGGCGTGCTCTTCTCCGGCACCATCGAGTCCAACCTGCGCTACGCGGATGAAGATGCGACCGAGGCCACGGTGCGCGAGGCGGTCGAGATCGCCCAAGCCGGCGACTTTGTCTTCGGGGGCTCCGAAGCGGGTCCGGGTGAGGGGCTGGGCTTGAGCGCCCCGATCTCTCAGGGCGGCACGAACGTTTCGGGAGGGCAGAAGCAGCGGCTGTCCATCGCTCGCGCGCTGGTCAAGAAGCCACCCATCTTCATCTTCGACGACAGCTTCTCAGCCCTGGACTTTCGCACCGACGCGGCGCTGCGCCGAGCGCTCAAGGTCAAGACGGGCGACAGCACCGTCCTGGTCGTCACCCAGCGCGTCTCCACGATCAAGGGCGCCGATCAGATCATCGTACTCGATGAGGGCGAGATGGTGGGCAGGGGCACGCACGCAGAGCTGATGGACAGCTGTGAGACCTATCGTGAGATCGCGCTCTCGCAGCTCAGCGGGGAGGAACTGGCATGAGCGACAACAGAACAGGGCGACCGCCCAAGCCGGGCGCCGACTCAGAGAAACGACCAGCCTCGCGAGGTTCTCAGTTCGGACCGCGCCCCGGACGGGGACCGGGCGGACATATGATGATGCCGGGCGAGAAGGCACGTGACTTCAAGGGCACGATGGTCAGGCTCGTCGGCTACCTCGGCAAGTATAAGCTGGCGGTGGCGGTCGTGATGCTCTTTGCCGTCGCCTCCACCGTCGCCGGCATCGCCGGGCCCAGGATCCTGGGCCGCGCCACCACCGAGATCTTCCAGGGCCTGATCGCGCAGCTGCAGGGCGTCGGGGAGATCGACTTCTCCGCGATCGGGCGCATCATGCTCACCGTCATCGCCCTCTATCTCTTCTCCGCACTCTCGGCCATGATTCAGGGCTGGGTGATGGCGGACGTCTCCACGGACATCGCGTACCGCTTTCGCCGTGACATCGCCGAGAAGATCAACCGGGTGCCGCTCAAGTACTTCGACAGCACCCCTCAGGGCGAGGTCCTCTCTCGCATCACCAACGACGTGGACACGGTCAA
>CAZYYC010000192.1:0-4148 GCA_964650935.1 uncultured Anaerolineales bacterium
GTACCGTGAGCCTGACTCAGCTTGACGAACTCCTCAGCCATCGCCGTGATGGCCTCCGGTCGATGGCCCGCACCGACCGGGTCACCATACCACTGCGCGATGAAGCCGCCCTCAGGGCGCCCCAGCGTGGTGACGAGCTTCCGGCAGTAGGCGCGGATCTCATCCAGCGTGCCGTGGACCATCGTCTGTTGGATATCGACCGGACACCAGAAGGTGATCCGCCCGCCGAAGCGCTCCCCCAGCAACTCGACGCCCATGTTCTCCTGCTGGTCCATCTGGATGACATCGAGTCCGATCCCAATCAGATCCCCCATGATCTGGGTGATGTCACCACAGCTGTGCAGCAGCGTGAGCAATCCCGCCCTGTGAGCCGCCTCATAGACCCGCGCATACCGCGGCTTCCAGATCCGGCGCCACGCAGCCGGCGAGATCATGAGTCCGGTCTGTAGCCCCCAGTCATCGCAGAACATGAACCCGTCCGCACCGGCCTCGGCATAGCGCTCGATCGCGTAGAGGTTCATCTCCACCAGCACATCGATCAGCTGCCCAAGGGCCTCGGGGGCCAGATGGATGTCCATCCACAGGTTCTCCAGCCCCCGGATGAAGTGAGCCCGCTCATAGAGCGAGATGCCGTTGGCGATCAGGAACTTGTCCCCGGCCCGCTCCCGTGCCCCCTCGAGATCCCGCCAGCGACGCGGCTCTCGAATGTCCGGTATCGGCAGGCGCTCCCACATCGACCAGTCCTGCAGGGGGAACTGCTTCACTTCCCCGAGATTCGACACGCCGATGTTCTCCCAGACGCAGCCCCATTCATCGACGCCCTGCCTGGGTCGTTCATCGGGCGAGGGCGTCATCCCCACCCAGGCCAGGTCGGTGCCGAAGGGCTCCGGCAAGCTGAAGGGAAGCCGATCGGCGCCCTCGAAGCGAATCGTGCGCGCGACCACCTCGCGCGGTGTCATCGGCATCATCACCTCCCCATAGGCTAAGGGTAGTCAGATCGGCGCAGCGCGACCGTGACCTCGCTGCGGTTGTGGAACAGCTGCCGCACCCCGATCACGTCGTAGCTACGCTTCAGGATCTTCAATGCGGCCTCCATCGTCGACACCAGGGCATCCTGCGGCAGCTTGAGTGTCATCAGAGCCCATCCTGAGGGGCGCAGCTGCCCCGCGGCAGCGACCATCACCCGGGCCGAATCCCGGGCATCCATGCGCATATCGTTCAGGATCACGTCGAAGACCTGATCCGTCGTCGCGAGATAGGCCTCAGACGTCTGCCGAACGTGGTGCACGCCGGCGTCCTGCAGGATCGCATGCGCCAGGTCCGCCGGATCGACGGCGACGACGCGGGCGCCTTGTTTCCGCAGGATGCGCGTCCAGCCGCCCGGCGCCGCGCCGAGGTCGAGCGCCATCGTGGTACCGCTGAGGTCCAGGCCGAAGACCTCGAGCGCTTCCACCAGCTTGAACTCCGCCCGGCTGATCTGCTGAGGGTCGCGTCGCAGCCGCCGCATACCGCCGGCCCAATCGCTCAGGTTGTCGTCCGCGCGGGAAAGCCCGAGATAGCCCCGATCGCCCGCCAGCACCACCGACAGCACATCCACCGGCTTGCGTACGTCCAGAGGCGCCCTGCTCCGGGCCAAGATCTCCGCCAGCCGCGTGTTGACGTCGTAGGGGCCGTAGGGCCATCGCTTGCCCAGGAGCCGCGTCTGCACCGAGAAAGGTCGCGTTTCGTCCATATCATCGACAAACCGGCTGCCTGCAGCCGCCAATGCCTCCAGATCGACCGCTTCTCGCATCAGATCCACCGTCGTCTCGACGGGACAGATATGCCGGCAGAAGATCGGCGGGGCCACACGGAGCTGCCAGGCCAGCGACGTCCAATCGGAAAGCAGCGTCACCAGCCCCACACCGGGCGCAAGCCACTGTGAGAGGGTAGCGCCCCGAGCCGCCGCCACGACCTCCTCCAGCGCCCATTCGCCCGAGGCAGCATCCGCAGTCAGGATCACGTCAACAGTCACAACTCAGCCTTTCCCTTTCACACCTGATCCCGCAGCCGCGACACCATCCGGTAGGCATCCCGCCTCTAGACCCCGGCATCGAGCACCGGATCGCCACGCTCCTGTGCGTCGCGTAGCTCCTCGACATTGACCCCTGTCATGACCTTGTGGAACGCCGCGATGATCTGATCCAGCAACGGCGCTTGCGGCTCAGTGAGCACCGGCAGCGCGAGAAGCTGCTCGTGAAAGGCCTCCGTAGCGGGCAGGTCGCCCGGCGCGTAGGGGTCGGTCGGGTACGCAGCGGAGGCCACCGGCGCCGGATAGCCATCGTAGGCCCGCTGACGGTGGCGGTAGTAGGGCGTCAGGTGCAGGAGGGGGTAGCGCTCGATGTCACACGGCACGCCCTCGGCACGCAGCGCCTTGAGCAGGGTGCCTCGCGAGATACCGACGAGCTTGCGGGAATCGTACCGGAGCCGCGTGCCGTAATAGCCACCGCGCACACCGCCCTCCGGCGTCTCCGTCACCCGGAGGGCCGGCAGATCCCGGAGGCCCGCCATCAGATACTCGTAGTTGCCGCGCCGTCCGGCGTTATAGGCGTCCAACCGCTCGAACTGTGCCAGGGCAATCGCCGCGCCCAGCGGGTGGGGTCGATACTTGAACCCCAGACCCGTCGTCAACTCGCGGATGGCTACATCATGAGCATGATACTGGATCCGCCCGTGGCTGCCCAACACCAGCGCCCGATCATAGACCTCGGTGCGGTTCGTGATCAACATCCCGCCCTCGCCCGCCACGAGCACCTTGCTCCCCTGGAGGCTGAAGGCGCCGGCGTCACCGATCGTCCCGACGTGCCGCCCGCGCCAGGTCGCGCCGTGTGCGTGGGAGCAGTCCTCGACCACCGCCAGACCGCGGGCGCGTGCCAGGGCCAGCACACCCTCCATGTCGGCGACGTTGCCCCACATATGGACCACGGCGATGGCCTTGGTTCGCGGCGTGATCCGCCCGGCAGCGTCGTCGGCATCGAGGTTGAGCGTCCTCGGATCGCTCTCGCAGAAGATCGGCACCCCGTTGGCTGCCACGACGGCGCCTGCCGTCGCGTGCCAGGTGTACGACGGCACCAGGACCTCGTCGCCGGGGCCGACCCCCACCCCATAGAACGCAGCATGCAGCGCCGACGTCCCGCTGTTGTGCATCAGCGCATACGCCGCGCCGGTGGTGCGCGCGAACGCCGCCTCCAGCTCGCCGATGGGGCCGGAGCCGTCGCCGATCGAGATCTGCCCGCGACGCATCAGCGCCACCACGGCGTCGATCTCCGCCTGACCGATCACGGGCCACGTGTCGTCTACGGGCAGCGTCACGCTCCGCGGTCCGCCCAACAACGCCAACCGCTCCGTCATACGACCTCCTAGAACTCCCCAAACTCCGTCCGCAGGATCAACTCATCCTGCATCTCCGGCGACAGCCGCGTGAAGTAGTCCGCGTAGCCGCCGATGCGCACGATCAGGTCACGATAGGCCTCGGGATGGGTCCGCGCCGCCTTAAGCGTCTCGGCATCCACGACGTTCACCTGCACCTCAAAGCCCCCGCGCTGCAGGTAGGTGAGGATCAGGGCTTTGAGGCCGGTGTAGCCGTCGCGCGACTCGAAGAGGCTGCTGTTGAACTTGAGGTTGTAGGCCAGCCCCCCGATCATCCGGCTGTGGTCCCACCCGGTGACCGAGAGCACCGCCGCCGTGGGGCCGCAGCTCTCCCGTCCCTGCGCAGGCCCACAGCCGTCGGCAAACGGGAAACCGGCGCGCCGTCCGTCAGGCGTGGCTCCGGTCTGCCGCCCCAGCTGCTCGTGCATCACCCAGGCGAAAGCCCCGGGTACGTAGGGACTCTCATCGGGTGCCACCGTGAAGTTGGCACAGGTCTCGGTGACGAAGCCGATGGTCTCAGCAAGCAAGCCATCGACCTCGGCGTCGCCCTGCCCATACTTGGGGTAGCCGTTGAGGAAACGCTGACGCGTCGCCTCCAACCCCTCGAAGTCGGCGTCAAGGATCGCCTTCAGCTGACCCAGTGTCAGCCGCCGCTGGCTGAAGACCTCCTCGCGGATCACGAAGAGCGCATCCGCGAGGTTGGCCAATCCGATGAAGGAGCACTCCACCCAGTTGTAGCG
>CAZYYC010000192.1:4248-8823 GCA_964650935.1 uncultured Anaerolineales bacterium
GCGCCCGACGGCGTGATCTCCACGCAGGTGGAGTTGATGTAGCGGCAGGCCTCATCGCCCGGCACGCCCAGAGCCGACAGCCCCTTCTGAATGGTGGCATCGCCGAAGAACGCCGGTGTGGCGTAGCCCTGCCCCATCAGCTCCACCGTCAGATCGACCAGCGTCTCCGGCGTGCCCTCGTGCCGGCAGACCCCAACCGTCGGATAGATCATCTTGGTGCGCCGCAGCGCCTCCAGACAGAGATAGGAGAGCTCGTGGGTCACGTCAGCACCCTCGGCATCACGCCCACCCACCATCACCGACATCGCCAGCCCGTCGGGGATATAGGCGTTGATGAAGATGTAGAGCTGCTCGATCAGCGCCAACGCCCGCCCCCGCGTCAACGCGCCGCGGGCGACGTCGGCATCATAGAACGATCGCAGCGTGCGGTCCAGGTGACCCGGCACCACCAGCCAGGCCCGATCCGCGTTCATCACCCCGATCAACACGAACCACAGCAGCTGGATCGCCTCCAGGAACGACCTCGGCGCCCCGTGCGCGACGTGCTGACAAGCCGCTGAGAGCTCCCGAAGCTCGACCTGCCGCGCCGGGCTCGCCCCGTCGATCGCGACCGCAACCGTCTCAGCAGCCGCCTCGATCATCGCCGACAGCCCTTCCAGCGCCAGCAGGAAACTGCGGTACGCCGAGCCGAGCGAGACGGCGCACCGCGCCGTCTCTACAACACCGGCAACGTCTCCAGACGCAGGCGCCGCATTCGGCGGCCCTTCCCCACGCGACGCCGCCCCAACACTGCCGGTTCTGTAGAGACGCCCCGATGGGGCGTCTCCCGGTGGGGCGTCTCCCGGTGGGGCGTCTCCCGGCGCGGACCCGAGATCCCGAACCACCTGTACCAACCCATCAATGCCCATCTGCATCAGCGGATCCAGATCCAGCTCACAGTGGCCCGTCTGACCAGGATAATCCAATCGGACGTCGCTGAGCTCGGCCCGCGCCGTCTCAAGCTCCGCCGCCGTCACCTGAGGCTCACGCAGCCGTCCGACGAAGAACTCCAGCTCGTCGATCGCGAACCGCATCGCCGCCAGCCGGTCCCGCGTCAGGCATCCCCGCCGTACCGTCCAGGCGTGCTCCCCCTCGGACGCCCGCAGCGACCGCGCGTCGACCACCGCGGTGTCCCGCAGGCGCGCCAACGCCTCAGGATCTTTCGCCGCCAGCACCCGCTCCCGCAGCGCCGAGATCCGTCTTCCATCCCCCAACGTCCGAACCTCTCTGTCCGCCATCCGGTCACCCGTCACTTATCCCTCCGCCCGCAGCACCTGCGCCGCGCGGATCATCGCCATGTAGCCCTCCACGGGTACATAGTCGGGGATCGAGTTGCCCGAGCCCAACGCGTAGCCGTGTGCCTGCTCGCGGAAGCGCCGCCCCATCTCCACCACCCGCTCGAAGATAACGTCGGGCGATTCCCGGCAGAGGATATCGACATCGACTCCACCCACCAGGCCGATGCGCTCTCCGAACCGCTCGATCCACCTGTCGAAGGGCGCGATGACGTCCTCGTTCGAGTGCTTGGCATCGATGCCCACCGCGATCATGTCGTCCATGATGCTGAAGATATTGCCGCACGAGTGCCACAGGAAGGGGCGGTCGGCGGCGTGCACCAGCTCGATCACGCGCCGGTACTGCGGCACCATATGGGTGCGGATAGCCTTGGGCGCGACCAAGGTACTGACCTTGTACCCCTGGTCGTCCCCGACCCGGCAGACGGCGAAGAGGTCCCGGTAGCGCGCCAGGAACGCCCGCCAGATCGTGACCATCAGGTCTCCGATCCGCCGGTAGAGATCGGCGTAGAGCTCGGGATCGTCGTGCGAGAGATAGGCTAGATACTCATAGCCCACCAGGTCCTCGCTGATCTCGAAGATGCCGTTGCCCACCCCACCCAGGGCCTTCATCCCCGGCGGCATCGCCGCTGCCAACGCCTCGAAGCGTCGCTCGGCGGCCGCCCAGAACCGCTCGGGCAGCTCATCCCACGGATAGCGCTCGAAGTCCGCGCGCGTCTGGATCGGGCCCGGATGCTCGCCCAGCAGGGCGCCCCCGCCCGGCAGGATCTCCGTGATGCAGACCTCAAAGGAGACCGTGTCATACGTCATGTCGCGGTAGAAGGCGCAGTAATGCTCGAAGAAGCGCGCCAGGTCGGCATCATCACCCCCCGCCAGCGCCTCGAACTGCGTGCCCGTCGCCTTCTCCATAAAGGACGGATTGATCAGGTGCTCGTAGACCGGCAACCGCTGAGGGCGCCGATTATAGACCACGTCCACCATGTGCCGGTAGTCAGCCTCAAACGAATCAGCCATGGATCTCATATCAGTTCCTCACATCGTATCAGGATGAGTCACGCCCTAATCTCCACCATCTGGTGGCCCTCGACCTTCGGCACGGTGAAGCTGACGCGCCCCTCTGACTGGCGGAAGGTGAGCTCCTCAGCCTGCGGCACCAAGGTCACCGACGTCACCGGCGCATCGACCTTGAGCGAGACCTCGATGCCGTAGAGCGGCACCACGTCCTCGACGACGTCAAAGGCCTCCCCGCGCCGCTCCGGCACGTAATGAAGCAAGTGCAGGACCGAGCGGTCGTGGGCCGGCTGCCGGTTGAGCGCAGCGATCGTCGCTGTGGGTGCATCGACCCGTACCACCGGATCGGGCAGGAGGCTCGCCAGCGCATTGAGGAAGAGCTGCCTGCACCAGCGCGGCGCCTTCGTCTGGTACTGGCTGAAGATCGGATGGCTGAAGTAGATAGCGCGTTCGTTGCGAACCACGGCGGGATGTGAGACGCGGCCCGATGAGGGCGCCTGCCGATGCGAGCAGTAGTGACGATAGGTGCGGTCAAAGTAAGGCGCCACGGCGTGCGCCAGCACCTCCGTGCCGGGTGAAGCGGCGATGGCCATACCGCGCATCGTCATCACGTGCTCGGTGAGCGGCAGGCCCTCTCCCAGCGCCTCACGGGGCAGCAGGTACTCGGCGTAGTTGTGCGCCGGGTACTCCCGTCCCCGCGCCAGCTCGCCCGAGGGGTCGCGAGGCCCCTCTCCGATCAGCGTGACCCCCAGCGCATCCAGGCCAAACGAGGTCTGTTCGGCGTTCATCCCCGAGGCGAACGAGGCAATGATCGCACCGCCCTCGTCGACATAGGCCTGCAGCTTCGCCGCGAGCTCGTCGTCTACCGGCACCTTGTCGGGCAGGACCAACACCCGGTAACGGCTGAAGTCGCTCTGGGAATCGATCACGTCGAACTGCTGCTTGCCCTCCTGGAGCATCCGCACCGCGCCCATCATCGGTCGGAAATCGACGCCGCCCCGATGGAGCGAGGGATCGAACTCCTCCGGCGTCAGCACCCCGATCTCGGCGACCTGTTCCGCGTCAACGCACCACGGTTCTTTGGCTTCGACCTCCCTATAGACCGAGCCGATGAGGTCGTAGGTGGTGGGGTCCAGCACGCCGCGCGGATGCAGCTGATCGCCCACGCAGACCTTGGCGTTGAGCGCCAACATATGGTAACACTCGAAGGCGAGCGCTGCCGGGTTCTTGAAGCTGTGGAAGTCGCCCCACGTCGTATGGAACTTGCCCGTCATCCCCAGATAGTCAACGCCCAACGTGCGGGTATAGCGCGCCGTGATCGGGAAATGCAGATAGCCCCATCCCCCGCTCGGCAACGACTCCAGCTCCAGGTGCGTGAAGGCATCGAGCATATCGCGGTGGCGCGGGCCGACGTGTCCGGCGTTGTAGAAGATCAGGGCCTCGGGCTGCCGGGCGTGCACGTGAGCCGTCATATCGCGCACGAAGGTGTGCAGCACCTGGCGCGCGTAGGCCATCCGGTCCTCGAGCCGCGAGGGCTCCAGCCCCTGGGCAAGCATCCCCTGGCGGCAGTGATAGCAGGAACAATCGCGCGCGTCGACGATGTCGAACCAGAAGCCGTCCACCGGCAGCATCGCCATCACGTCATCGACAAAGGCCTTGAGCCGTTCGACATAGGGCGTGTTGAGGCAGAGCAGGTGCCAGAAACCATCCTCATAGGGCGCCGGTCCGACCAAGCGTCCCTGAGCGTCCATCACGCGCCACTCCGGATGCAACTGCGCCAGGCGCTCATTCGTCTGCACCGAAATGTAGATCGGGGTCGCGATACCCCGCGCGTGGCACGCCTCGATCTGCCGGCTCAGCAAGTCGGTCGACAGATGCGGATGGCGGTCATCGGCAAAGCGCTCGGAATCATAGTAGATCCAGCCGTGATGGCCCAGCGCGAAGAGGTTGATCGAGGTCACATGGGCCTGTGCCAACGTCTCGGCGAAGACGTCCGGATCGAAATCCGCGCCGATGCCGGCAATGGCCTCGCTCGTGTGAAAGTCGAGATGAATCTGTCGGAAGGAGAGCGGGTGCTCTGCCATCGTGTAGCCTCCTGTGTGGGTTCCGTTTGACGTGCGGTCAGACCGCGTGGGGATCTTCGTACCCCACACCATGAAGCTTACGCCGCAAACACCTAGAGCGCAAGTCCCCAGGCGTCCGTAGATAGAGGTCCGGCGCTCCAAGCAGA
>CAZYYC010000193.1:0-8793 GCA_964650935.1 uncultured Anaerolineales bacterium
AAGTATGCCGAGCACGTCGTGAGCGCGGACGCGGGCATCGGCGACCGGCACAATATGGCCTACATGAGCACCGTAGTGACCTACGGGCGCGGCCAGGGCACCGTCACCGGCACGGGCATGGGGACGGAGATCGGCCATATCGCCGAGATGATCCAGTCGGTGGAGGAGGAGGATACCCCCCTTCAGAAGAAGCTGGATCAACTTGGGAAGACGTTGGGCATCGGCAGCTTGGCGACGGTGGGTCTCGTCCTGGCGATCGGTCTGCTGCGGCCCCTTGTGCTCGGAGAGTATGTCCCCGACTGGGTCGAATATAGCAAGGACTTCTTCATCCTGGCGGTCAGCCTCGCGATTGCGGCGGTGCCCGAGGGGTTGCCGGCGGTGGTCACGATCTGTCTGGCGTTGGGCATGCAAGAGATGGTGAAGCGGCATGCGCTGATCCGGAGGCTGCCGGCGGTGGAGACACTCGGCTCGGCCATGGTCATCTGCTCGGACAAGACCGGAACGCTGACCCAGAACCAGATGACGGCGGTGCGGGTGTGGGCCGACGGCAAGGAATACCGTGTTACGGGCCGCGGCTACGAGCCTGTGGGGCAGTTTGAGTTTGATGGGCAGCCGGTCGAGATGGCTAAGCACCCCACTCTACGCAACATACTGTGGGGCGGAACGCTGTGCAATGACTCGGTGCTGGAGAAGGACAGCGAAAGCAGTGGGGGCTATCGCATGGTGGGCGATCCCACCGAGGGTGCGATGGTCGTGGCCTCGGCCAAAGCCGGCTACTGGCGCGAGGAACTGGAGGGCGTCTTCCCGCGCGTCAATGAGATCCCCTTCGACGCCGAACGCAAGCGCATGAGCACGATCCACACGCTGGGTGGGCACGATCCCGAAGGCCTGAGCCCGCTCTCAGCCAACGGGACGGAGTATGTCGCGGTGGTTAAGGGCGCGCCGGATCTGGTGCTGGATCAGTGCACGATGTTGCAGACCGACGAGGGGACCGTGCCCCTGACCGCGGACACGCGCCAGGAGATCCTGGACGCGAACGTGACGATGGCCACGCAGGCGCTGCGCGTGTTGGCGGTGGCCTACCGCCCGCTCGACCAGGTGCCCGATGAGCCCAAGCCTGCCGAGATCGAGCGCGATTTGGTCTTCGTCGGGCTGCAGGGTATGATCGACCCGGCACGACCCGAGGTGCTGCCCGCGGTGAAGCGCGCGCAGGGCGCGGGCCTGCGGACGATCATGGTCACCGGTGACTATGCGGCCACCGCAGCCGCGATCGCCGAGGAGATCGGGATCTTGCGACCGGGTCGCGAGACGGTCTCCGGGGCCGAGCTCGAGGCGATGAGTGAGGCGGAGCTTGATACCCGCATCGACAACGTGGACGTCTTCTCGCGGGTCGCACCGCACCACAAGATGCGCATCGTCGCGGCGCTGCGCAACCGCGGCAACGTGGTCGCGATGACGGGCGATGGCGTCAACGACGCGCCCGCCCTGAAGCAGGCCGACATCGGTATCGCTATGGGCATCACGGGCACCGACGTCACGAAGCAGACTGCTGACATGGTCCTCACCGATGACAACTACGCCTCGATCGTTAGCGCCATCGAGCAAGGCCGTATCATCTATTCCAACATCCGCAAGTTCGTCTACTTCCTGATCTCGTGTAACGTGGCGGAGATCATGATCCTCTTCCTCTCGACGCTCTTCGGTTGGGAGGCGCCGCTGACGGCCATCCAGCTGCTCTGGCTGAACCTGTTGAGCGACGGCGCCCCGGCCCTGGCGTTGGGGATGGAGAAGGGTGATCCCGACATCATGGACCGCCCCCCGCGACCTCCGGATGAGCCGGTTATCAACCGTCCGATGATCATCGGCGTGATCGTGCAGACGATCGCGATCACCGCCGCAGTGTTGGGTGCTTACTGGCTGGGTAGGCTCTACTTCGCCGAGCGCGCCGGGACCGATCCCCTGATCACGGCCAAGACGATGGCCTTCGTCACGCTCGTGCTGTCGGAGCTGCTGCGGGCCTACACGTCGCGGTCGGAGCGGTATCCGCTCTTCAAGCTGGGCGTGTTCACGAATAAATACATGCAGTACGCGGTCGGCTTCTCAATGGTCATGCTTTTCCTGGTGATCTATCTGCCCGTGCCGGCGATCCGCGAGATCTTCGACACGGTGCCGCTGGATCTGATGGAGTGGTTGGCCATTCTCCCGCTCATCCTGCTACCTTCGATTGCAGCTGAGGTGCAGAAGATGTTCGCGATGCGGTCGAATCGCTACTCCTAGCGACGGATCTATCAAGAGAGGCGGCACCCCTTGGGGTGCCGCCTCTTTGCTTCATCGGCGGGGTTGCTGAGATCAGGCGTCAGGTGAGAAGGTGTAGCCCACGCCGGGGACGGTGATGATGTAGCGGGGATGGCGCGGATCGGGCTCGACCTTGATCCGCAGCCGCCGTATCAGGCCGCGCACAAGGTCGCGCTCGCCCTCGCCCGAGTAACCCCACACCTGGTCGACCAGCACCTCGGTGGGCAGGACCTGTTCCTTGTGGATCATCAGGGTGTAGAGTAAGCGGAACTCGAGCTGGGTGAGGCGGCGAGGACTGTGCCCGTTGACGACGACCGTGTGCGTCGCCGGATCCAACTCAAGGTCCTGGGCGTGCAGAGTGGGTAGGGTGAAGAAGGGCAGATTAGCGGCCCGACGCAGCAGGGCGCGCGTCTGGGCGATCAGCAGGCGGGCGCTGAACGGACGCTGGACCACCAGATCCGCCCCCGACTCCAACGTGACCGCGTGCGTCGCCTCGTCCAGCTGTTCGGCAATCACCAGCAGCGGTGTTTGATCCTGCGCCCGCAGCGCTTTCACGGTTGAGAGGGGCGATCCTTCTGCGGTCGCCAGCACGATGAGATGCGTGGGATCGTCTGCTTCGTGGGGCAGGGGATCCGGCAGCTCACGATAGCGGGTGACGGTCATCCCGGCGCGCTGGAGCACCAGCGAGAGCACGGCTGTCTCATCGGGGTCCTGAGAGATCAGCAGAGCCTTCATCTTTGCCTGCGCCTACTCCTCTCGCGGGACGACCGTCATCGTCACGGGATCGGACTCGGTCCGATTGCCTGCCGCATCGTAGACGACCACGTGGAACCGGTATGTGCCCGGCCCTCGCAACGTCCAGTTCACATTGTAGGGGGCCAGGTTGCGGACGGCGAAGGGTTCGGCCTGACCTTGAGCGTAGAACTCGACATGGGAGAGCGCGAGGTTGTCGTTGACCTCGGCGTTGACGTTGACCCACTCCTGCCGACCGTCGATGAACTGCTCGCCATTGGGAGGGTAAGTGACATCGACCCGCGGCGGTGTGTTATCGACGGTGACCTGGATGGAGGCCTGCCGCACCTGCTGATCGTGGCCCACGACCTGCAACTGCAGGGTGTAGAAGCCGTCGGAGAGTCCGGTTGTGTCGAAGTTCTCGAGCACGGCGTTCTCAACCTGGTCGCCGCGATCGGGGCCGATCTGCAGCCATTCGGTCGGATTCACGCCCCGTCCGAAGACCAGGCGGAAGAAGGCGACGTTGTCCCCCCTGACGTTGCCGATGACGGGCACAACGCCGGAAACGTAGGAATAGGTGGTGGGTGAGATGATCGCAACCTCGGCCAGGGTCTGGTCGGGGGCGGCGATCGTGTCGTATTCGCCGGGCGGCTGGTAGAGCTGGCGACGCTCCTCAGGGAGGCTGGCGATCCAGTCCTGGGCTTCCGGCGGCAGGACGATGTAGACGCGCTCCTCAATCACCTCGGGTGGTGTGAAGATGGTGGCCAAGTTACCCGTCTCACGGTTAATGGGGAACTTCTGGAAGAGGGTGTCCTCCTCGGTCGGCTCGGTACCGGGGATCATCAACTCAGAACGCGTCGGGCAATCACCGTTCGGCTTGAGGCCCGAGGCTGTACAGACGGTCACCTGCTGGAGGCCGCCGGGGTTGGCGAAGGAGACGATCGGCAAGTCGCGGTGGGCGTACTCCATGACGGCGTGCCAGATGTAAGAGGCGCCGCGCGATCCCGGGGTGTTGATCATATAGTCGTCGCCATCCTTGTTGCCCTGCCAGACGCCGACGACGAGCTGGGGCGTGTAGCCCACGGTCCAGTTATCGCTGAAGTTGTTGGTCGTGCCGGTCTTGGCTGCGGCGGGGCGGTTGTCAGCGAGCTCAAGGGCGTTGGGTGAGCCGAAGCCGGGAATGCGTGCCTGGCGGTCGGAAAGGATGTCGGTGATGAGATAGGCGAGGCGTGGTTCCAGGACCTGGCGTGACTCAGGCGACTCGACTTGATAGAGGATCTTGCCGTTGCGGTCCTCCACGCGGAGGATCGCGATGGGGTTGAGCTCGCGGTAGTTGGGTCGCTGCTGCTCCGGCGGCACGGGCGCGCCGTACATGGTGCCGTTGTTGGCGAAGACGCTGAAGGCGTAGGTCTCATCAATCAGCTTAACTTCGCCGCCGCCCAGGGTCAGGCTGAGCCCGTAGTGGTCCAGGCCCTGATCCAGTGTGGTGATGCCCATCCTGTGTGCGGTGCGCAGCACGTTGTCGATCCCGGCGATGGACATAGCCTCGACCGCGGGGATGTTCAGCGACTGGGCGAGAGCCGCGCGCAGGCTGACCGGGCCGTTGTAGGTGCGCGTGTAGTTCTCCGGAACGTAGGGGGCCATGCCGGGCCCCTGGTCAAAGGCCTTGCGCACATCGAGGAACATGTGGGCGGCGTTGTGTCCCTGTGCCAGCAGGGTCACGTAGGTGAAGGGCTTGAAAGATGAGCCGGGTTGGCGGAGCCCGTCGACGGCGACGTTGAACTGTCCGTCGATCTCCGTGTTCCAATAGTCCGCGCTGCCGACCATGGTCACGATCTCGCCGGTGGTGGGGCGGATGGCGATGAGCGCCGAGTTCTTAATATTGAAGTCCTGACCGACGCGGTTCGCGGGAACGTCGGGGATGTACTGCGCGGCCTCACAGCCGGCTGCCATCGCCTCGGGGATGACGGTGGCGGGGTCCTCACCGGAGAGAATGCGCAGATAGGTCTGGACCGTGCACTGCGCTTGGTCCTGAAGCTCGAGGTCGAGGGTCGTGTAGACGCGCAAGCCTCCCCCTGCCACCAGCTCCGGGCCGTACATACGCTCGAGTTCGCGGCGGACGTAGAGGGAGAAGTGGGGGGCTATGATATCGTAGCGCTGTGTGGATACGGCGAGATTCCAGGGCTCGTCGGCTGCTGCTGCCGCTTCGTCGCTGGTGATGCACCCCTCTTCGACCATCCGACGCAGGACGGTCTGCTTGCGGCTAAGAGCGTCCTCAGGTGCATCGAAGGGGTTGAGCTGTGGGTACTGAGGGATGGCGATCAGCGTGGCGGCCTCAGAGAGCGTGAGTTGGTGAGCCGACTTGCCGAAGTAGACGCGGGACGCCGCGTCGATGCCGTAGGCCAGATTCGCATAGAGGTTGGTGTTGATGTACCATTCGAGGATGGTCTCCTTCTCGTAGAGCCGGGTGAGCTCCAGCGAGATCAACACCTCTTTGACCTTGCGGGCGTAGCTAATCTCAAAACGTTCCTCGAGAGGAATCACGGTGTTCTTAACGACCTGTTGCGTGATGGAAGAGCCGCCCTGGATATCGCCGCCTTGGAGATTGTCGACGAAGGCGCGGACGATACCACGGAAGTTGAAGCCGGGGTTGGTCCAGAAGGTGCGGTCCTCCATCGCGACGGTGCCGCAGATGATGTGCTCCGGCATCTCAGAGAGCGGGATCCAGTTGCGGTCACCGGCATTCGGGTCAATGACCTCGTAGATGAGGGTGGGATCTTTCTGACCATCGCCGTCGATGTCGGGACCCCAAGCGTAGATCTTGGTGGTCTCAAAGGTCTCGATGCTGGCCTCGGCGACCTGTTCGGGGGTGGGCAAGCCCTCGGTGATCATCGTGTAGCCCCCGGCAGCGGCGCCGACACTCATCCCCACAAACAGCACCGATATGAGGGTGGTGATGAGGACGATCAGGCCGATGATGCGCAGAATCAGGCTGATACCGGTCCGGCTTCGGTTCCGTTTCCGGTCACGGTTGACCACAATCTGTCTGCGGATCATCGAGACTTGTCTGGGTTGTGTCGTCATAGCTCAGCTTACCTCACGCGTCAGATGGTGGATGCCGCGGCGACAGCGACCACGGCGCGGCGTCGATCCGGCGTCCTTCTTGGGGGCTATTATGCCGTGCTCCTAAGCTTTGACAAGGGTCGCGCGCGTTACGCGCGATCGCTCTCGCTGTGAACTGCGAATCGGAAATAAAACTTGCGACCACGATCTGCGCACTCGTCTTGTGCTTGACGATTCTGCGTTATCCGTTAGAATGTACGCTAATCGAAAGAAGGTTGATCACGGATGCCGATGTTTGAGTCATTGAGTGAGAAGCTGCAGGGCGTTTTCGACCGTCTGGGAAAACGCGGAATCCTGCGCGAAGAGGACGTGAACGCTGTCCTCCGCGAAATTCGGTTAGCACTTTTAGAAGCTGACGTCAACTACAAGGTCGTCAAGGACTTCACCTCGCGCGTGCGTGAGCAGGCGATTGGGGAGGAGGTCTCGCGGGCGCTGAACCCGGCTCAGCAGGTCGTCAAGATCGTGAACGCGGAGCTGGTGCGGACGCTGGGCGATCCGGGGCGGCTGGAGTTCAAGGGACGGGCGCCGTATGTGATCATGCTCGTTGGCCTGCAGGGATCGGGTAAGACGACGACGGCGGCCAAGCTGGCCCTGCATCTACGTTCGAGCGGTCACTTTCCACTGCTGGTGGCGGCGGACATATACCGTCCGGCGGCGATCACGCAGTTGGAGGTGCTGGGCCGGCAGTTGAACATCCCGGTCTACAGCGAGCCGAACGGCGCGCGACCGCCGGAGATCTGTGTGCGCAGCATGGAGGAGGCCCGCGCTCGCGGATCCGACGTGGTGATTCTCGACACGGCGGGGCGCCTGCAGATCGATGACGATATGATGGCCGAGCTGGCGGCGATCCGTGACCGAGTGCACCCGATTGAGGTGTTGCTGGTCGCCGACGCGATGACGGGCCAAGAGGCGGTCAGTATCGCCGAGGGGTTCCACCAGCGCGTGGGTCTGACGGGCCTGATCCTGACGAAGGTGGACGGTGATGCCCGTGGCGGCGCCGCCATCAGCATGCGTGCTGTGACGGGGGTGCCGATCAAGTTCCTGGGTACGGGCGAGAAGACCCATGCTTTGGAGGTCTTCCATCCCGAGCGGCTCGCCTCGAGCATCCTGGGGATGGGCGACGTGCTGTCGTTGATTGAGCGCGCTGAGTCGGCTTTCGATGCGGATCAGGCATCGCGGATGGAGAAGAAACTTCGCAAGGGGGAGTTCGACCTTGAGGACTTTCTCGAGCAGTTGCGTCAAGTGCGCAAGATGGGCCCGTTGCAGGAGATCCTGGGGATGATCCCGGGTCTAGGGCAGCAGTTGCGGGATGTCGATATCGACCAGCGCCAGACGGAGGAGAGCCTCAAGGCCGTGGAGGCGATCATCCTGTCGATGACGCCGCAGGAGCGGCGTAACCCGCGGATCCTGAACGGAAGTCGGAAGCGGCGTGTGGCAGCGGGTAGCGGAACGACGGTACAGCAGGTGAACCAATTGCTATCCCAGCATCGCCAGATGGAGCGTATGATCAAGCGCATGAATCAGGGCAAGATGCGTGGGCTGCAGGGTTTGTTTCAGTAGTCGTTGACGACGCCTATATAGAAAATCACAAGACAAGGACTGATTTAGGAGGCATATGCTTAGGATAAGATTGCGCCGGGTCGGAGCCAAGAAACAGCCGAGCTATCGGATCGTCGTCGCTGAGTCGACCTCGCCGCGAGACGGGAAATTCGTGGAGGCCATCGGCTTCTACAATCCGCGAACCGAGCCGGAGACGGTGAAGATCGATGAGGGGCGTGCGCTGCACTGGTTGTCGGTGGGCGCTTCGCCCAGCGACGCTGTGGCACGCATTTTTACGACCCACGGGACGATGGAGCGGTTCGAGAAACTCCGCGCGGGCGCGGAGCTAGATCACCTGGTTGCCGAGGCTGAGTCTGCACGTGCCGACGTGGTCACGACGGCTGCGACCAAGCCCGTCAAGGCTGCGGTCGAGGTCGTTGAGGCACCGGTGGAAGACGAGGCGGTTGCAGAGGCCGTGGTCGAGGATGTCGTCGATGAGGCGTTGCCGGAGGCGTCGGAGCCGGCGCCTGAAAGCGCGGAGGAAGACTAGCTCTTAGGCGTCGATCCTTCCGCCGATGCCAACGTGCCCTAGGGGGAGGGCGATGGCAGAGGCACCCCACAGACGCTTGAGCGTACGCACTCCTCAAGGCACTTCGGATGGCTCTCCGGGCTTCGCGGACTTGCTTGCATGGGTACGGTATCAACTCGTCTATCCTATTCAACTTTCACGTTCACTAGCCTTAGGAGGTAATGCAATGTCCACGGTCAGAGATCTGGTGGAGTACATCGCGAAGTCATTGGCAGACAAGCCCGATGCGGTCAATCTCTCGGAGATTGAGGGGGAGACGTCGATCGTGCTTGAGCTACGGGTCGATCACGAGGATATGGGGCGGATGATCGGACGCGAGGGTCGGACGATCAACGCGATGCGCTCTCTGGCCCGGGTGCTCGGCGCCAAGATGGGCAAGAAGGTTACGCTGGAGATCGTATAGTCGTGGAATGGCGGAAGCCGGCTTCCGGATGGAAGCATCGGTTCCACTCACGTGGCGACCATGATGAGGGGCTCAGGTATGCGACGCCGGCAGCCTGAGCCTCGTTACTTAG
>CAZYYC010000194.1:0-8784 GCA_964650935.1 uncultured Anaerolineales bacterium
TGTGGCCGCCGGGACGGGTCACGCGCACCATCTCGGAAGCACAGATCCCGTCTGCCCTCACGTGTTCCAGGACCTCGTGGGAGAAGACGACATCGAAACTGTCGTCGACGAAGGGCAGGGCTTCTCCGACGGCCTGAGAGATTCGCGTGACGTGCGTATAGGCCTCCCGAGCTCGGTCCATCTCGACCTCGATCCCGAAAGCGTGTTCGGTGTAGCGTGAGAAGGCGGCGGTATACATGCCAACCCCACACCCCACGTCGAGAATCCGACGGCCCTCCAGGGCGACGATGCGGCGGACCATATCGAGGCGGCGTGTCTGACCGGCGCGCCAGACAAAGGAGGGATTGCCTCTGAGGGCGGCGTCCTCGCCGTAGGGTGACTCGTCGTTCATAGGCACATTATACCATGTGGCACCTTGTTACGGCGGGCCCTCGCCATTATAATCACCGTATGAGCAAATCTGAGACCACACCGCTGCGACAGCAATACCTGGACCTGAAGGCTCAGTATCCGGATACGATTCTCTTCTTCCGCCTCGGTGATTTCTACGAGACCTTCGACGAGGATGCCGAGATTGCCTCCCGTGAGCTGAACATTGTGCTCACGTCTCGTCCGGTGTCCAAAGATGCCCGTGTGCCGATGGCCGGCGTGCCGCATCACGCCGTGGACGGCTACATCGCACGCCTGATCGAAAAGGGCTACCGGGTGGCGCTGGCTGAACAAGTCGGTGAACCTACCGGGAATGGCCCGATGGAGCGGCGGGTCGAGCGCGTGGTCACAGCGGGTACCCTCACCGAACCGGCGCTGTTGGACGAGAAGCGCCCCAACTATCTTGCGGCTGTGGTGATCGAGGGCGAGCGTGCAGGTGTGGCCTATGCCGAGATCTCGACCGGTGAGTTCGCCACAACCCAGTTCGCCGGTGAGTCTGCACAGGATGTGCTTGGATTGGTGCGGCAGGAGTTGGCACGGCTTCACCCGCGCGAGGTGCTGGTGCCCAAGTCGGGAACGTGGAAAGAGGCGCCGGCGGACCGACAGACTCCGGGGGATACTCAGCGTCCGGAGCGTGCGCTCTCGGATATCGTGCCGGCACGCTTCACGCCATGGCCGGGCTATCGGTTCGAGGAATCGGCAGCGCGGCAGACATTGTTGACACATTTCCGCGTCCGAACCTTGCAGGGCTTCGGGTGTGAGGGGAAGCCCTATGCCACACGAGCCGCGGGCGCCATTTTGAGCTATCTCGAGGAGACGCAGCAAGGCGTCCTCCCGCAGATCACGGGCCTGACCACCTACGCGACGGACCAGTATATGGCGATCGATGCCTCGACGTGGCGCAATTTGGAGATCACGGAGACCCTGCGGCGGGAGAAGAAGGGATCGCTGCTCGGTGTGCTCGACGAGACGCTGACGGCGATGGGGGGGCGCCTGCTGCTGGCTCGTCTCGCGCAACCCCTGTTGGACATCGATGCGCTAGATCAGCGACTGGACCAGGTCCAGGGCTTCGACGCCCACAGCGTGCTGCGGGCCAAGACGCGGGCCTGCCTGAAACGTGTGCCCGATCTCGAGCGGATGACGACGCGCGTGTTGGCTTCACGCGCGACACCACGTGACCTTGACGGTATCCGCGTGGCACTGGATAGGGTCCCGGACCTCATAGAGCTACTTGCGGTTGAGGGACTCGAATCGCTTCTCGATGGCCTGAGCCCCGTTCCCGAGGTTCGCGATCTGATCTCGGAGGCGATTGTCGATGATCCGCCGGCACAACTCAGCGGTGGAGGGCTGATCCGCTCGGGGTTCTCGTCTGAGCTGGACGGCATTGTTCTGGCAAGTCGGGATGCACGTGAGTGGATCGCCGGGCTGGAACAGAAGGAGCGGCAGCGCACGGGGATCAAGAACCTCAAGGTGGGCTTCAACAAGGTCTTCGGCTACTACATCGAGGTGACCAAGGCGAACACGGCGTCGGTGCCCGAGCACTACATCCGCAAGCAGACGCTGGTCAACTCAGAGCGCTATATCACGCCCGAACTCAAAGAGTACGAGAGCATAGTGCTCAACGCTGAGGAGCGCATGGAGGAGCTGGAGCGACGGCTCTTCGTCGAGGTGTGCCAGCGCATCGCCGCCCGCGCCGATGCGCTGCTGCAGACAGCAGGAGCCTTGGCGCGTATCGATGTGGCGGCGGCGCTGGCTGAGATCGCCGTGCATCATCACTACGTGCGGCCCTCGTTTGAGGAGGCACCTGTGCTGCGCGTGGCGGGCGGGCGCCATCCCGTCGTGGAGTTGGCGCAGGATGAGCCCTTTGTGCCGAATGACCTGGTGATGGATGCCGAGAGCCGTATTCACATCGTCACGGGGCCCAATATGGCCGGTAAGTCGGTCTTCTTGCGTCAGGCTGCCCTGATCGTGCTGATGGCTCAGATCGGCAGCTTCGTGCCGGCAGATGAGGCGCACATTGGTGTGGTGGACCGGATCTTCACGCGGATTGGGGCCTCCGATGAACTGGCGGCGGGTCAGTCGACCTTTATGGTCGAGATGGTCGAAACCGCGCATATCCTCAACCACGCTACGCCGCGGAGCTTGTTGATCCTCGATGAGGTGGGACGTGGCACCAGCACCTACGATGGCATGGCTATCGCCTGGGCCGTCGTCGAGTACCTTCATAACCATCCCGAGCGACGCGCGCGCACGCTCTTCGCCACCCACTATCACGAGCTCATTGAGATGGAGGAGCATCTGCCGCATATCCGCAACTTCAACCTCGACGTGGTGGAGGATGGGCGGGATGTGGTCTTCGTGCACAAGGTTGTCTCCGGCGGGGCCGATCGCTCCTACGGTATCCACGTGGCGCGGTTGGCCGGCATTCCCTCGCCGGTTGTCCATCGTGCGGAGGGCCTATTGGCGGCGTTGGAGAGCGGTGAGTTCCGTCCCGGCGTTGCTCAGCAGGAGGAAGAAGCCTTTCAGCCGCTGCTGATCACGCAGGAACACCCCGTCGTGACGGCGTTGCGACAACTCGATGTGAACAGCCTGACCCCGCTGGATGCCCTGACGACACTCTACACCTGGCAGAAACAGCTGCAGGACGATAGAGCCAAGCGAACGTGAAGGGGCCGGCGGGCCGGATAAGCACACGCGGTGACCTAAGCCGTGCCTGAGTGCACTTAGATTTGGACATCATTTGGCGAGGAATGGAGGCTGCTATGGCGAGTCGTAAGGCAAAGAACACTTGGATCCTGGTCCTCAGCGCTGTACTTGCGGTGGGGTTGGTGGCGCTTGTCGTGTCACTCGACAGCGTGGCGGCGCCGATCGACGGCGTGATTCGCGTGGGGGCGGTCTTGGGTTATCTGACGGTCTTCTTGGCTGCACTATCATCCAATTTCATGCGCGAGCTCACCCGGTTCTTCGGTCGCCCCTTTGTGACGGTGCACCACCTGGCGTCACGGACGGCGTTGGTTGCGTTGACCGTTCACGCGACCGGTGTGGCTTGGCGTTCGGGAACGCTGGCGACCTTCATCCCGGAGTTCAGCTCCATGCGGCTGTTTTTCGCCCTCGGTGGCCGGCCCGCGTTCTGGTTGATCGCCGTGACCTCAACCACCGCGGTGCTTCGCGCCACGATCGGCAAGAGCTGGAAGACGATTCATTGGCTCAACTATGTGGCTTTTGTGCTGGGAACCGTTCACGCTTGGCTCATCGGGGCCAACTTCCAGCACATGGGCGTGCGGATTGTCTCAGGTGTGATGGCGGCGACGTTGGTCGTCGTCTTCGTCCTCAAGCGTCTTCAGGACGCGCAGCGTCGGCGGAAACGGGGTAGGTGAGGCACGATGGACATGGATCGAGAGGACGGCAGCGGGGCACGACAAGAAGGTAGCGAGACGACCGAGGAAATGACAATTCAGTCGCAGGTCGCTGAGCTGACGGCGTCGGCGCGTGCTCATCTTGCGACAGGCGATTGGGAAGCGGCGATCGCGGTCTATGAGGAGACACTTGCGCTGACGGAGGCGGCAGGCGATCTCTCGGGCAAGGCGGAGGCACTGAATAACATCGCGAGCGTGCACCTGGCGCTGATGAACTGGCCCGACGCGATGTCCTTCGCCACGGAGGCGCGCGCCCTCTATCGGGAGGCCGGTGATGCCGGCGGAGAGGCGGTAGTCCTCAACAATATCGCCGCCGCCCACGATGGGATGGGGGATTGGCAGCAGGCGGCATCGATCTACGATGAGGCCCTGGCGCTGCGTGAGACGCTTGAGGATTTTGAGGGACAGGCCAAGACACTGCGCAACCTCGCCATCCTGTACGCTCAGCATGGCAACCGCAACAAGGCCAAGACTTATCTCAACCGTGCCTTGGTCATAGCCCAGAAGGCGAAGTCCCGGGCCCTGCTGAAGGAGATCCGTAAGACGATGTCGCAGCTGCCGAAGCTGCGGCGCACGTAGCCTTCACCCTCGGAGGCTAGCCTTCGTGGACATGCAACATGTCCACGACACCGTCGTCGGCGATCGACATCGTGTGACCGTTGGTGCAGGTTAACGCGTCGGATTGGCGTGTCACCGTGGCTTGACACTCGGGGCAGCGGAGGAGAGATTCGAGCGGTCTCGGTCCCTCCGGCGTGCAGACGCCGGGTTTGACCGCCCAGACCAGGTCGTATTCCACCTGCCACGGACGTACCTGAACCATTTCCAGGGAGAGCGCCTGTAGCTTCTCGGTCAGCGCCTCCGAGCTAAAGGTGCGACCGGGCATCAGCCGCGCGTCATTGCCGATGCGATTGGTGGTCAAGAAGAGTCCGCCGGGGCGCAGCACGCGCACCATCTCGGCGAGCACCTCGTCGGGATCGGGCATGAACTCGAGGGCCTCCAGACACGCGGTGACCTCAAAGGTGTTATCAGGAAAGGGCAGTTGCGAAGCGTCGTCCCATAGGAAGAGGGTCCGGTTCGACCACTGTTTGGTCTTCTGAGCCGCCTGTTCCAGCATCTTGCGCGACAGATCCAGCCCGACCAGCCGTCCGCGAAACCCGACCTCAGGGAAGAGGGTGCGCGCCAATCGCGCCGTCCCAGCGGCGACATCGAGGATGATGGGATGCGGAAACGAGAAAAGCGCATTCGTGATCGGTCGGGCGAGGAAGTACTGCTCGTAGCCGGTGTCGTAATGCTTGATGCGATCATAGATGTGGGCCGACCAATCGTAGAGCAGAGCTACGACTTTGCGGCCAAGATAGGCGCCCTCAGCGATGATCAATTGCCAGTAGAGGAGGGCGATGATGAGCACAACGACGATAGCACCCAGAATCCAGTTCAACTTACAGCACCCACGCTACTAGGGCGACCATACCGATCACCCACGGCCCCACGGCTTGACGATGACTTTCGGCGCTGGGTCGTCCTGTCAGGACGATGAACCCGGGCAAGGCGAGAAGTAACAGCCAGCCCGCCGCCATCTCTCGGCCTCGCAAGATCAGGTAGGCGGCGCCCAACGCCGGTCCAAGCAGGGCCCACCACGACCGCTGGGCAAAGAGGCTGATCGTCAGGGCCAGGGCGAGCCCGGAGATGATGGGGGCTGTTCCCTCGCCTGCGATGAGGACGGCGCCCAGCATCCACGGGAGCCCGATGAGGGCAAGACCTTCCCATAGCCCCCCCACCTCTCCCTGTCCTTCGTGCCAGAGCAAGGCGAGTTCCGTGAGTGTGATGTAGCCCAAGCTGAGTAGAAGGGCGTGGCGACCGAGCGCGGCACTCAGGAGCAGTGTGACGGTGAAAGCAACGGCACCTCGTGCAAGAGGGCGCAGCAGGGCCGATCGACCTACGTGACGCCACCACGCCGATGCTTGGGAGAGCCGGCGATGCAGGTAGGCACCGGGTGTGCCCGGTCGCAGATAGGGCCACGCCGGCAGCGGGGCAGCCTCCTGCCAGTCCTGCCACTCGGCCAGGGGAGAGGCCCAATCGGCCCGCGTCAGGGTGAGCCAGAATCCTTGCCATCCCCCGACCACCAGGGCGAGGGCAATAGCGAGCGTCGCGGGATCCTCGGGTAGGTGTGGGCGTGAGAATGCCCAGGTGCCGCCCAGGGTGGCGATGAGGGGCAGGACCAACCAGCCGCTCTCAAGGAACCCTCTCCCCGGCGCCGCGTGCCCTTCTGCAGTGGATCGTGTCATCGGCGGCATTATAGCTCACCTTGGCGATCCTGAAAGTTGCCGTCCTCCAGCTCGGCAGGGTCGCCTGGGAGGCGCGACACCTTCGACATGCCCTCACAGGGCTCAAGGTGGACATAGGCGCGATCGATGCCGTCCAGTGACTCAACGCGTTCACGCACCTCGTCCGAGATCGCATGGGCAGCGACAAGGGTGAGGGCGCCATCGACATTGATGTGCAGGTCGGCGATGAGATCCGGACCGACATGTTCTGTGATGACCTGGTGGACCCGAAGCACACCTTCAACGGTCCTCGCGGCACTGGCGATCTCAAGTTGCAGTTCCGTAGAGGCCCCGCCGCCACTCAGGTATCTCAGGTTTTCGCGCCAAACCCCCAGCGCCGAGCGGAAGATCCATAGGGCGACGAACAGACCGGCGATCGGATCGGCCAGGGGATGGATGAACTGCGAGCCCAGCGTGCCCAAGAAAGCTGCCGCCGACGTGAGGACGTCGGCTAGGTTGTCCTTGGCGGCGGCCCCAAGGGTTGAGCTTCCGGTTAGAGACGCGGTTCGTGAGATTGAGATGTACATCGCAGCCTTGACGGCAGCGCTCACCAACAGGGCCGCGGTCGGCCATCCTACCGCCACCGCCGTACCTCCCTCCATCAGCCGCAGGACGGCGGCTTTGCCGGCTTCATAGCCTGCCAGCGTCATCGCCGAGGCGACGACGAGCCCTGCTAGAGGTTCGAAACGGCTGTGTCCCTGCGGGTGGCTGAGGTCGGGCGGACGCATCGATAGCCATAGACCCAGCGCCATGAGGAGCGAATAAGCGACATCGGAGGCCGAGTTCGCCGCATCGGCGTAGAGCGCGACGCTACCGGACAGGTGAGCCACGACGCCCTTACCGATGGCGAGCAGGAGGTTACCGGCGATCGTGATCCAGAGCGCACGACGGAGTTGCCGCCAGCGTTCCTCGTCAGGTTGAGCGTCTCTGACGACTTGCATATCGCTCAGGTTCCCTAAAGGCTAAGGAGTAGGATGTGGTGCCCCTGCTCCGGCTTGTGTTGGCGCATGACTTACTCGACGGGATAGCGGAAGTCGTAGATCTCGCCATGCTTCTGCCAGGTCCTTCCGCAGCTGCATGTAAACGAGATCTGCGGCGGGGCGCCCAGGGGTGTGCCACATGCCGGGCAGCGGAAGAAAGTCGCCGGTGGCGCCGCCGTTTTGGCGTCATCAGCGAGAGCGCGCACGAAGACGCTGGGGCTGAGCTGCCAGAGTGCACCGGTCGGCTGGGCCAACGCATCCATCGCCACCAGGAAACGGTGGGGCAGCAAGCGCTTGAGTAGCTCGATGCGATAGTGGGATACGGTGCGCACGGCGTTCCGGCGGAGCTGGACGTTACTGAGTTGTTCCCAGATCCATCTGGGGTGGAAATTAAAGTTCAGGTCCACGAACTCGACCGGCTGACGGTCGAAGGGCGACCAGCTCTGGCGTCCCAGCAAACGGCGAGCTATAGCCTTGAGATTGCGTTTGTTGGCAAATTCCAGGACAAAGGCACCGCCCGGCGCCAGGACTTCGGAGATCTCGCGTAGCGCCTCCGGAGCGTCCGTGGCATGGTGCAGGGTGCGGATCATCGTCACGGTGTCGAAGCTTCCCGCAACGAAGGGCAGGTGGTAGAAGTTGGCCTGGACGAAGACGTAATGGGGCCGACTCTCCGAGGTTTCAGCTGTCCCGAGCCGCTCGACGGCTTGCTCAAGTTGTGTGTGCGCATAGTCCATCAGTACCACAGTGTCATAGCCCGCGTAGAGCTCCGCCAGGCGCCCAAAGCCTGCCCCAATCTCCATCAGCGTCCTGCCTCTCGGCGGCAGCAAGGCCTGGAGCGCGATGCGCTCCACGGCGTCCTCATAGGTACGAGCCTGGGTCCAGAATTCAGAGCTGTAGCGTGAACCTTCGTAATCGCAAATCGGGTGTTCGGTCATGAAGGCCTATGCTATCACGCTTCGGTCGGTTGACAACGTTCCGGATCGTGCGCTCGCGGTTCTGTGCTAGAATGAGCGAGTAAGGTCAGGCTAAGGGGGGAGGACAGCGGGGACTATGGAGAACCTGAAACGCAGGATTCGCCAGGAGGGAAGAAACCTGGGGCGCGGCATTCTGAAGATCGACAGCGTCATCAACCATCAGGTGGACGCCACACTTATGCTGGAGGCCGGTGCGGAGTTCGCCCGGCAGTTTGCCGATAAGCACCCTACGCGCGTGCTGACGGCAGAGGTTTCGGGGATCATCCCGGCGATGGCTACGGCCTATGCGATGGGCCTGCCGCTGGTCTACGCGCGCAAGCACAAACCCGTGACGATGATGGATCCTGTCTTCGTTGAGTTTGCGCCTTCTCATACCAAGGGGGGGGAGGTGTCGTTGATGGTCTCGCCCGAGTTTCTGCATCCGGGCGATCGTGTACTGATCATCGACGACTTCCTGGCAACGGGGCAGACGATCGCTGCGATGGCGCGCATCGTGGAGACGGCAGGCGGCAGCGTCGTCGGTATCGGAACCCTGGTGGAGAAGTCCTTCGAAGGGGGCCGCGAGGTGCTTCATGACCTGGGCGTGCCCATCGTCTCTCTGGTCATCATCGATGAGATGCGCAACGATGGGACCATCGTGTTTGGTGAGTGAGCGTGTCTG
>CAZYYC010000195.1:0-4259 GCA_964650935.1 uncultured Anaerolineales bacterium
TGACGGGATTTCACGGATGGGTGGTTGGGGGATGGGAGTGTCATGCTTGCCGACCCTTGGGCTGTGTTGGGGGTGATGATGGTGGTCTCTGCACCATGATGCCTCGCTTGCGGGTGTCAATCCGTGTCATCCCGTAATCCGTGGCCATCCGTGATTCAGACATCTGCACTATCCGTGATTCAGACACCCTCACGCCACCAGCCGCTTGTACGTCAGGCTCTTGCTTCCGAAGTTGAGCAGCAGCGCAACCTCCAGCCGGTAAGCGCGCAAGTAGTTGAGCACCTGGGCTCGATGCACGTCCTCCAGTTGGACGAGCGCCTTGAGCTCGACGAGGACCTTCCCCTCGACGACGAAGTCGGCGCGGCGTGTCCCGATGGGCTGCGCCAGATCCTTGTAGAAGATCTCCTGCTCGATCTCACGCGCGAACGCCAGCCCCGCCTGGTGCATCTCATAGGCCAGGGCGCGCTGGTAGATGACCTCCTGGAAGCCGTTGCCGAGGAACTTGTGTACCTCGAACGCAGCCCCCAGAATCTTCCCGGTGATGTCGCCGTACTTCAGATCGGTCATCGCGTGATCCTCTCTGTCTGAATCACGGATTCACACGGATGACCGGATTCCACGGATGACTGCTCAGGTGTCGTTGTCATCCGTGGAATCCTCTAATCTGTGTCATCCGTGATTCAGACACCATACCCCATCCTCGCCAGGTGCTCCGCGACCTTTGCGCTCAATGCATCGACCTCGGTCTCGATCTCGGGCAACGGCTCGGCGTAGCGGTCGGCGAGTTCGGTGATGCGGCGGGTCAGGGCCTGGGAGATGCGCTCGAGCTCCATCCGGACCTGGGCTACCAGCGCCGCCAGCCACTTGTCGTCGACGACCAGCAACCGGACCTCAGCTTGCGACAGGGCCTTGGTCTTGGCGCTGACGCGAGCCTCCAGTCCCTTCTGAGCGTCGCGGATGCGGCGGCCCAACGCGGTGTCCTTGTCCATCAGCCCCAGTAGCTCAGTGAGCAGCGCGTATTCGTCCGCTGCCTCGGGGTCGAGTTGGGCGGCGGACTTCGTCACGTTGCCGCGGTCGTTCATCACCTCGGACAGCAACCCCTCCTCATCCCCGTGTTCCTCCTGCAGCTCATCCTGCCGCTGCTTCACGGCCTCGCGCTCCGCTTCCAGCGCCTCGATGGCACGTTGCTCCTCCGCGAAATAACGGTCGATCACGAGTTGGGGCGGAATGAGCTCCGCGTTGGCCTTCCAGCCGTCCGTGATGATCATATAGACGTCGTCCTGCATCGTCTCCGTCCAATAGCTCATCAGATGCTGGTAGATGTCGTAGCGGTCGATGAGGCGCACCGGCTCAAAAGCCGCGAGCAGCGACTCGGAGAGAGCGTCGATCAGCTCACGCGTGCGAGCGCCCTTCTCCAGCCCCATCATCAGCGGGCGATGGTGAGCGACCCAGGCGTCGAAGACCTCGTGGACGGTGGCCGTGTAGGCGACGAACTCGGAGTGCACCAGGATCGTGCTCTTGATCTCGGCGGCGGGAATCCGAAGGTCGCTGTATCCGCCGTAGCCGACCCTGGAGGGGTGAAGGACACCGGCGGTCCTCGGATCGTCATCGGGGATGGGGACCGACGGCGTCAGATCCTGGGCTGCGCCCGCTGCCGCGTAGGCCGGTCCGACCTCGGCAGCGACGGCCCGGATCGGCGCGCCGGCAGGCATCCGCGGCCTGAGAAGCGCGGATCGAACGCCGGGAAAGACGGTCCAATAGCGCTCCAGTTCCGCCACGTCGCGGTCCGGAATGCCCCCATAGAGATGCGCGGCGATGTCCTGGATGTCCTCGGGTTGGGTTGTGTCGATGTAGCGCGGCAGGTTGAGGTTGTAGTCGTTGTCCTGGATCTCGCTCAAGGGGACCATCCGCGCGTACCGGTCGAGTTCGACCTGACCGTTGAAAACATCCACGATCTTGCGGATATCCTGGTGGCGCAGCCGGTTCTTGGCGCCGTCCTTCTCGAAGCCCCGGCTCGCGTCGATCATAAAGATGCCTGTGCGCGCCGCGGCGTGCTCCTTGTCGAGGACGATCAGGCAGGCCGGGATGCCGGTGCCGTAGAAGAGATTAGCCGGCAGGCCGATGATGCCCTTGATGTAGCCACGCTGCACCAGGTTACGGCGGATCTGCGCCTCGGCGTTGCCGCGGAAGAGCACCCCGTGGGGCATGACGACGACGGCTTTGCCGGTGCTGTTCAGCGAGCGCAGGATGTGCAGCAGAAAGGCGTAGTCGCCGTTGCGCCTGGGCGGGATGCCGAACTCGAAGCGCCTGTAGAGATCGTGCTCCGGGTCGAAGCCGTTCGACCACGACTTGGTGGAGAAGGGGGGATTGGCGACGATGTAGTCGAAGGTCTTCAGGCTGCCGTCGGCATTCTTGAAGTAGGGGCTGGAGAGCGTGTTGTCCTGCCAGATCTCCGCGGTGGGGTTGTCGTGGAGGATCATGTTCATCTTGGCCAACGCAGCGGTGGCGTTGTCCATCTCCTGCCCGTAGATGGTGACGCCACGCGGCGCCTGGTCAGCGGCTTTGATCAACAGCGAGCCCGAGCCGCAGGTTGGGTCGTAGATCGTCTCGTCCTGATGTTTCGCTTGGTCGATCCCGATCACGCGTGCCATAATACGGGAGACCTCGGCGGGTGTGTAGAACTGCCCCTTCGACTTGCCCGACTGCGTCGCGAAGTGGCGCATCAGGTACTCATAAGCGTCGCCGAGGATGTCGTCTCCCTCGGCGCGGTTGGCACTGAAGTCGAGCCCGGGGTTCTGGAAAATCGCGACCAGGTTGGTGAGGCGATCGACCATCTCTTTGCCGCGGCCCAGCTTGTCGGGGTCGTTGAAGTCGGCAAGGTCGATCACACCTTTGAGGCCGTTGGCCTCCGCCAACCGTCCAATGATCTTGTTGATCTTGTCGCCGATCTCCTTGTCACCCTTGAGCGCGACCATGTCCTGGAAGCTACCGCCCTCGGGCACCTCAATGAGCGCCTCAGGCTTGCCGGCGTACTTGTCGGAGACATATTTGACGAAGAGCAGGACCAGGACGTAGTCCTTGTATTGGGAGGCGTCCATGCCGCCGCGGAGTTCGTCGCAGCTGGCCCAGAGCGAGCTGTAGAGTTCGGTCTTCTTGATGGGCATCTCTGGTCACCTTCGTGCATAGGTCGGAGAACGGCGGAATAGCCGGCACGTTGTTGCGCCCATGATAGGCAGCGTCGCGAGCATGTCAAGCGCCAGGCAGCAGAAAGTGCACGGCAGCAGCGGTAGTCAGGCGAACACGCCCAGCACAGGGAACCCTACTGCCGTTCGAGACGGGATTCCCACGCAGAGCGAACCCCTGACATCCCTCGACGCAGGCCACCGCTCAAGGCCGCCGGAACGCCCTTGAGCGGGATCGCGCGCCAAGCGGCTCTCGCCGGACCCGCAGCCGCGACGGCTACGTGCGCGCCCCCAGCATCCGCACCTCCACATCCGTCCCCGCAAACCGCCGCACCAATGCCTCATCCGCCGTGATCAACGGCAGCTTCAGCTCTCGCGCCGACGCTACGTAGGCGGCGTCATACGCCGTGCAGCCGATCTCTGTTGCCAGCGCCAGGGCCGGCGCCGCCAGCATCGAGAGCGACACGCTCATCAACGGCAGCCGCACCAGATCGCGCATGTCCTGGAGCGCCTGCGCTGCCGGATAGCCGAAGCGCTGCACGTATGTCCACAGGATGTTGGCGCACTCCACATAGAAGAGGTCCGGCACGTAGAACTGCGCCGGCGGATCATCCGCCAGATGGGCGAAGAGAGCATGCGCCTGATCCGACAAAGGTTCAGCCAGGAAGAGCTTGATCCCTACGCTCGCGTCGACCACGCAGTTGAACCCGAAGTCCTCCTCTGGGGTCACCGTTCCCGGTCCTCACGCAGCAGCGTGGTACTGTCGGGGGCCCCCGCCTCGGCGGGGTTGAATGACCGGCGGCGCCGGATGACGTCCAACGTCTCAGCGGGACGGCGCTCCGCCTCCTCGATCGCCCACGCCAACAGCGTGATCACTTCCGCGCTCAAAGAGCGCCGCTGCGCCTCCGCGCGCTCCCTCAGCCGCTCGTACAGGGGCTCAGGGACATTGCGTACATGCAGAATCGCCATCGCTCACCTCCTTCTCCCATGGTACCTCGCTTGGTTGCAGTTTGCAGCACGTTGCTGCGCAAGCCGGATTTCCATCTCAGGGGTATGGAAGTATGATAAAGCGCATGA
>CAZYYC010000195.1:4359-8724 GCA_964650935.1 uncultured Anaerolineales bacterium
GCTGCGCAAGCCGGATTTCCATCTCAGGGGTATGGAAGTATGATAAAGCGCATGAGGCAACCACTCACGAGAAGAACGGGGGAACCATGAAAACGACGCCTCTCGGGACGACCGGCGAGAACGTCAGCGCGCTCTGTCTGGGCGTGCTCTATTACGGCAACCGCGTCGGCAAGGCGCTGTCCTATCGCCTGATGGACCGCTACGTCGACGCCGGCGGCAGCTTCTTCGACACCGCCAACATCTACTCTTTCTGGCTCGAGGGCTTCAAGGGCGGCGAGAGCGAGACCGTGTTGGGCCAGTGGATGGCGGACCGCGGGAACCGCTCGCGGATGTTCATCGCCAGCAAGATGGGGTTTGCCTACCCGGGCGTCGAGCGTGGCCTCCGGGCGCGGCAGATCGAGGCCGAATGCGACAAGAGCCTGCGGCGGCTGCAGACCGACGTCATCGACCTCTACTACGCCCACGTGGACGACCGCACGACGCCGCTGGAGGAGACGCTGGAGGCCTTTGACAGCCTGGTCCGGGCCGGCAAGGTCCGCTACCTGGGCGCCAGCAACTTCCTCGCCTGGCGGCTGGAGAAGGCCCGCATGGTCAGCCGGGCCCACGGCTGGGCCGAGTACGTCTGTATCCAGCAGCGCCACACCTACCTCCGGCCCAAGCCCGGCGCGAGCTTCGGCGACCAGATCAGCTCCAACGACGACCTTCTGGACTACGTCAGGAGCGAGGGCGTGTCGCTGCTCGCCTACTCCCCGCTGCTCAACGGTGCCTACACGCGGGAGGATCGCGCCTTCCAGGCGCAGTACCTCGGGCCCGATAGCGAGGCGCGCCTGGCTGTGTTGCGCGCCGTCGCCGAGGAGGTGGGCGCCACTGCCAACCAGGTGATCTACGCGTGGATGATGCAGAGTGCGCCACCCGTGATACCGCTGATGGCGGCGAGCAACGACGCCCAGATGACGGAGAACCTGGGCGCGCTCGAGGTGGAGCTGAGTGAGGCGCAGATGGCGCGGCTCAATGGGGCCGGGGCGTAGAACGGAGGAGCCCTATGAACGCTTTCACCCTACAGCCACCCACCTTCCGCCCCCTGCCGCTCGGCGCGATCCGCCCCACCGGCTGGCTGCGGCAGCAATTACGCATCCAGGCCGACGGCATCAGCGGACACCTGGACGAGTTCTGGCCCGACGTGCGCGACAGCCAGTGGTTCGGCGGCGACGCCGAGGCCTGGGAGCGCGCCCCCTACTGGCTCGACGGCGTCATCCCGCTCGCCTACCTGCTCGCGGACGCCGACCTCCAGGCCAAGGTCGAGCACTACCTCGACCACATCCTCACCCACCAGGCGGATGACGGCTGGCTCGGGCCGCGCGCGATGATCGCCGCCTCCGGGCAGACCGTGCAGCCCCGCTACGACCTCTGGGGCCAGATCCTGGCAACCAAGGTCCTCGACGTCTACTACGACGCCACCGGCGACGCCCGCGCTCTGTCCGCGCTGGAGCGCGCCCTGCAGGCGATCGACCGCACCATCGACACCGCCCCCCTCTTCAACTGGGGCCAGTTCCGCTGGTTCGAGACCCTGATCGCCATCTTCCGGCTCTATGAGCGCTCCGGCGAGCCCTGGCTGCTCGATCTGGCGGTCAAGCTGCGCGCCCAGGGCTTCGATTGGCGCGCCTTCTTCGCGGCGCCCTCCGGCTGGCCCGCCGCCGGCCCCACGCCCCACGGACGCTGGAACTACATGAGCCACGTGGTGAACAACGCGATGGCGGTCAAGGCCCCCGCCCTGCGCTGGCGCCTCTCCGGCGCCGCAGGCGACCGCAGCGCCGCCGCCCGCATGATCGAGCAGCTGATGGCCCACCACGGCATGGTCACCGGCGTCTTCACCGGCGACGAGTGCCTCGCCGGGCTGCAGCCCACCCACGGCACCGAGCTCTGCGCCGTCGTCGAGCTGGCCTTCTCGCTGGAGGTCCTGCTCTCCACCTTCGGCGACGTCGCCTTCGGCGATCAGCTCGAGCGCGTCATCTTCAACGCCCTACCCGCCACCTTCTCCCCCGACATGTGGTCGCACCAGTACGACCAGCAGGTCAACCAGGTGCTCTGCACCGAACTCGAGGGCCGCATCTGGAACACCAACGGGCCCGCGTCCAACCTCTTCGGCGTCGAGCCCAACTACGGCTGCTGCACCGCCAACCTCAGCCAGGGCTGGCCCAAGTTCGCCGCCCACCTCTGGATGACGCCCTCCACCGGCCCTGGGCTGGCTGCCGTCGCCTATGCCCCCAGCGAGGTCCACACCCAGGTCGACGGCACGCCGGTCACGGCGAAGCTGACCACCGACTATCCCTTCCGCGAGACCCTGCGCTTCACCGTCTCCGCCGCGCGCCCGACCGACTTCTCGCTCTGGCTGCGCATCCCCGCCTGGGCTGCGGGCGCGGAGCTTATGCTGCCCGACGGCGCTCGCGAGGACCCGCGCCCCGGCTCCTTCCACGAGGTCGCCCGGACGTGGGAGGGCGACGCGGAGCTCACGCTCACCCTCCCCTCCCGCCCATCGCTCCGGCGCGGTCTCCACAACGCCGCCGCCGTCACGCGCGGCCCCCTCGTCTACGCCCTCAAGATGGGCGAGCAGTGGAACCGGGTCCACGACGACGCCCCCTACCGCGAGCTACCCCACGCCGACTGGGCGGTCGTGCCGACCACGCCGTGGGCCTACGCCCTGGACATCGACGAGGCCACGCTGGAGGACGACCTCACCTTTGAGGAGCACCCGGTCGGCGACCTGCCCTTCTCGCCGGAGGGCGCGCCCCTGTCCGCCACGGTGAGGGGCCGGCGCCTGCCCGGCTGGGAGCTGGACGCCGGCTCCGCTGCCGACGCGCCCGAGAGCCCCGTCACCAGCGCGGAGCCCGAGGAGGAGCTGACGCTGATCCCCTACGGGAGCACGAACCTGCGCGTCACCGAGTTCCCCACCCTGAAGCGAGGTGAACCCCGATGAAACGCAAGGCATGGCGCGAGGCCGTCCATGGGCTGCCGGTCTTCGACACCCACACCCACCTGAACCGGCCCGGTGTGCCGGTCAACGCCCAGACCTTCTGGGATATCGGCCACTACTTCTGGTTCCAGCAGGAGCTCTGGTCGGTCGGCTACCCGCTGAAGGCGCCCGACCTGCCGGAGGACCGGCGCCGGGTGGCCTTCGCCCAGGCCTTCAACGCCGTGCGCACCACCAACTGGCACCTCATCGTCCGCCGTATCTGCGCGGACCTCTACGAGACGCCGCTGGTGGACGACGTGGGCGCCTGCACGCCCGGCCGCATCGCCGCCGTGGATCACGCCGTGCGCGAGCGGGGACAGGACCCCACCTGGGCGCGCTCCGTGATCGACCGGCTCGCCATCCGCAGCATCGCCGTCAACGAGCTCGCCGAGGCGGACTTCACCGACCTGCCGGGCGTCGGGGTGGCGGTGCCCATGTGGGAGGATCAACCCCGCTGGGCTGCGCGCCTCACCGCCGCGGAAGACCCCCGGGCAGAGTTAGCGGCAGCCCGCGAGGCGGCCCACCAGGTGGTCGCCCGGCTCCACGCCCAGGGCATCGGCGGGATGCGCGTCGCAGCGGAGGCCTTCGAGGCCCACGGCAAGGAGGCGGTCGCGGCCCTCGAGGCGCTGCCCGCCCGCGGTCTCACCGCGTGGCAGGCCGACGCCGCCCTCTCCCACCTGCTCTTTGAGGCGCTCGGCACGGCGGGGATGTTCGCCCAGCTCTTCCTGGGCATCGAACGCGACGTCAGCCCGCGCACCTCGATGGCGGTCGACGATCCGCGCCGCATCACCGATCTCTACCCGCTCTTCGAGCGCTATCCGTGCGGCTTCGAGCTGGTCATCGGCGCACCGGGGAACAACATGGATGCCGCCCAGGCTGCCCGCATCTACCCCAACGTCCATCTCGGGGGCCTGTGGTGGTACAACTTCCGCGCCTCCACCTACCGGCAGGCGATGCAGGTCCGCGCCGAGGCGGTCCCGGCAAGCAAGTGCGCCCTCGTGGCCTCCGATGCCCGCTGCATCGAGTGGTGCTACGGCAAAACGCTGCTCGTCAAATGGCTCCTCGCCGACGTCCTGCGTGAGCAGGTCCGTGGGGGTTGGCTCTCACAGGACGAGGCGCTCTGGCTGGCCCGCGAATGGCTCCACGATGCCCCCGCCCGCAGATATGAGCCGCATGTGGGGCGGGCCGCCGACCCGCCCAAGCCCGGTAACTAGAGAGCAGAGGTCGGAACAGCTTTCCGACCCACATCAGACATGTGGGGCGGGTAGCTGACCCGCCCGAGCCCCGTTGCAGAAGCACGGAGGTCGGAACAGCTTTCCGACCCACATCAGACATGTGGGGCGGGTAGCTGACCC
>CAZYYC010000196.1:0-8675 GCA_964650935.1 uncultured Anaerolineales bacterium
GCCACTCCAGCCGCAGCGTCTTCGTCAATCCCGCTACGCCACCTGCTACGGGATCAGCATCCGCGGCCCCGCTCAGTCCGAGCATCCCATCGAGCGCCGTCACCGTCACGAAGCCGGCGCGCCCAAGGCCGGCAGCGTCGACCAGACCGGGTTGAAGGTGCTTGGCGAGTAAGAAGGGCAGCGTGAGCCGTGCCCGGCCGGACGCAGTGAGGACGGCATCCTCTATCGCCTTGGAGCTCTGGGGATGCAGGTAGATGCAGAAGCCCACCGGTCCGTGCCGGGCCCGTACCTCTGCCAGGGCAGCTCGTACAGCCTCCTCATCGAAGCCGGCGAGAGGTACGTCGAACCCCTCTAGCTCCCCCGTCTCCCCGGTGACAAGCTTCACCGTCTGCCACTCGGAGCCGCGCAGACGCTCGACAAGGGCCGCGGAGGTATCCGAACGGTCAGCGACCACCAGGCAGACGTGACCGTCGGGAAGGGCGAACTCGACGGCGTCGGGAGCGGGCAGGCCCTGCAGGCACACGGCGGTCGGTTGTAATGCTGCGGGCAGACCACCGGCAGTGTCAGGGACCACCCGCCTCACGCTTTTTTTGGCGCAGCCTCCCGCTTCATATGGTCGAGGATCTGGGCCAGCGTGCGCAGCTCGGCAAGGACCTCGACCTCCACCTCCGGCAGATCGGGATGCGCGTCCTGCAGGGCACCCAGGATCTCGACCCGTTTGATCGAGTCGATACCCAGGTCGGCCTCCATGTCCATCTCCGGGTCGAGCATCTCGGTCGGGTACCCGGTCTTGTCGCTGACGATGGACAGGAGGTCCTGCTTCAGCGACAGGCCGCCTCGCTCCGTTGGGGGCTGGGGCACAGCCGCCGGCGCCGCTGCGACAACGGGTGCCGTCGGCGACGCCACCGTCTGAGCCTCGGGGCCGGACTGCGCTGTGTAGGCGATGATCTGGCCAAGCGTGCGCAGCTCGGCGAGCGCCTCCGTCTCGACCTCCGGCATATCGGGATGGGCGTCCTGCAGCGCGCCCAGGATCTCGACCCGCTTGATGGAGTCGATGCCCAAATCGGCCTCCATGTCCATATCCAGATCGAGCATCTCGGTCGGGTAGCCGGTCTTGTCGCTGACAATCGCCAGGAGCGATGGGGCGAGATCCGCGCGCTCGCCGACTGGAGCTGCATCGGACATCTCCACGGCAGTGCGCGGCGCCTCGTCTCGACGTACGACCGACACGGCGTCCTGACGCACGACCGGCACCTCCGGCTCGGGCGCCTGGACAACCGGTCGTGGAGCCGTCGCTGCCGCAGCACGCAACGCCGGCTGTGCCGGCAGTGACAGAACCTGCGTACCCGAGTCTGTCCCGTTGTGCCCGTTCCCGTTCCCGTTGTGCCCACGGTGACCGTCGGCGCCGAGCACAGACCCATAGTGCTCACGCAGCAGCGTCACAAACGACTGCGCATAGGTTGCCTGCTGGGCCAGGAATTCGTAATGCACGTTCAGCGTCTCGCTCTGATGCGCATGGAACTGCTCGAAGCTGCGTGCCAGCGTCTGCATCACGTGGAGCAGCACTTCGGCACGCTCGGGGCTGACCGTACCGTGGTCGAACAGCACCCCCTGCTCTTCCATCAGCTGGGCAAAGATGCCGGCATAGGCGGCCTCGTTATTGAGATACTGGTGGTGCACTCTGAGCGTCTCGCTCTGGTGACCATACGACTGCGCCAGACCGCGCTCCAGACTCTCAAAGACGCGGGCGTAATCAACAGAGGGAGCAGCAGGCCGCACCTCAGCCATCGCGGGCTGGGGTGGTGCTTCAACGCGTGGCGCTTTCTCGCGCCCTCTGCTTGCTGCCCGATGATCTCGCTGAGCCAGCGTCTCCTCGAACGCGCGTACGCGCGCTTCGCTGACATGGTTGCTGCCGTTCAATGTCACCTCAAAACCCATCTCACACCTCCTCATAGGGGTCAACGTTGCCCAGGTTCAGGCCCGCCACCCGCAGCCGCACCACCGCATCCCGAAACTGGCGATCGCTTGACGTGCTGCGGCTGGGATTGAGAGCGATCGCGACGTGGGGCTGATCCGCGAGTATGTCCTCCACCAGACCGGTCGTGATGCGCCGCGGTCCGATCTCGACGAAAACGCGTCCCCCCGCATGGTAGATCGCCTCGATCTGTTGTTTGAAGAGCACCGGATGCAGGATATGACCGCCCAGCAGGGCTTGCGCCCCCTCCGGATCATCGACAGGATAGGGGGCGCCGGTGGTGTTGGAGTAGACGACTGCCTCTGGAGGTCTGAAGGTCACCGACGCCACCTCACGCGCGAAGGGTTCGGAGGCGTGGCCGACAGCCGGCGTGTGGAAGGCTGCCGAGACGGGCAGCGGCGTGACCTTGAGGCCCTTACCGACCAACGCCTCCCCGGCTCGCCGCACCTCGTCGGTGGGCCCGGCGATCACCGCCTGGGAGCTAGAATTCTGGTTAGCTACGATCACACGCAGGCCCTCGGCCTCCGCCAGCGCCGCCAGCTCGCGCTCGATATCGGTCAACGCCCCCTGCACCGCGGCCATCGTCCCGGCGTCGAAGTCCGCACCGGCGTCCTCCGGGGGACGCATCGCCCGGCCCCGTGCCTTGACTAAGGTCAGGAAATCGTCCTCGCTGAGCATGCCGCCGGCCCAGAGCGCCGACAGCTCACCAAAGCTGTGACCGGCGGTGAAGTCAGGGCGAAAGCCCGCGGCGGCGAGGATCTTGTAGAGCCCCGCGCTGACCACGCCGATCGCTGCCTGGGCATAGTCTGTCGCCTGCAGACCGCGGCCTTGCTCATCGGTTCCCGGCGGCGGATAGAGCGCGCGGGAGAGGGGGGGCAGCCCCTCAGCCGCAAAGAGCGCGTCCATCTCGGCGATCGTGTCCCGCAGCGGCGGAAAGTTCATCGCCAGATCGAGCCCCATGTTGACATATTGGGCCCCCTGACCCGGAAAGAGCGCCACGATCCGCCCATCGTCCTCGATCCCGGGGAAGGCCGCCCGGCGGTAGCTGATGCCTCGCGGGTGCTCCCACGCATCGGCCTCCGGGCGTGCGCGCAGCACCTTCAGGGCATCACCGAGGAGACCGCGCGCCTCGTCGATCGAGTCGGCGACGAAGCCCATCCGCGCCGCGTCGGCAGGGATGATGGGCGCCTTACCGGCGGACGTGATCTCGCGGTAGATTGCCTCGGCGGATTCGCCGTCGAGCTCGTCAAAGAGTTGTTCGCAGCGTTCGGCCAGAGTTCCCGCGGTCGCTGCCCATAGCACCACCGGCTGCGCGACACGGTTGAGGCGATAGGCGACCCGCTCCGTCTCGACGCTCTCGCCGGGCACATATTCGTCCAGGACGATGTGAAAGTTGGTCCCACCGAAGCCGAAGGCGCTGACACCCGCGCGCCGCGGTCCCGCGCCCGCCGGCTGAATCCAGGGACGCGCCTCCGTATTCACATAGAAGGGCGTCTCGGCGAGCTTGGGGCTCGGCTGCGTGACGTTATTCGTGGGCGGCAGTACCTTCTGGTCAAGCGCCAGGGCGGCCTTGATCAAGCCGGCAGCGCCGGCGGCGGCCTTGGTATGACCGATCTGCGACTTCACACTGCCGATCGCGATGTGCTTATCGGCACCGTCGGCGTGGCCGAAGACGTGCAGCAGGCCCTCGATCTCGGCAGGATCGCCGGCACGGGTCCCCGTGCCGTGCGCCTCGACCAGGCCCACGCTGAGCGGTGAGACCCCGGCCTCCTCATAGGCGCGGCGCGTCGCCAACGCCTGGCCCTCAGGTCGCGGGGCATAGATGCTCTTGAAGCGCCCATCGCTGGAGGCCCCGATGCCGCGGATGACGGCGTAGATCCGGTCGCCATCGCGCTCAGCGTCCGCCAGCCGCTTCAGCATCACCATCCCCAGCCCCTCGCCGACCATCATACCGTCGGCTTCGGCGTCAAACGGGCGCGGCACCTCGCCCTGAGTGAAGGCGGGCGTCTTGCTGAAGCACATATAGGAGAAGGCGGAGTTGTCGGTGTCCACCCCACCCGTGATCATCATGTCGGCGCGCCCCTCCAGGAGCTCGCTCACCGCCATCTTCAGGGCGCTGAGGCTACTGGCACACGCCGCGTCCACCACCGAGTTCAGACCACCCAGGTCGAAGCGGTTCGCGATACGCCCCGCGATCACGTTTCCGAGTAGCCCGGGAAAGGCGTTCTCGTTCCACTCGATGTAGGCGAGCTTGATTTGGTCGACGATCTCGGCGACCTCATCCTCGGGTAGTCCGTGGCTGCGCAGCACGCGCTCCCAGACCGGGTACTGCAAGCGCGAGGTCAACGGCGTGATGAGCTTCTGCCCGCCTGCGACGCCCAGGATGACGCCCACACGCGTCCGATCGTAAGGACGCCCCGCCACCTCCTCGCCGTAGCCTGCATCGGCGAGCAGATCGCGCGCCACGACCAGACTCAACAACTGCGAGACGTCGGTCACCTCCAGCAGGTTCGGCGGTATGCCGAAGGCCAGCGGATCGAAAGCGATGTCGGGGATGAAGCCGCCACGCTTGCAGTAGACCTTGTCGCGTGCTTGCGGATCGGGATCATAGTAGTCATCGACCGACCATCGCGACGGCGGCACATCAGTGATGCCGTTCACCTTCTCGACGATATTCTGCCAGTACTCGCGGGCGTCGTGCGCCTTCGCGAAGATCCCGGCCTTGCCGATCAGGGCGATCGGCGTCGTACGGAGTGAGGCGCCCGCCGGTGTCACGTCCGTCGGCGTCGTGGTTACGTCAGACAACATCTCAGCTCAACTCCTCTTCTCTCGTCGGATGGACCACGCGTGATCCATCCAATGTGTGGTCCATCCCATGCATGGCCCATCCCACGATGGCGGCGGCGATTACGACCTTGGCGAGATCGCCGATGACGAACGGCGCAAGCCCCAGAGGCAGGGCGGCGGGCCAGCCCACGAAGCGTGCCAGCCACACCAGGCCGAGAACGTAGATCACGCCGTGGCCCAAGGCAAAAACGAGCCACGCGGCAACGAAGCGCCGCGCGTCCGACTTGGTCCAGTGCTCCCAAAGCAGGCCGACGACGTAGGCCCCCAGCACGAAGCCGATCAGGTACCCACCCGTCGGACCGGCGAGCGTCCCTCCGGCGAAAAAGGGCAGCCCCGCAGCTCCGCCCACCAGGTAGAGCGCTGCTGCCAACGCGCCCCGTCGTGCGCCCAGCAGCGCCCCGCCCAGCAGGACCACCAGCGTCTGCGCCGTGACCGGCACCGGGCTAAAGGGGAGGTAGACGCGAAGTTGGGCGCTCAGCGCCACCAGATAGGCCCACGCGATGGCGGCCCCCGCCGTGATCACCAGATCGCCTGCCCGTGCAGATCGCTCGCAACGCACAAGCCCCGCCTTCACAGTCATCGCATCACCTCGTTCTCAACGTCGGTCACCAACCGCACGAGGGCAGCCCCCTTCTCAACCTGCGCCCCGACCTCGACCGCGACCTCCGCAACCCGTCCGTTGAACGGGGCCCGCAGCTGCATCTGCATCTTCATTGACTCCTGAGTCAGCAGCACGTCGCCCTGCTGCACCTCTTGCCCCGGCTCCACCATCAGCTCCACGACGAGTCCCGGCATCGGAGCCATGATCGTGCCTGTATCTCCCACCTCCTCGCGCGACCTGCCGCGGAACCGGCGGCGCGCGTGCAACGCATCGACGGTAGCCGTGGTGGCCTGTCCGTGCACCTGCACCTCATAACTGGCCTCCGCTGCTCCAGGCGCTGCGTCAGAGCCCGTGACCGCCTTGAAGTACATCTCGACGTGCCGCACGCCTCGTCGGAAGAGATGCAACCCGTTGCCGTTCAGTGAGGTCAACTCGAAGTCGAGCGGCTCCCCGTCGACCAGCAGGCCCGACGCCTGCACGGCAACGCGATATTCACGATCCCCAACGACCACAGCATACTCCGTCATGATGGTCTCCCCTTTCCTCTACATCTGCTCGCGCCACGCCGTGGCGCGCCACAACTGACGGTCAGCATCGCGCCCTTGAGCAGCCGTCCGTGCGGTGTCGCGGCGCCGGGTGACGGCTTCAGCCCGGTGAGCCAGGAACGCCGCCGCGGCGGCGATCTCCGGTGCCATATCGCGCGTGCTTCCCCCACCACTGGGCTCAAAACGATCCAGATAGGTCGTGTCGACCCTGCCCGAGATGAAAGGCACACTCGTCAGGATCTGCTGTAGGTAGTCCAGGTCGGTCTCCACCCCGCCGATCCGGAACTCATGCAGCGCCCGACGCAACCGCACCAGGGCCACAGCGCGCGTCGGCCCCCAAGCGATCACCTTGGCCAACAAGGAGTCATAGTCGGCAGTCACTTGCATCCCCTGATAGAGTGCGCTGTCCATGCGAATCCCCGGCCCGCCCGGCTCCTTCAAGTACGTGATCTCGCCGGTGGCGGGCACGAGACTGAACCCACCCCGACCGTCGGGCGACGCCGTCGCGAGGACGGATTCTGCCAATACCCGCGCCTCGATCGCGGCTCCCCGGACGGTCACCTCGTCCTGGTGATACCTGAGCGTGCGTCCGGCGACCAATCTCAACTGCTCGTGGACGAGGTCCATCCCCGTCACCATCTCGGTCACCGGATGCTCCACCTGGATGCGAGGATTGATCTCGATGAAGTGGAACTCGCCGTGATGATCCAGCAGGAACTCCACCGTCCCCAGGCTACGATAGCGCAGGGCGCTGCCGAGACGCGCCGCGGCTTCAAAAAGCAGAGTGCGCTGCCGACTGCTCAGTCCCGGCGCGGGCGCCTCCTCGATGAGCTTCTGCCGGCGGCGCTGGATGGAGCACTCCCGCTCACCGAGACAGAGCACACGTCCTGTCCCATCGCCGAGGATCTGGACCTCGACGTGGCGCGCGCGCTCGATCAGAGGCTCGAGATAGACGGCACCGTCACCGAAGGAGGCCACAGCCTCCCGGCGCGCTGCCGCCACCATAGCAGGCAGCTCCGCGGCGTCGCGCACCAACCGGATCCCCCGCCCGCCGCCGCCCGAGACGGCCTTGACCAGGACGGGGAAGGCGAGGTCATCCATCGCACTCGCCAACGTGGCATCGGTGAGCGGCTGGTCGGGACCACGGAGCACGGGTAACCCCGCCTCCCGCGCGATCCGACGCGCCACGACCTTGTCGCCCGTCGCCGCCAGCGTCTCGGGCAGCGGACCGATGAAGCGAAGACCTGCGCTCTCGACAGCCTCGGCGAAGCCGGCGTGCTCCGAAAGGAATCCGTAGCCGGGATGGACGGCATCGGCGCCGCTGCGGCGCGCTGCACTGAGCAGGGCGGGGATGCTCAGGTAGCTCTCCGCCGCGGACGTGGGGCCGATCAGCAGCGCTTCGTCCGCATGGCGCGTGTGCAGGGCATCGCGATCGCCTTCGGAATAGACGGCGACGCTTGCAAGCCCCAAGTCGCGGCAGGCCCGGAGCACGCGCACGGCGATCTCACCTCGATTGGCGACCAGTACTTTCATCTCAAGGCCCCTAGAGCGGCACGTTGCCGTGTTTGCGCTTGGGCGTGGACTCGCGCTTGTTGCGCAGCAACTGCAGCGCTGCCACCACGCGCATCCGGCTCTCAGCAGGATGGATCACATCATCGAGATAGCCCCGTGAAGCCGCCACGAAGGGGTTCGCCAGCTCTCCACGATAAGCAGCCACCAGCTCGGCTCGCTGCAGGTCGGGATCGGCAGCCTCGGCAAGCTCCCCGCGGAAAACGATGTTGACCGCCCCCTCGGGCCCCATCACGGCGATCTCCGCATGAGGCCACGCGAGGTTCACATCGCCCCCCAGATGCTTCGAGCTCATCACGATATAGGCGCCGCCGTAGGCCTTGCGCAGGATCAGCGACACCTTGGGCACCGTCGCCTCCGCATAGGCGTAGAGCAGCTTCGCGCCGTGCCGTATCACACCACCGTGCTCCTGCTCAACACCGGGCAAGAACCCGGGCGTATCGACCAGGGTGACCAACGGCAGATGAAAAGCGTCACAGAAACGGATGAAGCGCGCCCCCTTGTCGCTGGCGTCGATGTCGATGACGCCCGCCAGGACGTCAGGCTGGTTGGCGACCACGCCCACCGGTTGCCCATCGATGCGGGCAAACCCGATCACGAGGTTCCGGGCATAGGCGGGCTGGATCTCAAGGAAGACCCCTTCATCCACCAGCCCCTCGATCACCGTGCGCACATCATAGGGATGCTGAGGATCGTCGGGCACACAATCGGCCAACTCGGGCGTCGGGCGGTGGCCCTCATCAGAGGTAGGCACGTAGGGCGGCGTATCGAGGTTGTTCTGCGGCAGGTAGCCGAGCAGCCAGCGCACGTCATCGAGGGCCTCGTCCTCATCGCCGGCGACGAGATGCGCCACGCCGCTGACCTCACCGTGGATCGCAGCACCCCCCAGCGACTCAAAGTCGATCTCCTGGTGCGTCACGGCACGGATCACCTGCGGGCCGGTGATGAACATGTGCGCACTACCCGAGGCCATCACCACGAAGTCGGTGATCGCCGGGGAGTAGACCGCGCCGCCCGCACACGGGCCGAGGATGACCGAGATCTGCGGGATCACGCCCGAGGCCTGGACATTCTGGTAGAAGATGTCGCCGTAGGCCGCCAGCGCATCCACCCCTTCCTGGATGCGGGCGCCACCCGA
>CAZYYC010000197.1:0-8649 GCA_964650935.1 uncultured Anaerolineales bacterium
ATCCTCTTCGACCACAGCGGAACGCCCGTCATCTGGTCCTACGAGGAACACCGGCAGCTCTACCCGCAGCCCGGTTGGGTCGAACACGATCCGATCGAAATCTGGGCCAAGACGCGCAGCGTCATCCAACAGACGCTGACCCAGGGCAATATCCCCAGCGGCAGGATCGCCGCGGTGGGCATCACCAATCAGCGTGAGACGACACTGGTGTGGGACCGACGGACGGGACAGCCACTCTACAACGCTATCGTCTGGCAGGACACACGCACCAAGGAGATCTGTGACGCCCTGGCGGCGGAGGGGGGCCAGGACCGTTTCCGCGACAAGGTCGGACTTCCGTTAGCGACCTACTTTGCCGGACCCAAACTCGCTTGGATGTTGCAGCACGTCCCGGCGGTACGTGAGGCGGCGGACAAGGGCAACGCGCTCTTCGGCACCGTCGACAGCTGGATCATCTGGTGGCTGACCGGCGGACCGCAGGGCGGCGCGCACGTCACGGACGTCACCAACGCCAGCCGTACGCTGCTGATGGATCTACGCACCCTCGATTGGGACGACGAGATCTGCAGCATCCTGGGCATCCCCCGTTCGATGCTGCCCGAGATCCGCCCTTCGAGCGCTGCACGTCCCTACGGCTTCACACGCAACGACGGCCCTTTTGGCGAGAGTATCCCAGTGACGGGCAGCCTCGGCGATCAGCAGGCGGCCTTGGTCGGACAGACCTGCTTCACGCCCGGGGAGGCCAAGAACACCTACGGCACCGGTTGTTTTATGCTGCTGAACACGGGCACCGAGATCATCCCCTCCGAACACGGATTGCTGACGACCCTGGGTTACCAGTTCGGAGACGAACCGGCGGTCTATGCCCTTGAGGGGTCGATCGCCATCACCGGCGCCCTGGTCCAGTGGCTGCGCGACAACCTCGGCTTCTTCACCCGCGCGCCGCAGATTGAGGACCTCGCGCGCCAGGTAGACGATGCGGGGGGGATGTATGTGGTCCCGGCCTTCTCCGGGCTCTTCGCCCCCTATTGGCGCAGCGATGCTCGGGGTGTCATGGTCGGACTGACCCGGTACATCACCAAGGAGCACATCTGTCGAGCAGCCCTTGAGGCGACAGCCTACCAGACCCGCGACGTGCTCGAGGCGATGGAGCAGGACGCGAAGGTCGAGCTGAGGACGCTGAAGGTTGACGGGGGCATGGTCGCCAACGAGCTCCTGATGCAGTTCCAGGCCGATATCCTGGGCGCGCCGGTGGTGCGTCCCGTGGTCACCGAGACGACGGCGCTGGGCGCGGCCTACGCAGCCGGCCTTGCCGTCGGCTTCTGGTCGGACATCGATGCCCTCCGCAGCAATTGGGGCGTCGACCGCACCTTCGAGCCGGCGATGGACGCAGCGAGGCGAGAGACCCTCTACAAGGGCTGGCAGAAGGCCGTGGCGCGCACGCTCGAGTGGATCGAGGATTGAGGACGATGACCACCAGAACGACGATCAACAACGACGGAGCACCTCGCGACTACGACATCATCATCGTCGGCGCGGGCATCGTGGGCGCCATGGTCGCCCGCTTCCTCTCGCGTTACGACCTGGACATCCTATGGATCGAGAAAGAAGCCGATATCTGCACCGGCGCGACATCAGCCAACTCCGCGATCATCCACGGAGGCTACGACGCACTGCCCGGTTCGCTGAAGGCCGAGCTTAACGTCCGCGGCAACGCGATGTGGGATCAGCTCGCCGAAGAGCTCCAGTTCAGCTTCGAGCGCTGCGGCACCTACGTCGTGGCGATCGGGGATGAGGAACGGGAGGCGCTGGACGAGCAGGCCGAACGCGGGCGGGCCAACGGCGTTCCCGTGGAGATCATCCCCGGAGAGGAAATGCGCCGCCGCGAACCCCACATCAATGAGGCCGTCAGCGCCGCGCTCTACTGTCCGGTCGGCGGCATCTGCGATCCCTGGGGCGCCACCCTCGCTGCCGCGGAGAACGCGGTCAGCAATGGCGTGACGCTGATGCGCAGCACGGCCTTTGAGGACTTCCTATGGGCCTCCGATGGCCCCTCCGGCAAGCGGCGCATCACGGGGATCAAGAGCAGCCACGGCGATCTCACAGCACGCTGGGTCATCAACGCCGCGGGACTCTACGCCGACGACGTGATGCACAAAGCCGGCACCCGTCTTGAATTCCACATCACGCCGCGGCGTGGCGAGTACTATGTGCTCGACCGCAATCAATTCGAGATGAACTCTGTGCTCTTCCCGGTTCCGAGCAAGATCAGTAAGGGCATTCTGGTCACGACGACCGTCCATGGCAACACCATCGTCGGACCGAATGCCGAGGAGCTGGAGGACAAGGAGGACACCGCGGTCACCGCCTCCGGGATGCAGGAGATTTGGGACGGCGCCTGTAAGTTGGTGCCGGACCTCAGCCGGCGTCACATCATCGCGCTCTTCGCGGGCCTCCGACCCGGCGGCAACGCGCCCTCCTCCAACCCCGTCCTTGACTACCACAAAGACTTCATCGTGGAGATTCCTACGGAGGTCGCCGGCCTCGTCAACCTCGGCGGTATTGAGTCGCCCGGCCTTACGGCAGCGCCGGCGATCGCCGAGCGGGTGGTCCGGCTGCTTGAGGGGGCCGGTGAGCCCCTGCAAGTGAAAGCCGATTGGCTGCCTAAGCGACCGGCACGTCCTGTCTTTCGCCATCTGAGCCGCGAAGAACAAGCTGCGCTGGTGGCGCGCGATCCGCGCTACGGACGCGTGATCTGTCGCTGCGAGATGGTGACCGAGGGCGAGATCGTCGCGGAGATCCACGCGCCGATCCCCGCCGACTCCTACGATGCGATCAAGCGGCGCACGTGGTTGGGCACCGGGCGCTGTCAGGGCGCCTTTGACATGCCCCGCGTCGTGGAGATCCTCGCCCGTGAGTTGGCCATCGATCCGCTGACGGTGAGCAAGAAGGGCAGCGCATCGGAGCTCCTCGTGCGCCGGACCAAAGACCTGGAGGTGGGATAAGATGTCCATCCGAACCGGCACGGCCCACCGTTACGACGTCGTGGTCATCGGCAGTGGCCCGGGAGGCCTTGCCGCCGCCATCGCCGCCAAGAAAACAGGTGCCGACGATGTCCTCATCGTGGAGCGCGATCAGGAGCTGGGCGGCATCCTGTTGCAGTGCATCCACAACGGCTTTGGGGTGGAGGTCTTCGGCGAGGACCTCCCCGGCCCCGGCTACGCCCAGCGCTTCATCGACGATGTGCGGGCGTTGGACATCGACACCCTGCGTGACACCATGGTCCTGGAGATCGACCGTACACCGGTCCAAGGAGAGGCCCGCAAGCTCTACGTCACCGGGGGACGTGGTGGGTTCTCTGAGATCGAGGCCAAGGCCGTAGTGCTGGCGATGGGGTGCCGCGAGCGCACCCGCGCCCAGATCCGCATCCCCGGTATGCGCCCCGCAGGCGTCTACACCGCCGGGACGGCACAGCGCTGGGTCAACGTCGAGGGTTACATGCCCGGCAAGCGTATCGTCATCCTGGGCTCGGGCGACATCGGCATGATCATGGCGCGACGCCTGACCTTCGAGGGCGCCAAAGTCGAACGGGTGCTTGAGGTGATGCCCTACCTCACCGGCCTCAGCCGCAACTACGTCCAGTGTCTCTTGGACTTCGACATCCCCCTCCAGCTCCGCCACACCGTGAAGCGCATCCTGGGCAGGGATCGCGTGGAGGCCGTCGAAGCCGTGGCCGTGGATGAGCGCTGGCAGCCCATACGCGGCACCGAGGAGATCATCCCGTGCGACACACTGCTCCTCTCCGTCGGCCTGATCCCGGAGAACGAACTCTCGCAGAACGTCGGTGTGCGGCTCGACCCCGTGACGGGCGGCCCCTACGTCGACGAGAGCTACCAGACCAACCTCCCTGGGATCTTCGCCGCCGGCAATGTAGTGCATGTCTACGACCTCGTCGACTGGGTCACCGAAGCCGGACAGGTAGCGGGAGAGCGTGCCGCCTGCTACGCGATGGGCACGACCTGCGCCACCGTTGCGCCGCCGATTCCCACGCGCGCGGGCGAGCACGTCCGCTACGTGGTACCCCACACGCTCAACCCTGAGCAGCTGACCCAGGCCGATGTACGGCTGCAGATGCGCGTGACCGAACCGCTGGAACAGGCGGTGCGCATCGAGGTTCACGATGGAGAGCGCCTGATCGCGCGGCAGGGCGCACGCTACGCCCGCCCCGGCGAGATGGTCAACATCACGCTGCGCCGCCGCGACTACGACACGGTGAGGACCGCCCGGGAACTCCGGGTCAGTGTCGTACCGCGTTAGCCTAGGAAAGGACACAGATACCGGATGGCCCAGGTCACAGAGACACTCATCTGCATCACGTGCCCGATGGGATGTTCCCTTGAGGTCACGCACGAGGGCGACACCGTACTCAACGTGGAGGGCAACACCTGCAATCGGGGGCTCGCCTACGTCGAGCGCGAGCTGACGGACCCGCGCCGCATGGTCGCTACAACGGTCCGCGTCAGGGACGGGCTCCACCCGCTCGTCCCGGTCTACACGCAAGCGCCCTTTCCCAAACCCTTGATCTTCGATCTGCTGGCGGAGATCCGCCAAATTGAGATTGAGGCCCCCGTGCATACGGACCAGGTCGTCCTTCACGACGCCCTGGGCACCGGCATTGACGTGATCGCCAGCCGCGAGATGCCGCGACAGCCGGCCTAACCCGCCCCGGGGAGCCCCAGCGAACGAGAGGAGATAGCACAATGTCCACGAAACTGACAGGCCCGGAGTATGAGGACACTCGCACGAAGGAGATCCAGCCGTCGAAGGTCCCTGATCAACCCTACAACATCGTCATCATCAACGCCGACACCTACCGCTACGACAATCTCTTCGACTGGGCCGCCGTGCAGGAGGGCCACCCTGCGGTAGCCACACCGCACCTTGACGCCTTCGCCCGGCGTGCCGTCCGTATGTCCCGCTTCTACACGGGGAGCTTCCCCACCATCCCCGAGCGCACCGATCTGATCTCAGGTCGCTATGCCTGGCCCTGGTATCCCTGGCGGCCCTTGGATGAGGCCAATCTCATGCCGCAGCTGCTCAACCGCGAAGGGTACGTCACCCAGCTCATCTGCGACTGCCCCCATCTCTTCAACATGGGCTTCCACCGCGTCTTCCACGCCGCCTACCAGGTCCGCGGACAAGAGGGCGACATGCCGTTCCTGCACCTCAACGACCCCATCGTGCCCGTGATGTCACGTGACAAGACGCGCACCGGGCACCACTTCCAGGATCACATCCTGGTCGACCTCCACCGCTGGACCAACCGCTACTACCGCTGCGAGGAGGAGACCTTCCCCTACCGCACGGCGCAGCACGTCTCCCGCTGGCTCGAGGAGAACGACACCTTCCGCCCCTTCCTGCTCTGGGTCGACTTCTTCGATCCCCACGAACCGTGGGACCCGCCCGAGTATATGGTCAAGGCATACGACCCCGATTATGACGGTGACCCCATGCTTCACCCCAACTACGGCTATGCGAGTGACTACACGCCGGCAGAGCTGCGCAACTTGCGAGCACACTACTGCGCGGAGGCCACGCTCGTGGATCGCTGGGTCGGGCGCATCTTCGAGAAACTCGATGATCTGGCCCTTTGGGACAACACCATCGTCATCTTTACCACCGACCACGGGATGAGCCTGGGCGAGCACAACCGCACGGGCAAGAGCAACATCAACGAGCAGGATCATCGCCGCTGGCCCCTCTACCCCGAGGTCGCCCATATCCCCTTCCTCATCGCAGCCCCGGGCGTGCAAGGCGGGCGGACTGTCGACCTGCTGGCGCAACCGGTGGACATCCTCCCCACGTTGCTGGACCTGAGCAACCTCCAGGTCACGCCGCCGGTGCCCTTCCACGGTCAGTCGTTCGCCCCCAGCCTAAGGGGCGAGATGCAGGCCCCAATCCGCGACTGGGCGACCTGCGGTTGCTTCCTGCGTAACCAACAGGGGTCAGTATCCGACACCGCCACGACGCCCGTCGTCTACGCCGACCGCTGGGCCTATGCGCCGATCGGACAGGATGGAGGGGCGGAGCTCTACGATCTTGAGGCCGATCCTTATGCCGAGGTCAACGTCATCGCCGACCACGGTGACGTCGCCGAGGAGCTGCACGCTCGGTTGTTGCAGTGGTTGGAGGAGATCGAAGCCCCCGGCGATGCGATCGAGGTCTATCTGCAGTAGGCACAACGCGCCTATGTGCGGATTTGTCCGTTTTGGGTCTGTGGATTCACTCTAGAGAGGAGTCGCCATGTTACCTCTGTCCTTCACCACCCTGGGGTGCCCGGGTTGGACGCTGCGCGAGATCGTGGAGAACGCCGCCGCGATGGGCTACGACGCCGTTGACCTCCGCGGCCTGCTGGAGACGCTGGACGTCACGAAAACACCGGAGTTCACTTCCGAGCTCGCCACGACCAAGCGGCTGTTCGCCGACCACGGTATCGCGTGCTCGGGCATCGCCACCTCGGCACGCTTCGCCGTCGTCGATGCCGATGAGTTGGCGCAGAACTTCGACGAGGCGCGCCGCAACCTCGCGCTGGCCGCCGAACTGGAGGCGCCCGTCCTGCGGGTCTACGGCGGGCGCGTACCCGAGGGCCACACCGTGGACAGCATTCTGCCCACCCTCGTCGAGAACCTGCGGGCCATCGGCGATGAGGCCGAAAGCTACGGGGTCACGTTGGCGCTCGAAACCCACGACGATTGGACCGACTCCGCCGTCTTCGCCCGCCTGATGCATGAAGCCGACCATCCGCGAGTCCGGGTACTGTGGGATCTCCACCATCCCTATCGCACCAACGGCGAGGACGCCGCTTTGACCTACCGCAACCTCAGCCCCTACACCGTCAGCACCCACGTCAAGGACTCCATGCCCACCGCGGACGGGGGACATGAATACGTCCTGCTCGGAGACGGCGATGTGCCGCTGAAGGCGATGCTCGACCTCCTGGTCACCGGCGGCTATCGCGGCTACGCCATCCTGGAGTGGGAGAAGCGCTGGATCCCCGACCTGGCCGAACCTGAGGTCGCCTTCCCGCAGTACGTGTTGAAAATGCGGGAATGGCTGGGACAGGCGTAAGGAGAAACGACGATGCCGAGTAAGCTGGGAATCCATGGCATTATGCCCGGAGAGACACCCGCCGTCATCCAACACCTGCTCAAGAGTGGCGCAAGAATGACCACGGTCAAAGCGATTGTCTCGGTCGGCTGGCTCAAAGACATCAAGGAGCTTGACGAGCACGTGCAGACGGTGGGACGTTTCATGCGCGGCACCGATCCCCGTGTCAACGTAGAAGGGCCCGAGCTCTACGGCGATCTCAAGGAAAGTGCGCAGAAGGTGATGCACAGCCTGCTGCCGAAGTGGGAGCCGCACCGCGACTACGTCGACTACTGGGAGATCATCAACGAGCAGGATCCCATAGGAACGGATGGTCACCGGCGCCTCGCGGAGTTCATGATGCACTGTATGGACATCGCGGATCGCGAGGGCTATCATCTAGCCCTCTTTTCCTACAGCATGGGCGTGCCCGAGTGGGAGGAGATGAAAGCCATCGTCGAGACCGGCGTCTTCCGTCAGGCGAAGGCCGGTGGACACGCGCTCTCGCTGCATGAGTATGCCAACCCGATGGACCGTTGGTATGGGGAGCCCCTACCGGGGCGCCCGACCTATCCGAATCGCGGCCCACTGGCGTGCCGCTATCGATGGTGGTATGAGGATTTCCTCATCCCACGCGACGAAGTGGTTCCCCTCTTCCTCACCGAGGTCAACATCGCCAAGGACCTGCCGCTGCTCACCGAGAAGGAATGGCTCGAGCAGATGGTCTGGTACGACGAGCGATTGCGTGAGGACCACTACGTCGTCGGGGCGCACCTCTTCACCCTGGGTAGCGCGGGATCATGGGACAACTACGACTTCGCGCGGTTCCTTCCGGGGATGATCAGGCATATGGTCGCCATCAAGAACACCCGCGACGCCGTGGCGCCCGAGAAGCGCGAGCCTGCGCCTAAGCCGACCCTCCCGCCTGTTCCGACCCCGCCCCCTATCATCACACCACCGGAAGAGCGACCCGACTGCAAGCCGCGCACGGCTTACAGCCGCCACTATCTCCTCTTACCCCAGGATGCGACGTGGACGTGGATTGCCGCCTGCCGTCGCTATTGGGAGACCTTCAAAGTGACCGTCGGCTTCAGCCTCGATGATGCCGCCTACGGACCGGGCCTAACCGACCGCACGGTCACCGTCGTCAATCCACATCTGTGGCAAGAGGACATCGAGGACTTCTTTGACAAATACTACCCGGGCACCCGATACGACCCCATCGAGGCGAGAAATCCCCTCGAACTGCAGGCTGTGCTCAACCGCAGGGTCGATCGAGGAAGGCGCTACGGATAGGGCTGTGCACGCCTCGTTTTTGAGTTGACAAGGACCTCGAATCGTGTATACTAACGGGTGCCGGTGAAGGGAGGAACCTTGACCCAACCGTCGGCTGTGCTATAATCGCAGCGCGCCGACGTAGCTCAAACGGCAGAGCAACCGCCTTGTAAGCGGAGGGTTGTGGGTTCAATTCCCACCGTCGGCTCTGATGGGCAGTTGATCCGA
>CAZYYC010000198.1:0-8646 GCA_964650935.1 uncultured Anaerolineales bacterium
CATCCTCACCGATGATGCTGCGTTTGACCTCTTCCACGCCGGTGAGCTGCTGGACCTTGCGCTTGAGCCAGTGGGCGGCTCGATCGACCCTGTGGCGGTCGATACCGCGTTTGTCTCGTGGTTCGGGCATGATGGGAGAGGTAGGTGCTCGAGCGGCGTCGGTGAGGTCCTCGCGGTGGCACTCGGCCCGTGACCGGTGCCTGCGTCGGTCGCAGCGCTCCGACTCCAGTCGCAGGGGCAAGAGCTGGCACTCCGGACTGCGGCAGTCGAACTTCAGGTTCCCAATAGCGCGAAAGCGGATCTTCGTCCCGGCGGCGGTGTCGGTGGGATCGGTGATCTCGAGATCGAAGGTCACGAGTTTCTCGGCATGTGCCGCAGCGTAGAGATCAAAGCCGTTCAGCACGACGGTGTAGACGTCGCGGTTGTGCAGCTCGGGGGCCAGGTCGAGATCATCGACCCTGACGATGAACGGCGTGAGGTCACCGCGTTGGCATTCGGCGGTCACCTCGACGACGCCGGACTGAAAGGCGACGCCTCGGGCGGACGAGACATCGGTCACGAACTCCGCAAAGTGAGCCATGTCGTTGCCCGTACCGGAGGCAGCGGTGTGACCGACGACCAGCCTCGTGGGGGAGGGGCCATTCCGGTGGGTGCGCACGTAGCTGCCGAAGCGGTTGAGCCGGTGGTTGTATTCCCAGGCGTGGTGAAAGCCCTGCCAGAGCGCAGCGCGGGCGTTGCGGTCCTCGGTCGAGGTCATCTGACGTCGCTCTCCTTCCTACTGTTGTTCTAGGGCCCAGGCCTCACCATCGCCCTGGCCTTGGGGCCAGGTTCGATAGGGTGCAGCGGACAAGAACCGGATTGGGCCATGGGTCGTTCGCACAAGCCCCTCGGTGCAGTATAATAGCTGAAAACGCTCGGATAAGGTAGCCACCCACGCAAGGAGTCGTTGTACGATGAATGGAACCACGAACGCAGCTGCAGCCGTCTCGGGTTTGGCAAAGTCCTTCGGTCAGTTCCAGGCGGTCAAGGACGTCAGTTTCGAGGTCTATCCCGGTGAGATCTTCGGCCTCTTGGGCCCGAACGGTGCTGGCAAGACCACCAGCATTCGTATGCTTCTGGACATCTTCCGGCCCGACTCGGGCACCGTCGAGGTGTTTGGGGGCCCGATGGCCGAGGCTAAGAAAGCACGTATCGGTTACCTGCCTGAGGAGCGTGGGCTCTATCAGGATCGCAAGCTCGCTTCGACGTTGGTCTTTCTGGCCACCCTCAAGGGGCTGTCCGAGGCGGAAGCCCATGAGCGTCTGGATGTCTGGCTGGAGCGACTAGATCTGCAGGAGCATCGCAACAAGAAGGTTCAGGAGCTCAGCCGGGGCATGCAGCAGAAGGCCCAGCTGATCAGCACACTGATCCATGATCCCGATCTGCTGGTCGTCGACGAGCCGTTTTCGGGACTGGACCCTGTCAACACCCGCCTGGTGAAGGACATTATCGAGGAGGAGCGACGGGCCGGGAAGGCGATCATCATGTCGACCCATCAGATGTACCAGGTGGAGGCGCTCTGCAGCCGTATCGTGTTGATCAACCGTGGCAGCACGGTTCTCTATGGGGAGGTCAACAAGATCAAGCGCGAGTTCGCCGGTAACGCGGTCACGCTGGAAGGACAGGGCGACTTTGAGGGGTTGCCGGGCGTGCTTGAGTCTCGCCGCGAGAACGGGGCCTGGCATTTGGCGCTGGCGACCGGCACCTCGCCTCAGGATGTCTTGCGCGACCTCGTCAGACGCGATGGTGTCACCATCGAGCGCTTTGAGGTCGCCGAGCCTTCGCTGGATGACATCTTTATCCGGGTGGTGAGCGAATCACCCGAAGATCGGGAGGGGGCTGTGCATGCGTAAGCTGTGGTTGATCGCGAAGGAGGAGTATCTCAGGCGCGTCAAGCAGAAGTCCTTTCTCGTGACGGTCCTCGGCTTTCCCGCGCTAATGATCGTGATCGGTGGTATCTCGGTGTTGGTGGCCTTGGGGGGGCGGGATGCTCGCCCGCTGGGGTATGTTGATCTCTCGGGGGTCTTGGACGAGCGCGTGGTCCCCGCACTGCGCGCCGAGTCGGGTCGCTTCACGGAGATGCGGGTCTACGATGACGAGGACGCGGCTAGTGCCGCGCTGCGCGCCGACGAGATCCAGGCCTATTACGTCGTGCCCGAGGATTATCTGAGTGCCAAAGAGGCGCGGTTGGTCTATATGGAGAGTGAGCCTAGCCAGCGGACCAGGCAGGACTTCCAGGAGTTCGTCCGGGCGAGTCTGGTCAGGCAGCAACCCGCGGAGGTCCGCCCCTTGTTGTCGGAGGGCTTCAACGTGGCGGTTCGCTCGGCTGATGGTCGTCGGGAACTCTCTGCGAGGGGGATCGTGGGTTTCATCCTGCCGTTTGTGATGATCTTCCTACTCTTCTTCGCCATCTCGACTGCAGGTGGATATCTCTTGCAGGCGGTGACTGAGGAGAAAGAGAACCGGACGATGGAGGTCATCGTGACCTCGGTCTCACCGGAGCAGCTGATTGCCGGAAAATCTCTCGGCCTGATCGGCGTATCACTTACGCAGATCCTCACATGGGTATCCGTGATCGTGGTGGGTGTGATCGTACTGCTCTATGCCAATGAGGGTCTGGACGCCGTCTCATTGCCTTGGGACGTGCTGGGACTGGCGATTGCTTTCTTCGTGCCGACCTTTGGCCTGATCGCCGGGATCATGATCACCATTGGAGGGATCGTAACCGAGGCGCAGCAGGGCCAGCAGATCTCCGGCCTGATCAACATGCTCTTCATCCTGCCGATCTTTTTCATGGTGTTGGTTCTGAGCCGGCCTGATAGCCCGTTCATGGTAGGGTTGACGCTCTTTCCGACGACGGCCTTCCTCACCATACTCCTGCGCTGGAGCGTCTCGACGGTGCCCTTGTGGCAGCTGGCGGTCAGTTGGGGGCTCCTGGTGATCAGCGCCGCAGCCAGCATCTGGTTGGGTGCCCGGGTCTTCCGGTTGGGGATGCTGCGCTACGGACAGAGACTGCGAATCGGTGCGGTGGTTGAGGGGCTACGCACAGGTCGGACACCGCAGTTGCGCGCCGATGCTGCCGACAAGGAGGTGGTCTGACATGCGTCATACGTTCCTGGTGATCAAAGAGGAGATCCGTGAGACCGTCGGCAGGCCATCGTTCTGGTTCACGACCTTTCTTTTTCCGCTGATGATCTTCGTGATGACGTTCGGATCGCAGTTGCTGGCGCAGGACTGGGCGGACGATGCGTCGGGTGACGATCTTCAGGCGTTACTTGGTGGTGGTGCGCCTGAGCAGGGGCAGATCGGTTACGTGGATCTGGCCGGGATCATCGAGACGCTGCCGCCCGGTCTCCCCGACGGACTTCTACTGGCCTATGAGAATGCGTCGTCCGCGGAGGCTGCTCTGGCTGCGGGGACGCTCGAGCGCTACTATGTGGTCCCCGAGGAGGTGCTCGAGGATCGTGAGATCCTGTTGGTCCAAGGGCGCTTTTCACCGTTTGAGCAGCTGGGGGGCAGCGATATCCTGCAGTATGTGGTGACCTATAACCTGGCGCGCGACGGTGACACCGCGACGCTTCTGCTCAATCCGCTGCCGAGCGTCGTCCTGGAGGCCGTGGCACCCGTGGAGCAAGAGTCTCAAGATCCGAGCTCGCTGCCGGGTTCACCGGGAGCCCCGATCGCGGCTATGGCCATGCTCTTCATTTTCTTCTTTGTGCTCACGATGAGCAGCGGTTTCATGCTGCGCAGTGTGACAAAAGAGAAGGAGAGTCGGATCGTGGAGGTGCTGCTTTCAAGCCTCGATCCTCGCGAGCTTATGCTGGGCAAGATCGTGGGATTGGGCGCTGTTGCCTTGCTCCAGATGGCGATCTGGCTCGGCGGGGGGCTGATCCTGCTGGGTGAGTCATCTCCCCTGATGGGGCTTACGTCGGCGCTGTCGACGATCTCGTTGCCGCCGGGTTTCGCGTTCTGGGCTGTTCTTTACTTCCTCCTAGGGTACCTGACGCTCGCCTCGGGGCTCGGGGCCATCGGCACGTTGGCGCCGACAGCACGGGAGGCGAGCCAGTTCACGTTCGCTGTCCTGTTGCCCACGATGATCCCTATCTGGCTCAATACGGCTTTTATGGAGGCGCCCAACGGCCCTCTGGTGACCTTTCTCAGCATCTTTCCTCTGACCTCGCCCGTCTCTATGGTTGCCCGGCTGGTGGCCGTGCCCGTGCCGCTGTGGCAGCTGTTGCTCAGTCTGGGGCTGTTAGTGGCGACGACGTACGGATTTGTGCTGATCTCCGCGCGTTTCTTCAGGGCCGACACCCTGCTTTCGTCGGCGCCGCTCGACTTCAAGCGGTTGCGGACTGAGGTGGTGCAGCATCTGCGTCGGTAGCCGATGCTTGCAGGCGGTTAGGTAGCTCCTCGCGGGGCCCGCGCATCTCACGGGCCCCGCAGCTGTGCTATCCGCGCCCGGCAGGTCCGTACGGCTAATCGCAGGGCCGGCTGCAGGCCCCTGGGTACGTTGTGGGTCCCGGGGGTTCGTGCTACAATTCGCCGCAGAAGTCCCGCGCTGTCTCTCAATCCGTGCGGGCGTGGAGGCTGCGTGCGCGAACTGCTGGATGGGGCCACGGCTGTGGTCCGGGGAGCTCTGGCCGCCGGATGTGACTTTTACGCCGGCTATCCGATCACGCCGGCAACACCGATCCTGCTGCAGATGATGCGGCTGATGCCCGGTGTTGGGGGTATCGCCGTGCAGGGCGAGGATGAGATCGCCAGCATCGGGATGTGTATCGGTGCGGCGGCTGCGGGCCGACGCGCGATGACGGCGACCAGCGGGCCGGGCCTGAGCCTTTACAGCGAGAACATCGGCTTGGCGCTGATGGCTGAGGTGCCGCTGGTCATCGTCGATGTACAGCGATTGGGCCCGGCGACCGGCGGCGCGACGGTGGTCGGGCAGGGCGACGTGCACTTCGCGCGCTGGGGCACGTCGGGCGGCTATCCCCTCATCGTGTTGGCTCCCTCGTCGATTCCCGAGTGCGCCACGCTGACGATGGAGGCTTTCGACCTGGCTCAGCGCTTTCGCTGCCCTGTGCTCTTGCTCTCGGACAAGGAACTCAACATGACGCTGGCGACGGTCGATATGCCGGACCTCGCTCCATTCGACGCCGCTGCGCAGCCGTCCGCCGCCGCCCCGGTCTTCGGCAACGGCGCGGTGATGCGTCTGACCGGCTCGACCCACGACGAGCGGCAGGTGATGACCAAGGATCCTGTGGCGATCGGGCAGCTCAACGAGCGACTCATCGCCAAGATCGAGGATCATCGCGCGGACCTGGAGCGCGTTCGATGTGATCTGCAGGCCGATGCAGCGACGCTCTTGGTCGCCTACGGCATCTCCGCCGGCGCGATGCAGGCTGCGGCTCGTGTCGCCAGAGCGCAGGGGCGACGTGTATCCACCGCTGCCGTCCAAAGCCTGTGGCCGGTGCCTGAGCGGTCCCTGCAGCGTGCGGCGGAGGGCGTGTCGCGGATCGTCGTCGGCGAACTGAACCCCGGCCTGTACGTGCGTGAGATCCGCTGCCTCTTCCCCGATATCGAGGTCATCGGCCTCCAACGAATCGACGGTGGGTTGCTGACGCCGGACATGGTTCTGGAGAGGTGCCTCTGATGGCGGCTCCGTGGGTCCTGGCCCTGATGGCCATCGCGGGCCTGATCGTCGGCAGTGGTACCGTGCATCTTGCCGAGGCCGCGCTGCGCAAGCAGCGGATGGCGCGTCCCGTCTGTCCCTACTGCACCCAGCCTCTGACGCCCCTGCAGTGGAGTGCGACGCTGTCGTGGCTGGCGGGCCAGGCGCGCTGCAAGGCGTGCGGCAGGCGGACACGACCTGCCCGTGGCCTGGGCGAGCTCTACCTCACGCTGGTCTGGGTGCTCTTGACTGCGCGCTTCGGCCTCTCAGCCCGATCCCTCGCAGCGATGGTAGCCACGATTCCCTTGGCAATGCTGCTGGTCACGGATCTGGAGGCCAAGTTGGTGCCGAATCGCATTACCTTGCCCTCTCTGGGGGCGATGCTGTTACTCGGGACCTTGATGGGCCCGGCGCTGCCCTATCTCGATGGGTGGGGCTGGTGGGCGTCGCTCGCCGGCGGTGCCGTGGGATTTGCGATCTTCAGGGTCCTGGTCTGGGTCGGTGTGGCGATCTTCGGCGAGGGAGCGCTGGGGGAGGGCGACATCACGCTGAGTGCCTACGTGGGGGCGGTGGTGGGGTTTCCCGTGATTCTAGCGTCGATGGTGCTGACCTTCGCCTTCGGTGGGGTCGGGGCTTTGGGGGTGCTGGTGTTGGGTAAGGGCAAGCTCAAGACGGCGATCCCCTATGGCCCATTCATCATCCTGGGCTGCAGCGCGATGCAGATCTGGGGAGAGGAGATCCTGCGCTGGTTTCTCACGTAGAGCCTTGAGAGTACCCCCGCCCAGACTCGAACTGGGATAACAGACTTAGGAGGTCTGCGTTCTATCCTTTTGAACTACGGGGGCAACGCGGCATCAGACTGCCGTACGCGGCATCAGACTGCCGTGGGGCCATTATAACATTGAGGGGTATTTGGGCAAGAAGAGGGAGGGAGGTGTGACGATGCGGAGCTACACGCCGATCCGGTGGATCGACCAACGACTGCGGCTGCTCGATCAGCGACAGCTGCCGGCGGTTCTGACTTACATTGACTATGATCGCTACGAACCGGTGGCGGAGGCAATCACGACGATGGTGGTCCGTGGTGCGCCCGCGATCGGGATCACCGCGGCTTATGGTATGGTTCTGGCTGCGCACCAGAGCTCGGCGACGACGGCCGACAACTTGCGGGGTGACCTCGAGGCGGCGGGCGCCTATCTGCGGGCTGCACGCCCGACGGCGGTGAACCTCGCGTGGGCGATCGACCGCGTCCTAGCGCGGTCGCGCGATGCGGCGCTCACGACGCCCGGGGCAGTGCGCCAGGCGGTTCTGGCGGAGGCTGATGCGATCTACGAGCTGGAGGAGCAGTCGAACTACCGGATCGGGGTCAACGCACTGCCGCTCGTGCCCCAAGGGGCCAAGATCATCCATCACTGTAACACGGGCCCGTTGGCCACCGGGGCCTACGGTACCGCATTGCGCGTGATCATCGCGGCCCACGAGGCGGGCAAAGAGGTGCACGCCTTCGTCGACGAGACGCGCCCGCGGCTTCAGGGTGCCCGGCTCACGACGTGGGAGCTGCAGCAGGCTGGGGTGCCTCACTCGCTGCTGGTCGACGGTGCGGCGGCGCATCTCATGCGCACCGTCGGCGTCGACCTGTGCGTGGTGGGCTGCGACCGTGTCGCGGCGAACGGCGACACGGCCAACAAGATCGGGACCTACCACCTGGCCCTGGCGGCGAAGGCGCACAACGTGCCCTTCTACGTGGCGGGCCCGACCAGCTCGATCGACATGGCGATGGCGAGTGGTGATCTCATCGAGATCGAGCAGCGCCCGGCTGAAGAAGTCATCCAGGTGATGGGGCAGCAGATCACGCCGGATGGCACCGCCGCCGAGAATCCGGCGTTCGACATCACCCCTGCCGCCTTCATCACCGCGATCATCACCGAGAAAGGTGTCGTGGAGCCTCCCTTTGAGCAGAACCTGCGGCGCGTGATGGGCGGATGAACGACGTTTCCCTCGTTGCCCATCAGGAGCATCCCGATGGGCCTTGACCTCCTGCGGCGAGAGGGCAGCCCGCCCAAGCTGGTGGGGCATCGCGGCGCGTGCGACGTGGCGCCCGAGAACACGCTGGCGTCGTTCGAGCGGGCCTGGCGCGATGGCGCTGACGTGGTCGAACTCGACGTTCGCCTCTCGGCGGATGGCCACGTGGTGGTCCTGCACGATGCGCTGTTGGACCGAACCACCGATGGCACCGGCTATGTCGGCGATCGAACGCTCGCCGAGCTCAAGCAGTTGGATGCGGGTTCGTGGTTCGATCCGCGGTATGCGGGTGAGCGCATCCCGACGCTCGATGAGGTGCTGGACTGGGCGCGGGGCAAGGCGGGGCTCCTCCTTGAGCTAAAGTACGAACCTTACGGTTCTTTTGATCCCGCGCTGGTTCCCGGCGTGCTGCGCGTGGTCACTGGTGCCGGCATTGAGGATCAGGTCGCCGCGATCTCTTACCAAGGCCGGGCGCTTCAGCAGCTCAGGTTGTTGGCCCCGCACCTTCCTGCAGGCCCTATGCCGCCCCCGGATCGCCTGCTTCGCTGGGGTGTGTGGCTGGTCCGGAGATTTCCCGCGCTGGACCGGATCGAAGCGCTGCGCCGCCTTCTCACGCGCCCCTTGCGCTACTCGCGTCGGCTGGGATGTGACCTTGTGGTGCCCAACATCGAGATGGCGTCACGCGTGCTGGTCGATGCCGCTCACGCACTGGAGATGCCCGTGAGTTGCGGTGGGCTCGCATGGGACTATCCTAAGGCCATCGCGATGGGCGTGGACACCATCTCCGCCAACAATCCCGGGCTGGTGCGCGCGCTCTACCTCTAGACACCCCCTCGCGGCGCACGTGCAGGACCAATATCCTATTGACTCAGCATACCGAGTTGGATTATGGTATATACATTGGGAACCACGGTCAA
>CAZYYC010000199.1:0-8644 GCA_964650935.1 uncultured Anaerolineales bacterium
CTTCTTCATGAGCAAGGGCCACAGCTCGGGCCTCCTCTACACGACGCTCGCACTCGCCGGGTTCTTCCCGGAACCGGAGCTCACCACCTACATGCAGCCCCTCTCCCGACTCAGCGGCCACCCCAGCGTCCGCGTGCCGGGCGTCGAGGCCAACACCGGGGCACTGGGTCACGGCTTACCCATCGCCGTGGGCGCCGCCCTGGCTGCGAGGATGGACAGTCGTCCATCACGTCCGTGGCGGGCCTTCGTTTTGACGGGCGATGGTGAGCTCCAGGAGGGCAGCAATTGGGAGGCTGCACTGATCGCGGCTCAGCTGAGGCTCGACAATCTGATCCTGATCATCGATCGCAACCGTATCCAGATGATGGACCGTACCGAACGCATCGCCGGCCTCGAGCCCCTCGCCGACAAATGGCGGGCGTTCGGCTGGGCGGTGCGCGAGGTCGACGGGCACGACCACGCAGCTCTGTTAGGGGACCTACAGGACGTCCCTTTCACGATCGGCCAACCCAGCTGTCTCATCGCCGCCACCTGCAAAGGCCGCGGCGTCTCCTTCATCGAGGACAGCACCGGCTGGCACCACCGCGTCCCTACCGAGGCCGAGCTGAACCGGGCCCTCGCCGAGCTCGAAGCCTCATGCTGATCGCTACCGCAGACCGAGGGGGTCGATCGCCGTCTCTGCGGGCTCGCCGTGCCCTTCTTCCTATGATGCGCCTGAGCACCTTCGCGCCATCTCGTCCTTTCGGAGGTCTCACTTGACGGATCGATCTGAAGCCGCCCTCTACGACTGTCGCGACGCCTTTGTCGCCGCGCTCGAGGCCCTCGCGGCGACCGATCCGCGCATCGTCGTTCTCTGCAACGACTCGGTGAGCTCCGCCAAGCTCGTGGGTTTCGCCGAACGGTTCCCTGACCGCTTGGTCAACATCGGCATCGCCGAGCAGGCGATGGTGGGCATGGCCGCCGGACTGGCGATCGGCGGCAAGATCCCCTTCGTCGCCGCCGCCGGCGCCTTTCTCAGCGCACGTGCGTTGGAGCAGATCAAGAATGATCTCGCCTACACCGGCACCAACGTGAAGCTCTATGCCGTCAGCACCGGCTTGGCTTACGGTGCATTGGGCGCTACGCATCACGCGATTGAGGACATCGCCTGGATGCGGTCGATTGCCAACATGACCGTGATCGTGCCCGCCGACCCGCTCGAGACGTCGCAAGCTGTCGCAGCTGCGGTCGCCACCCACGGCCCCATGTACCTGCGTGTCAGTCGGATGGGCGTGCCCGTCGTGCACGCCGACGACTACACGCTGCGCATCGGCAAGGCCGCACAGCTCCGCGACGGCAGGGACGTCACGCTGATCGCCTGCGGAACCCTCGTAGCGCCTGCGCTCGCCGCGGCCCGGCTCCTCGCCGGCAACAACATCGAGGCGCGCGTCCTGAATATGGCGACCATCCGCCCCATCGACCGAGACGCCATCATCGCAGCCGCCCAAGAGACCGGTGCCATTGTCACCGCCGAGGAGCACACCGTCCACGGGGGACTCGGGAGCGCCGTCGCCGAGGTCGTGGTGCAGTCGTGCCCAGTCCCAATGCGCTTCGTGGGGATCCCCGGCGTCTTCGCACCTACCGGATCGGCGGGCTTTCTCTTCGAGCACTTCGGTCTGACGGCAGAGGGCATCGCCAAAGCTGCGCGCGAGCTCCTCTCGGCAAGGGCCTAGCGACGCAGGGGCGACGATGACAGACCCAGCAATCCTCGCAATCGACCAAGGTACCACCAACACGAAAGCCCTCTTGATGGATGCCCGGGGGCGCATTCTGGCCCGAGGGTCGGTGCCCACGGGCGTCCGTTACCCACAGCCCGGCTGGGTAGAGCAGGATCCTCGAGAGCTCTGGCAGTGTACGCTTGAGGCCATCGCCCGGTGCCTCGACCAGGCCCCCTTACCTCCTACACTGATCGGAATCTCAAATCAGCGCGAGACAGCGCTCATCTGGGAGCGAGCGACAGGTGAGCCGCTCGGGCCTGCGGTGGTATGGCAGTGTCGCAGGACGACGTCTTACTGCGAGGATCTCAAGGCGCGCGGCGTCGGAGAACTCCTGCGGGCCCGTACCGGCCTGCAGATTGACCCGATGTTCTCAGGCAGCAAGCTACACTGGCTCCTCGCGGCCCTTCCCGACGGATTCGCCCGCGCCGCAGCCGGCGAGCTCTGCGCGGGTACCATGGATGCGTGGCTGCTGTGGAAGATGACGGGCGGCACCGTCCATGCCACCGATCTGACCAATGCCTCCCGCACCCAGCTTCTGAACCTGCACACGCTGGATTGGGACGATGAGATCCTGGGGATCTTCGGCATCCCCCGGGCGATGCTGCCGGCCCTGCAGCCCTCTTCCACCGTCTTCGGCACCACTCAGCCTCACGTGCTCCCCCAGGGCGGCGTGCTGCACGGAGGCCTGCCCATCGGAAGCTTGATCGGTGACTCGCACGCGTCGCTCTATGGCCTGGGGGGATTTCGCCCCGGCACGATCAAGGCCACCTATGGCACCGGCACCTCGCTGATGGCCCCCACACCTGAGCTCACCCTCTCAAACTATGGGCTATCGTCCACCATTGCCTGGGCTCGTGAGGACCGCCGACACGCCGTCTTCGCGCTCGAGGGTAATATCTACACGACCGGTGGAGCTGTGGAGTGGATCGGTCAGCTCCTCGGACTGGCGGACCCGGGGCCTGAGGTGGAAGCACTCGCCCGTACGGTGCCCGATGCAGGCGGGGTCACCTTCGTGCCGGCTTTGGTTGGGCTGGGAGCGCCTCATTGGGCACCTGCCGCACGGGGCGTGGTCGCAGGCCTCTCGCTGAGCAGCGGTCGTGCCCATCTGGCACGGGCAGCGCTCGACGCGATCGCCTACCAGGTGCGAGATGGCTTTGAGGCGATGCAGGCCGATGCCGAGGCACCCCGATCGATGCTGCTGGCCGACGGGGGCGCGAGCCGCAACGATCTACTGATGCAGCTACAGGCTGACGCCCTGGGCATCCCCGTCGAACGCAGCCGTTCCGGCGACGTCTCCCCACTGGGTGCCGCTCTGCTCGCCGGGCTCGCTACAAGCGTCTGGGCCGGAGAGGAGGAGTTGCTCCCGCTCATTCCGGCCCGCGACCGCTTTGAGCCTCAGATCGGTGGCAAAGAGCGCGCTATGTCGTATTCGGCTTGGCAGGAAGCCCTAGCGCGCACACTCTACCGATCCTGATCCGACCTCGCGCCGGATCTCTCGAGCACCCGTCAGTAGGAGCCGTCGGCTAACACGACCGACAGAGCCTGACCTGTCTTGCGGAGCTCGGTCTCCGGATCGGCACCCTCCCAGAGGACATTCTCGAACATGTCCTGAATGAAGTCCGACAGCCGCAGGTAGCTCGGATGCATCGGGCGATTCCGCACGTACATCAGCAGAGGCACAACCTGTGAGAGCCACGGATGATCTGCCGTGAGGAACTGCTGGTTCACCGAGACATAGGGCGAGACCTGAAGGTTTTCCTCGCAGAACTGACGCGAGGCATCCCGCGTGGCCATCAGCTTGAGGATCTCCAGGCAGAGCTCCCGCTCTTGGGACTGCTCGAAGACCACCCAGCTCGTGCCGCCCAAGGACCCGACCGGTGCGACATCGACGGACGGTCGCGGCAACAACGTGAAGCCGAGATGCGCAGCGGCATCATGCTCGGTGTCCCAAGCCGACTCCTCCCGGATCCGGGGCCATTCATAGGATCCGCCGAAGGCCATCGGCGCGTCGCCCTGTGCGAAGTAGCGTGCCAGGTGCCACCACCGGCTGCGATGGACATCCTTGGGCAGGTAATCCCGCCGATCAAGTGTGATCGTCTGCAGGAAGCGCAACATATCACATACGGCCCCACAACCGGACTCCAGCGCCAGGTTGCCCTGAGCGTCCACGACCTCCCCGCCGACCATCCAGATGAAGGGAAAGAGCAGGTTAGCCGTTGCCTCGCCGGTCGTCGCCGTCGTCGGCATCACCAACGCATAGTGATGGCGGTAACGCGTCATCACTTCAGGCTTGGCGAAGTGGTCGAGAACGGTCAGCCACTGCTCCCACGTCTCGGGGGGCGCCAGCTGCTCGCGATCAAACCAATCACGACGGTACCAAAGACCCGCGATATCGGCCTGGACGGGCAGTCCGTAGAGCTTACCTTGAATGGTGTTGTTGCGGAGGACCTGGGGTTCCAGATCCTGTGCTACGTCGGCAACCCAACGCGTGTCCAGATCGTTGAGCGCGGTGATGTAGCCATGGCTGGCATAGTGCGTCAGCCAGACAAAGTCCATCGAGGCCAGATCCGGAGCTTCGCCACGAATCGCGGCGCGCTGTAGGACCTGGTGAAACTCGTTGCGCGAACACAGCCGCACATCGACATCAACCTCGTGTTGGGGATGTTCCTGATTCCACTGCGCCACAGCCTGCTCCAGCGAGGCGAGCCAGCGTACATCGTAATGGGCCAGCACACGAAGTACGGTGCGCTCGAGTAGGGCAGAGGCCGCAGCAGGCGCGACGAACGATCCGGCACCCGCACGCCGGTAGATCAGGCCCTCTCGAGCCAGTTCAGCCATCGCCTGGCGTACCGGCGCACGGCTGACGCCAAGCCGTTCACAGAGCTCTGCCTCTGTGGGCAACTGATCTCCAGGGGATAACTCGCCGCTCTCGATCTGCTTCTTGAAGTGGAGTTTCAACTGATAGTACAGCGGGATCGCTGAACTACGATCTATGGTGTTCATCGTGTGCTGCCCCCTCTTCTAAACCTTTTCTTTATCATCGGCCCCTATTGTACGGCAGGATCGAATAAGTGCAATGGTCAACCGCAAAATGGTATCACATTTCCACAGAGGGGAGCTGTGCAGGGAGAAGATCCCACCAATCGCGCTTGACCTCCCTACCCCACACCCTATAATCCCTGATGTGGACCGGGCTCCCACTGCGAGTCCGGACCGTGCGATAAGCGCGATGTGCCTTATGACCAGAGGGGAGAGCAACTGTGGCAGAGAAGATCACCCAATCCGTTCGAGTCACGGACACTACCCATGCCATCGACCGCGTGGCCGTCGTCATCGTCTATCGTTGGCAAGCGAAGGGCCTGATGGAGGCCCTGACCGCACGCGACTTCTCCGCCACCATCGTCGACGCCACGGGAGGACTGCTTCGCGAGGGCATCGTCACGATGATCGTGGGGCTACCAAAGCGCAGGCTGCCGACCTTCTTTTCAATCATACGCGATGTCTGTCCGGCTTCGACTCGCTATATCCCCTATGACGCTGAGGTGGAGTTCCCTTGGCATCCGGAGTGCGAGCTGACGGTCGTGCGAGCCGGCGGCGCCAACGTGTTTGTTCTAACTGTGGAGCAGTTCGTGCAGCTGTAACCTACACCGCATCACGGCTCCCAGCCCGCATTCACGCGGACGCGATCGAGCTCGACAACGGTAACATAGGGCACGAACCCCATCTCGCGGGCGCTCCTGTAGGCCAGATCGATCAGCGAGGGTTGGTCTGCGTAGTCTACCGCTATCACCAGCTTCCCCGCCGCGCGCACAGCCGCAGCAGCTGCGCGATTCTCCTTGCACCAATCAGCGTCACAGGGACGATCGGTCGCCAGCACGGTCAGCTCTTCCATGCCGAGGCCGTCTATCGCCTCCAGGTAGCCGGGATACAGGTAGAGCTCGGGGGCATTCTGTGGTACGATCCTGAACCCGGCATCCTGCGCCTTGGCATAGCTGGAGATGCGCACCAGCAGATGCACCATACGTTGGGCCAGATCGTCGCGATCCGTGCCCGCGGCACGAGCCGGGATCTCCTCATAGGCGTTGACAAGATCCAGATAGGCGCCGTCAAAGCCGGCGCGGAGCGCCTGATCCAAGCGACCCCTCACTACCGACCACCACCGCTCATCCCAATAGGCGACATAGTGCTCGTCAGGCCACCCGGAGACCTCGCCCAGCCGGAGCTCTTCCGGCACCTGCGACCACTCGGGCCGGTACGTCTCAATCGCCCCGATCTCGAAGTAGGCCAACACAATCTTGCCCTTCGCCTGCAGGGCGTGCACCTCTTCGCCCGTGAAGTAGCCCTCGCTCCCATCACGCGCCAGGTCGATGACCACGAGATCATAGGCTGAGGCGGCAAGTTGATCGAGCCTGCCGTCCCTGTAGCCCGTCAGTTGGTAGACCCAGCTGCCGACGTCGGCCCAGCGTCGATCACGATCCGCAGGCCCTGGCCTCACCGCCTCCAAGGGCGTGGCCGATGGTAAGGAACGAGGAGTCGGCGTCGGCCCGGGGGCCCGAGCGACACAGCCCATAGCTATGACCAAGCACCCGACGATAGAGGCGCCCCACAGGTTCACAACGACCGGCCCTCCTTCTGCCTGCGCATCAACCCTCGCCGATGACCACCCCACCCTTTGTCGCCGACCGCCGGCGCGACAGGAGTACACTGCTGTCGCCCGCCCCACCGCGGGTCTCCTCGTCGACGGCATCGTTGCTCTCAGCCAGCTCATCGCGCCACATCATAAGGGCCCCGATCTCATCCGGCGTCAGCACGTAAGCCGCAGCGTCATCGAGGAGATGGTCTGCCAGTAACATGAGGACCTGGCGCCGCAGGTCAGCCCCATCACCATAGCGCTTCCAACGCTGCTCCCGTCCGACCAACCGCACAAAATCCTGTCCCGCCGGGGTGCGCAGGATATCGGCTTTCATAAAGGCTGTTGGGTGACGCCCGGCCCGGGAGGCCACCTGCCACTCCAGCCCGATCGGTGCGCGGATATCCGTGCCCATCACGAGCACGTGCACGCCGGCCGTCTCTACAGCCTCGAGATCGACGGGCCCGTTTCCCGGCGGGGACTGCACCACGCGCCATCCAAGGTCGACCGGCACCTCGGTGACCGCCCGCCCCAGAATCTCCCGTTCGGCTTCAAGATCCGCCGATGCGGAGATGTAGAAGAGCACCTGATTTGCCATAGATCTCTCCGGATATGTCCTACAACCCAGCCGCATCTAGGCTCACTATACCTGATCACATGGCGCCGGCAACCCTATCGCAGCCACCCTACCTTGTCCAAAGGTCCCGGCGGGTGTATGCTATGAACGTAACGCGTGACACGGAGGGGTAATCAGCAACGTGGACGTGGCGGGTTTCTGGGTCTGGTTCGAGACGGAGATGGCGCACCGAGGATTTCACTCGGTGCGGCAGGTCGAGCGCGCCGGCGGTGTGGGCAACGACACGATCAGCGGTCGTCAGCGCAATGACCTCCCCCCCACCGACACGATCATCCGCGCGATCGCGGTCGCCTTTGCCATGAGGTTCGAGGAGGTGGAACGGATCGCACGTGGTGATCTGCCGACCGAGGAGCCACCTCCCTCCAGCCTCACCCTCCGAGAACTATGGGGCGTAGTGAGCAGGATGCCCGTGGAGGAACAGCGCGCTGTACTCGATTATGCCCGATATCGACGATCCAGAAGCGACGAGCGCGCGGCAGCGTCACGTTCGCCCGCGCCAGGAGCCACGCGTCAAAGCCCTCTGGCCGGCGACACCGGCTCATAGCCAGAACCATCACGACGTAGAACGCGTGTACCTTGACCCATAACTTAGAAAGACCGGATTGCCGTGCCATAGACATCTCACCTCCCCTATCGACAAAGCCGAGGCCTGCATCTCAAGACCATCCGGATGTAGATAGAACTCATGTTCTACTCACTATTGTAGTCGATCCGTAGCGATCCACAACCACCCGGGAGCCACCTAAAGGAGCACCATCATGACGGAGACCGACGCCACACCGAATCGGCCCTACCGAATGCGAAATCAGATCCAGACCTACGCGTGGGGAACGCGAAACACCGCTGCGTTCATCCCCAAGCTGCTCGGCCTATCTCCCGAGCGCGACCTCCCCTACGCCGAATTGTGGCTCGGAACCCATCCCAAGGCCCCTTCGCTGGTCGAGTTGCCCGATGGGCCAACCGTTGCCCTGGATGCCTGGGTGGCCGACCACGCTGAAGCCGCGTTGGGCCCGGTCGTGCTGGCTCGCTTCGGGGAGCTGCCCTTCCTGCTCAAGGTACTCTCGGCGGGCGAGGCCCTTTCGATTCAGGCACATCCCAGCAAGGCTCAGGCCGCGGTCCTCCACGCCAAGGATCCCGATCACTATCCCGATGCCAACCACAAGCCCGAGATCGCCCTGGCCCTCGATGGGCTGACAGCGTTGATGGGCATCAAGCCCTTCACCGAGCTCGCGGCAACCCTGAGTCGCTATCCTGAGATGGCGGACGTCGTCGGGCAGGAGCTTACGGAACGTGTGCTGGACGCCGTGCCGGAGACCCTTGAGGAAGCCGCGGCTCTCGCTCACGAGCTCGTCTCGGCGCTCATCACCCGCGCCAACTCCGAGCCGGGCGCCCTTACCTCAGCCGTCGATACCCTGGCGAAGCGGCTGTCGGCGCAATCCGCCGATCTTGGAGAGGACGAGGAGCTCTTCCTGGACCTGCGGATCCGTTATGGCAGTGACGACGTCGGACTGCTGACCCTCTTTCTACTCAACCTCGTCCACCTGGCGCCGAGCGAGGCCCTCTATGTGGAGGCTGGAGTCCCCCACGCCTACCTCAAAGGCAACATCATCGAGTGCATGG
>CAZYYC010000200.1:0-8487 GCA_964650935.1 uncultured Anaerolineales bacterium
ACGAGCACCCCCTCGAAGAGCGCGCCCCTGGCACCTTGCGACGCGAGCCACCGCTCAAGGATCAACGCGCATCCCGCCCAAGGGCCTTCCGCGGGCCTTGGGCGGTGGTCTGACGAGCACCCCCTCGAAGAGCGCGCCCCTGGCACCTTGCGACGCGAGCCCCCCTGCCCCCGCTTGCCCGCCGGCCCGGTTCGGCTTATCATACCCCCAGGCCCAATCGAGGCCCTCGCACAAGACAAGGAGAGGCATCCATGACGACTTCCATCGCCGACCGTTTCCGCCCCAGCGCCGTGCCGCTGGTCACGCACGACCCCTACATGAGCTGTTGGTCGACCACCGACCACCTCTACGACGACTGGCCGCGCCACTGGACCGACGCCCCGCACTCGATGTTCGGCGCGCTCCGCGTCGACGGCATCCCCTATCGCTTCCTCGGTGGGCCCGTCGGCGACGAGGCAGCCGCCCGGCAGACCGATCTGGAGGTCACGCCGACCCGCTCCATCTACACCTTCACCTGCGGCGGCGTCACGCTGAGGGTTACCTTCACCTCCCCGCTGCTGCTCGACGACCTCGAACTGCTCTCGCGCCCGGCCTCCTACGTGACCTTCGCCGTCGGCGCGCACGACGGCGCGTCGCACGAGGTCAGCCTCGTCTTCGACGTCTCGGGCGAGTGGGCCGTCGACCGCCACTGGCAGGAGATCACCTGGCGCCGTGTCGACCATCCGACGCTCAAGGTCGCCTCGGTCCGCTCCGTCAGCCAGCCGGTGCTCCGCAAACGGGGCGATGACGTGCGCATCGACTGGGGCACGCTCTACCTCGCGGCCCCCGACGACGCGGACATCGCGATCGGGCGCGCGCCCGCCTGTCGCGAGCACGCCCTCCGGTCGGGAGAGCTGCCGCGGCACGACTGGGAGGCGCCGTCGCACCCCGCCAACGTCTGGGGGGGGCCGGTCCTGATGACGCACCTCTCCTTCGACACCGTGGGCCCGGAGATGCGCGCCGCCACCGTCATCGTGGCCTACGACGACGAGTATGCCATCGAGTACTTCCACCGTCCGCTGCGCGCCTGGTGGCGCCGCAACGCGCCCGAAGGCGAGGCCGCGGCCCTGGCGATGCTCACCGCCGCTGCCGGCGAGCATCCGAGCGTCGTCGCGCGCTGCCGCGCCTTCGACGGCGAGCTCACCGGCTGGGCGGAGCGCGCCGGCGGGCCCGACTACGCTCGCCTGCTCGCGCTGGTCTACCGCCAGGCGGTCGCCGCCCACAAGCTGGTCGCCGGCCCCGAAGGGCAGCCCCTCTTCCTCTCCAAGGAGAACAACAGCAACGGCTGCATCGGCACCGTCGACGTCACCTACCCCTCCAGCCCCCTCTTCCTCATCTTCAACCCCGACCTGGTCAAGGCCATGGTCATCCCCATCATCGAGTACTGCCGCACCGACGACTGGATCTTCCCCTTCGCGGCACACGACCTGGGCACCTATCCCCAGGCCAACGGGCAGGCCTACGGGCGCAACCGCCTGGAGGGCCAGATGCCGGTCGAGGAGTCGGGCAACGTGCTCATCCTCTGCGCCGCGGTGGCCACGCTGGAGGGCAACGCCGACTTCATCGCGCCCTATTGGGACACGCTCACTGCCTGGGCTCACTACCTGCGCGAGCAGGGCTTCGACCCCGGGGACCAGCTCTGCACCGACGACTTCGCCGGACGGCTGGCCCACAACGCCAACCTCTCCATCAAGGCGATCCTGGGGCTGGCGAGCTACGCCCGGCTGGCGCGGATGCTGGGCCACAAGAAGGCCTCGCGCGACTACCTGGCCCTGGCCCGCGAGTATGCCGCGGCGTGGGAGGAGAAGGCCGACGACGGCGACCACACGCGGTTGACCTTCGACCGGGCCGGCACCTGGAGCCTCAAATACAACCTCGTCTGGGATCAGGTGCTCGGCTTCGAGCTCTTCGCGCCCGACATCGCCCGCAAGGAGGTAGCCCACTACCTGCGGATGCAGAACCGCTACGGCGTCCCGCTCGACAATCGACGGGACTACACGAAATCTGACTGGGTGCTCTGGGTCGCGGCGCTCACCGAATCCGACGAGGACTTCCGGGCGCTCGTCGCACCGATCGTCCGCTACGTCAACGAGACGCCCGACCGCGTCGCCGTCAGCGACTGGCACGACACGCACACCGCCGAGCGCCGGAACTTCAAGGCCCGCTCCGTCGTCGGCGGCTACTTCATGAAGCTGCTCAAGGACAAGCTGGCCTAGAGCCGCCGTTCCCCTGCGAAGGGACACATAGATAACCAATAGGGAGGAACACGATGAACTACGCACACCTAGGACGCTCCAACATGGACGTCAGCCGCATCTGCCTCGGCACGATGCACTTCGGCAGCCGCACGCCCGAGGACGAGGCCTTCGCCATCATGGACAAGGCGCTCGAGATGGGCATCAACTTCTTCGACACCGCCAACGTCTACGGCGGACGGCCCAACACGGGCCGCACGGAGGAGATCATCGGGCGCTGGCTCGCCCAGGGTGGCGGGCGGCGCGACCGCATCGTGCTCGCGACCAAGGTCTACGGGCTGATGGTGCCCGATCCGGGCCCCAACGAGCATGCCGGCATCTCGGCCTACAAGGTGCGCAAGCACCTGCACGACTCGCTCGAACGCCTGCAAACCGACCACGTCGACCTCTACCAGGTGCATCACCTCGACCGCACGATCACGGTGGAGGAGTTCTGGCGCATCTTCGAGCGGCTCGAGAACGACGGCGACATCCTCTACACCGGGACGAGCAACTTCCCCGGCTGGGCGTTGGCGAAGTTCCAGATGGCAGCCTGGCAGCGCGGCCTGGTCGGCCTGGTCTCCGAGCAGACGCAGTACAACCTCTTCAGCCGCTATCCCGAGCTGGAGGTGCTGCCCGCCGCCGAGGCGATGGGCATCGGCGTGATCCCCTATATGCCGGTCGCAGGGGGTCTCCTCACCGGCAAGAAGGTCCTGCGGCCCGGCTCGCGCAGCGCCGACGTCTGGGGCGAGTACGGCTTCAGCGACGACCGCCAGCCGCAGCTCGACGCCTTCGCGGCCCTCTGTGCGGATCTCGGCGAACCGGAGCACGTGGTCGCCACCGCCTGGGTGCTCGCCCAGCCCGCCGTGACCTCCGCCATCGTCGGTGTCCGCACCCTGGCGCACCTGGACGGGCTCGACCGCGCCTCGGAGCTCACGCTCGACGCCGCGACGCTCACGCGGCTGGATGAGATCTTCGACATCAACCGCGGGCGCCCGCTCAAGCTCGGCCCCGCGCCGGAGGCCTATGCGTGGTAGCCACGGGTAGGAGGCGCTGCGCCGAGGTCGACCCCTTCTTCGGGAACAGCGCCTCCGACCCTCCGCCCACCGAGGGGCTCGCGGCGACCTGGTTCTGGCCCAAGGCGCAGACCGGCAACACGCACCCCGGCGCCTGCAGCCCCTTCGGTTGGGTCTCGGCGTGCGCGTATTCCGGCGCCTACGTCACGGGCTACGGGCGCAACGCGCCCTCCTACGACGGGCAGCCCGACGCGCTCTTCGACGACGACACCGCCCTCGGCTTTGCGCACTTTCAGCAGAGCGGGACCGGCGCCATCGACAGCTACTACAACTATCTGCGCGTCACCCCCCTCTCGGGCGACCTCGGCCAACTGGGCAACCGCCGCCCCCTGCGCGACGAGGTCGCCACGCCCGGGCTCTACCGCGCGCGCCTGGCGGGCACCGGGATCGGCGCCGAGCTCACGGTGACACCGCGGACCGCCCTCCACCGCTACACCTTCTCCCGCGCGGCCCCCGCCACAGTTGCGGTCGACGTCTCCGCCGGGGGCCTCTGCGTCCCGGGGATGGAGACGCGCCCCACCGCTGCAGCCTTCACGCTGCACTCTAGCCGCGAGGCCGCGGGCTGGGTGGTCATCGAGGGCCTCCGCCTCTTCTTCGCCCTCACGCTCGACGCACCGGCAAGCACGTGGGGGACCTGGACCGACGGCATCCCCGCGCCCGGTCAGCGCACGTGGGAGGGCGACGATCTCGATCCCGAGACGTTCACCCCCTTCGGCCTCTTCTTCACCTACGATGAGGCGGTGCCGCGCCGGGTCACGTTCAGGATCGGCTTCTCGGCGGTAAGCGTGGAGGCCGCCCGCAGCGCCCTCGCCGAGGTGGGCGAGCGCCCCTTCGACGAGATCGCCGCCGCGACGCAGGACGCCTGGGAGGGCTATCTGTCGCGCATAGAGATCGAGGGCGGCACCCCCGAGCAGCGGCAGATCTTCCGCTCGTGCCACTACTTCAGCCTGCTCAAGCCCGGGGAGGCCGATGCGCCGCCCTGGGGTGGCGAGGGCCCCTTCTTCTTCGACCTGGCGACGCTCTGGGACATGACCAAGACCCAGCTCCCGCTGATGATGACGCTCTATCCCGAGCGCGGGCGCGACCTGATCGCCGCGCTGCTCACGCTCGCCGAGCACTACGGCGAGTTCCCCAACGGCTACGTGATGAGCAGCGACGTCCACCGCTTCGACGACCAGGCGAGCTGCCTGGGCCACGTCGTCATCGCCGAGGCCTATGCCCGCGGCGTCAGCGGCATCGACCGGCGCCGGTCGCTGCGCCTGATGGCGGCGGCGCTTGAGCGTGGACGCGGCGCGACCTTCGCGCGCGAGGGCCGGGTCCATCCCCTGACGCACACCCTCGATCTCGCCTACGCGAGCTACCTCACGGCCCAACTCGCGCGTGAGTTAGGCGACGAGGCGAGCTTTTCTCGCCTTAGGGCGCGCGCCGGCTGGTGGCGCAACGCCTACGACCCGGCGACCGGGCTGCTGCGCGCCGACTCGCGCTACTACGAGGGCACCCTCTGGAACTACAGCTTCCGCCTCTTCCACGACGTCGCGGGCCGCATCGGGCTCTTCGCGAGCGAGGCGGACTTCGTCGCGACGCTCGACCGTTTCTTCGGCTTCGGCGCCCCACCCTGCACCCAGGTGGTCAAGCGCCCCTATGGCGACCTGATGGCGCAGGGGTTCGCGCTGGGCCGCTTCGAGGGGCTCAACAACGAGCCGGATATGGAGGTCCCCTACCTCTACCTCTACGCCGGACGCCACGACCGCACCGCGCGCATCGTCCGCGAGGTGCTCACGCGCCAAGTCCACACAGGGCGCGGCGGCTTGCCCGGCAACGACGACTCCGGGGGCCTCACCTCGTGGTACGTCTGGAGCGCCCTGGGCCTCTTCCCCGTCGCGGGTCAGGGACTCACGCTGATCGGCAGCCCGCTCTTCGACGCCGCCACGCTCCACCTGCCCGAGGCGAGCTTCCGTATCGAGGCCCCGGGCAACAGCGAGCGCGCCATCTACGTGCAGTCCGCCACGCTCAACGGCACGCCGCTCGACCGCGCCTACCTGCGCCCCGACGAACTCGCCGCCGGCGGCGTCCTGGTCCTGCAGATGGGCGAGTCGCCCTCCGCCTGGGCCCGCCACACCCGCCCCCCGTCCCAACCGGAAGCGTAGGTTCCCCGACCGATCTCGGGGTTCGACGGTACAAGGACGACCGCCCGTGGTACAATGAACCATAAGCATTCAGCAGTCGCATTATCACGAGAGGTTGGAGGGCTATGGCTACGGTACACGTCTCGCTGGAGCTGCCGCAGAGCGTGTTCTCGGCCCTGCGACAAGACCCCGAGCAGTTTGTCGCGGAGCTAAGGCTCGCTGGAGCCGTCAAATGGTATGAGATGCAGATCATCTCACAGGGCAAAGCTGCCGAGGTGGCGGGCCTGTCGCGCGGCGAGTTCCTAACCGCCCTTGCCCGCTTCGGCGTGTCGCCCTTCCAGGTCGACGCCGACGAGATTGTGGCGGAGGTCATAGGTGAATGAGCGGTGGGTCCTCAACGCCTCACCGCTGATCGGCCTTGGACGCATCGATCAGACGGACCTGCTACTACAACTGGCCGAGGCTATCGTCATACCGCGTGCAGTCGCCGACGAGATCCTTGCCGGTCCGGCTGACGATGGGGCACGCCGTGCCCTAGCGAAGCTTGAGTCCGGTATCGTTCATGCGGCAGCATCCCCCGAGATCCTTGCCTGGGATTTGGGTGCAGGTGAGACCGACGTGCTCTCATATGCGCTGGCAAACGATGGCTGGACCGCTGTCATTGATGACGCTATCGCTCGAAAGTGCGCACGAAGCTTCAGTTTGCGAACCAAAGGCACATTGTCCATCGTGATCTCGGCCAAGCAGCGGGACCTCATACCCTCGGCTGCCGACGTGCTAAGGCAGCTTCTAAGGGCAGGCTTCCATCTAGCCGACGAGACCATTCGGGAGGCACTCCGGCGGACAGTGGGCGAGTCGTGGTAGGTGGGGCGCCATCCTCACGTCACGGCGCGCAGACGCTGTGCGACTAACCGATCGCCAACGCCGCACACGCGTCGTTCCTCGCAGACGAGGGCGGCACGCTTGACCGCGAGAGGCAGACCCTCGAGGGCACGCTTGTAGCCCCCTCGTCTGCGAGGGCCCCGTCCCGGGGTGTCGTGCGCGGCAGCATCTCCGATCCGTTAGTCTCGCCGTCAGACCACCGCCCAAGGCCGCGGCCCGAGCAGCCTCGGGCCGAACGCCCTTGGGCGGGAAGCCATCAGTATCATGCTTGCAGCCCCATCCTGGCGCCAAGTCGATGCTCCGCTTTGCAGAATGCGCGTATAGTAACAAGAGACACGTATTCCAAATCCACCGGCGCGGGTTGGCCTGGAGGCAGACGATGAGCTCGAATCGTGCGACACACCCAAACAAGGGCAGCGCGAGGAAGACGGACGATCGCGAACGCGAGGGTCGCGGCTCCGACCGGACACCGGCGGAGCTCAACGCCCACCCCATCCACCACCTTCAGCAACAGGTGGGCAACCGTCAGGTCGCGCGACTCGTCACCCGCAACCCGGAAGCGGCCACGCTCACCGGCGCCGTCGGCAATCGCGCTATCGCGCGCCTCCACGCCGAGCCGCCCGCGACCCGTCCGGACACCATCCGGCGCCAGGAGCTCGATGAGCTCGGCTACATGAAGCACCTGAAGACCCTCTACGACCTGGGCGTCACCGGCGCCGACGCACTGGGCAAGGGCGGTGTCATGCCCGGCATCTACGGCGATGTTGCGGGCGGCATGCTCGACATCCTGAGCAGCGCGCAGAAGGGCGAGGGCGTCACCGATGCCGTACTCGGCGCAGCGGGCAACTTGATCGGGGGCAAGTACGTCAGCGGGCTCTACCAGCAGGGCCAGGGCGGCGCGGGCGGCGGCATCGCCGACGCCGTGATCAACGCCGTCAACGCCGGGGCCCACGTCGTCGGAGCGCCCCAGGGCGTCACCGACGTCACGCAGACCGCCGCGGACGTCACCCCCTCGCAGATGATGCAGCAGGTCACGAGCACGGGGTTCAAGTCGTGGGCCAACATCGGTAAAGGGCTTGTCACCGGGAACTGGGGCGATCTCGACAAGAGTGTCGAGAGCATGCAAAAGGGCGAAGCGGGCGGTCCGCTTCAGGGCTACGCCCTGATGGCGGACGTTATTCCCGATCTCCTGAGCGGCAAGAGCTTCGAGGACACGATCATGGCCGCGGGCAGCAAAGGCCAGGACAGCCCCGCCGCCCGCATCGGCAAGAACTGTTTCATGGATCACGGCACCGGCATTGTTATTGGTGAGACTACCGAGATCGGTGACAATGTGAAGATCTACCAGGGGGTGACGCTGGGTGCCCTCTACGTGGAGAAGAAACTCTCCAACGTGAAACGTCACCCAACCGTTGAGGACAATGTAGTGATCTACGCCAATGCCACCATCCTGGGGGGCGAGACGGTAATCGGACATGACTCGGTGATTGGTGGTGGTGCCTGGCTCACCCAGAGTGTCATCCCCTACTCATTGGTCTACAATTCTGTGGATGTGAAGATCCGTACCGTGAAAGATTTCGACGAACCCCACAACTTCGTCATCTAATCCTTCATTCGATCCGTTAATCCGCTAATCAACTAATCAGTACATCATCATGAAGTATAACAACATTCTGGGCACCATTGGCAATACACCACACATACGTCTGTCAAAACTCTTCCCGACTCAGGAGGTCTGGCTCAAGCTGGAGAAGCAGAACCCTGCCGGCAGCATCAAGGACCGCATTGCGTTGGCGATGGTGGAAGACGCGGAACGAAAAGGCATCATCCGTCCGGGGGATACCATCATCGAACCCACCTCAGGCAACACCGGCGTAGGTCTCTCTTTTGTGAGCGCCGTGAAAGGTTACCGGGTAATCATCGTGATGCCCGAGTCGATGTCTACGGAGCGGCGGCGCCTGGTTGCCCTCTACGGAGCGGAGCTTGTGCTCACCCCCCGTGAAAAGGGGATGAAGGGAGCCATTGCCCGGGCAGAGGAGTTGCAGCGGGAGATTCCCGGTTCCTGGATCCCACAGCAGTTCACCAACGAAGCCAACCCGCGCATCCACGGGGAGAGAACGGCAAAGGAGA
>CAZYYC010000201.1:0-8464 GCA_964650935.1 uncultured Anaerolineales bacterium
CATGCGACTGGTTGACGAGGCCCAGCAGAGCAAGTCCGATACGCAGATCCTGGCAGATCGCGCGGCAGGCTGGCTCTTCTTCATTGCCCTGGGTGTGGCGGGGCTCACCGCCGTCGGCTGGTTGATCGCCCGCGGCTTTGATCTTGTCGTGCTGGAGCGCGTGGTCACCGTGCTGGTGATCGCCTGTCCGCACGCGTTGGGCCTTGCGGTGCCACTGGTGGTGGCGATCAGCACCTCGTTGGGGGCCCGCAACGGCATTCTGGTGCGCGACCGTCTCGCCTTGGAGGAGGCGCGCTTGGTCGATGTTGTGATCTTCGACAAGACCGGGACGCTGACCGAAGGTGCGTTTGGCGTGGTCGATATGGCCGTGTCTGATGATTGGGATGAAGCTGAGACGTTGGGGCTGGCTGCGGCTCTGGAGGGTGACTCCGAGCATCCGATCGCGCAGGCTATCAGGCAAAAGGCAGACGAGCGCGAAGTGAGTCTACCGGAGGTGCGTGAGTTTGAGGCTATCAAGGGGCGGGGTATTCGTGCGCAGTCGGATGGCAGAGCGGTCTACGTAGGTGGCCCCAGGCTGCTGGAGATGCTGGAGGCGGAGCCGCCTGAGGCCTTGCGATCTTTCGCGAGCCAGGCCGGTGAGAAGGCGCAGTCCGTCGTCTATCTCGTGGATGAGGCGGACGTTGTCGCGGCCTTCGCCCTTGCCGATGTCATCCGTCCGGAGAGCCGTGAGGCCGTCAGGCGGTTAAGGGCCTCCGGCGTGGAGGTTGCTATGCTCACGGGTGATAGCGAAGAGGTGGCACAGGCGGTGGCCAAAGAGCTCGGTATCGAAACAACCTTTGCCGAGGTACTGCCGGAGCACAAGGATCAGAAGGTGGCCCAGTTTCAGGAGCAAGGCAAGCGAGTGGCGATGGTCGGCGATGGGATCAATGACGCGCCGGCGTTGGCGCGTGCCGATGTGGGGATAGCAATCGGTAGCGGGACCGATGTGGCTATCGAGTCGGCGGGCATCATCCTGGTCGAGAGCAACCCGATGGACGTCGTTAGGATCCTCGACCTCAGCAAGGCGACCTATCGCAAGATGATCCAGAATCTGCTCTGGGCCACGGGCTACAACGTCATCGCCTTACCCTTAGCCGCGGGGGTCCTGGCGCCACTCGGTATCCTGCTCTCTCCGGCGGTCGGTGCCGGTTTGATGTCGCTCAGTACCGTCGTCGTGGCCATCAACGCGCAGTTGCTGCGTCGCGTAGACATGTCTCGGTGACGGGATGGTGAGTGAAGATCCGACGCAACCGCTCGACTGCAGGTCTCGGTCGATGTGCGCTCGAACCTGACGCCCTGATCCCGGCTGCTGTCGTGTGGACATATCTCGGAGGCAACGCTTTCGTCTCTCGGTCGAGTTGGGTCGCGGCGACCTACGCTGATCGCGGGCCGGTTCACGTCAGCCCGCGATCAATCCGGGATACGCGAATGGCGGCAGGTCCCCTGTGTTGGCGGGATCTGCCATGTTGGTGCCTAGTTGTGCACGGCCAGGCAGCCACAGCTATGGGGTCATCCTGTTATCTCTAGCTGCGCAACTCGTCTCGGATGCGATGATACTCGTCCAAGGTGATCTCGCCCGCAGCAAGGCGGCGCTGAGCGAGGTCGAGCGCGGAGACGGAGATGCTGGGCCCGCCACCCGCTGCAGCCGTCGTTGTTCGGGTACGGCTGATCAACCAGATCACGGCCGCAGCGAACAGCGCGAGAAGCCCCAGTAAGAGAAGGAAGCCGAGGAGCGACCCGAGCACGCCCAGGAGGCCCCCGCCGGACCCCAAGCCCCACATATGGCCCGAGCCATACCCACCTACTCTGCCACACAGACCGCCCCACCTCATCATACGGCACCTTCGTTCGTCATCGTTGACAGCAGCTTGCGGTGCTCTTCAGCATCGATCTCACCACGTGCCAACCGCCGGTCCAGGATCTCGCGCGGCGTTTCGCCTGCCACGGACCGGTTATCGCTGCCTCCGGAGCCGCCCCGATTGATCATGAAGAGCGCTCCCCCACCAAGCAGCGCCAGCGGGATACCCACTACCAGCAGTAACAGCAACAGCAGTCCTAGTCCCATGCCCCCCATCATGATCGTGACCTCCTCATGGTCTTGTGTTGTGAACTTGTCGCCGATCAGATCGTCTGTCAGGCGCCTGTTCCAGGCATCACTCATAGCCTACCTTATGAGCGTTGAACCGATGAGCGATAAACGGCGTGACCGACTCCCCGCCGTCCGGCGGGTGCGGAGAGAGCACCTGGTGTGGTAGGCTCCGGGCTACGACATGCGTCAACCATCATGCTCGACCACCGGTAGGCAGGTAAGATTAAGAAGACGAACTTCATCTATAAGGCAGATAGGGTGTACTTACGTAGCCTGGGAAAGAGGGGGGAATACAATGCGCGCACGTTGGTGGAGTTGGTTGGTCATCTTGATCGTGTTGAGTGGCTGTATGGCTGCCTCCTCCGCCGCTACCCCAGAGGAACCGGTGTCGGTGCCGGTACCCACATCGGCACCGGTGATCACAGATTCGCTCCAGGACGTGATACCGGTGACGCCCACGCCGGTTCCGGACGACACGCGACCGGCGGAATCCCCTCCGGCCGGCGCGGCGCGTGAGTTCAGCACCGATTTCAGCCGGCACACGGTGCCCTACAGTGAGATTCTGTCGGGTGGTCCTCCCAAAGACGGGATCCCTGCCGTTGATCGACCGATGTATGAGCCGAAGGTCGCAGCCGATCTTTGGCTAGGGGAGCGCGAGCCGGTGATCGTGATGCAGATCAACGACGCGGTGCGGGCGTATCCTATCCAGATCCTCACGTGGCGCGAGATCGTGAACGACACGCTGGGCGGGGTGCCCGTGGCGGTCACCTTCTGTCCTCTCTGCAACACCGCGATCGCCTTCGATCGACGGGTCGGCGAGCGGGTGCTGGATTTCGGGACGACCGGACGATTGCGCTATAGCAATCTGATCATGTACGACCGGCAGACGGAGACGTGGTGGCAGCAGGCGACGGGGGAGGCCATCGTCGGCGAGCTGGTCGGCAGCGAACTGACGTTCTTGCCTGCGACGATGATCGCCTGGGCCGAGTTTCGTGATAGCTATCCGGACGGCGATGTGCTCTCGCTGGCCACAGGGTTCAGCCGGGCTTACGGCAACAATCCCTATCCCGGCTACGACGACATCGATCGGTCACCTTTCCTCTATGACGGGCCGCCCACGCCGGGCCGGCTGCCGGCAATGGCGCGTATCCTGGCGATGGAGCTCAACGGCGAAACCGTCGCCTACCCCTATGCGAGCCTGGAGACACTGCGTGTGGTCGACGATGAGGTGGGAGGCGTGCCGATTGTGGTGATGTGGCAAGGCGGTGTCGCCTCGGCGCTGGGCTTGTCTGACATCGCCGAAGCTGAGGATGTCGGGACCGTCGTGGCGTATCTGCGTGACGTTGGGGGTGACGTGTTGACCTTCGAACAGCGTGACGGAGAGATTGTGGATACGCAGACCGGTACCACGTGGGATCATCTCGGTCGCGGCGTCACGGGGGACCTAGCCGGCACGCAGTTGGCGCCGGTGGTGGGGGTCAATCACTTCTGGTTCTCATGGGCAGCGTTCAAGCCGGAGACGCGTGTGTACGTGTTGCCTGATGCGGATTCTGAGCCCGAGCTGAGCGGCTCAACGCCATCGGATCGGGCGGTTGCGGTTGATGCGCTGGCGATGGACTTCGAGATCCTCGTCTACCGTGGCGCAGAGCACCTTGGTGGTGAGAGCGTGCTGCTCTCGGAGGTGCTGGCGCAGGGAAAGCCGGTGATGGTTGAGTTCTGGGCGGGGCTCTGTCCCACCTGCCGCCGCGCCCTGCCGGAGACGCAAGAGGCCTACCTGCGGCACGGCGATGAGGTGACCTTCATCGGCGTCGATATCGGGATCTACGCCGGGCTGGGGAGCGAGGCGGATGCCCGGGCGCTCTGTGATGAGTTGGGGTTGAGCTTCCCGGTGGGATTCCTGCCCGATCCGACGGCCCTCCAGGCCTATCGGGTCACCGGCACTCCGACTGCTCTCTACTTCAAGCCCAACGGTGAGCTCTTTGATCGTGGCGGCGGCATCGTCGGGGTCGAGACGCTGAGTGAGAAGCTGGCGGCTCTGATTGCCGCCTCGAACTCTTAGGTATAGGGGGCACTTGAATGAGTACACCGATACTGAATCTGGACCTTGATCGGGAGAAGGGGCGCACGAGGGCCGCGGTGCTCACCTTCGGTGTGCCCGCGCTCTTAGTCTTGGCGCTGCTGGCTTTCATCGTCGTCTTTCGCGATGGTCTGGAGGGTGCGGTGGGGCGGCTTGCGACCTTGTTGCCGGTGAGCTACGCCTTTGCCGCCGGGATGGTGGCGAGCGTCAACCCTTGTGGGGTCTTGATGCTGCCGACCTACGCTCTCTATCATCTGGGCACAACTGGAGCGGAGGAGCAGCGGCACCCCATTCGACGAGGGCTGGCGGCGATCCGCGTGGCGCTGGTGGTGACGGCAGGGTTTACCGTGATCTTCGCACTGGTGGGCGTAGCGGTGGCTGCGGGAGGGCAGTGGTTGGTCACGGTCTTCCCCTATGCCGGACTGCTGATCGGGGCGGCGATGCTCGGATTGGGGATCTGGCTGCTGGCGGGTCACCGGACCGTGGGAATCGCCGCGGCGGGCAGAGTGCGGATTGCGCCGCAGCGCAGCCTCGCCAACATGTTCCTCTTCGGCGTGGTCTACGCCATCGGCTCGCTGAGCTGCACGCTGCCGGTCTTCCTTGTGGTGGTGGGTAGCGCGTTAGGAGGCGGCAATGCCGCGGCCTCCTTTAGTCAGTTTCTGGGCTACGCGCTGGGGATGGGCACCGTCATTCTGATCGTCACGGTGGGGACGGCGCTCTTCCGTCGCTCCGTGTCACGTTGGTTGAACCGGCTCACGCCCTACGTTCACCGTTTTGGGTCACTCTTTCTCATCGGGGCGGGGGGATACTTGCTGGTCTACTGGATCTTCGTGGTGGGGCTGTTGTAGTGCAGGCTTCGTCGAGGGCGGCGGCGTCGTATTCTGCGTAGATCCTATGCTCTCCGTAAGGACATCGCCGATGCTGGTCGGTGTGCGGTAAGGGTTCCTTGCTCTCGTCAGGCCATGACCTATACTGCCCCAATGCAATACTACAAACCTGACGGCAACCTGAACGTGGGTGACTGCATGCCCTTCTTTCACGATGGCGTGTTCCGGCTCTTCTACCTAATTGACGAGGACCACCATCGCGCGCAGGGAGGCCTTGGAGGCCACCAGTGGGCCCAGTCGAGCACGCGCGACCTCGTGACGTGGGAGCATTACCCGCTGGCAATCCCGATCACAGAGGCGCACGAGGGCTCAATCTGCACGGGGTCCGTGCTCTTCCACGCGGGCGTTTATTATGCCTTCTACGCGACGCGGATGCGCGATTGGACGCAGCACCTGAGCTTGGCGACGAGCATGGATGGCGTCCACTTCACGAAGCAGCAACCTAACCCCTTCGCCTCACCGCCTCCCGGCTACGATCCGGTAGATTACCGGGATCCGTGTGTCTTCCACAGCCCTGCTGATGGGCGGTTTCACATGCTCGTGACGGCGTCCTTGACTGCCCCGCCCATCCCGGGGCGGGGTGGCTGCCTCGCACACCTCGTTTCAGACGACCTGCGGCGTTGGGAGCAGCTAGAGCCGTTGGTCATTCCTGGGTTGCCTGGCGCGCCGGAGTGCCCGGACTACTTCGAGTGGCATGGTTGGCACTACCTAATCTTCAGCAACGGGGGCGTGGCGCGCTACCGGATGTCACGCGATCCCTTAGGGCCTTGGCTTCGGCCACCGGTGGACACGCTCGACGGCCCTGCCGCACGGGTGATGAAGACGGCGGCTTTCACCGACGACCGGCGGATCGGTGTTGCGTGGATCGGGATGCGCGAGGGGAACACCGACCGCGGGACCTTCCAGTTCGGCGGCAGTGCGCTCTTTCGCGAGCTGGTGCAGGCTGCCGACGGGACGCTGTGGGCAAAGCATCCGGCGGAGATGGTGCCGTCAGGGCCGGAACTTCCGGATCCGGTGATCCGGTCCCTGGGGAGCGGATCCGGATGTGAGGGCCGTCGTGTTCGACTGCCGGCACGCGCGGGATTGGCGGCAGCAGCGATCGATGGCGTGCCGTGCGACGCGGGGCTGACGCTGCGCGTAGTTCCGGAGGCGGGCACCGCCGGCTTTGGCGTGCGCCTTCGCGCCACAGAGAGCTTCGACAGCGGCTATGAGATGCACATAGCGCCCCACGCCGGCATCGTGCGGCTGAACGAGCAGGTGCTGTACGGTGTGACAGGACTGGATCGCCCGTTCGACCTCGAGGTGATGATGAAGGGTGATCTGATCGATGTCTGCATCGCTGGGCGCCGCACGGTGATCGACCGATGTCCCGAGCGTGCCGGAGAGCGGGTGTTCCTCTATGCGCAAGACGGCGAGGCGACGTTCACTGTAGCTCAGGTTGTGGCTCTGATGTGGGGCGGGAAGCCGTCCCGCCCAGTGCTCGCTTGAGGGCGGAGTGGGCGGCTCAGCTAGCCGCCCTACATGACGCAAGGAGACGGTGCTGGAGCTGGGCGGGCCGGGGCTCTGATGTGGGGCGGGAAGCCGTCCCGCCCAGTGCTCGCTTGAGGACGGAGTGGGCGGCTCAGCTAGCCGCCTTACATGACGCAAGGAGACGGTGCCGGAGCTGGGCGGGCAGCGGCTCTGATGTGGGGCGGGAAGCCGTCCCGCCCAGTGCTCGCTTGAGGGCGGAGTGGGCGGCTCAGCTAGCCGCCCTACATGGGAGAGGTGATGGAGCGGTTCGAGCAGCAGGATCTCTTTGTCAGCGGCGAGGGCGGCTACGCGCGCTACCGCATCCCGGCGCTTGCGGTCACGGCACGGGGCACGCTTCTCGCCTTCTGCGAAGCGCGCAAGCACACGGGTCACGACTCCGACCAGATCGATCTCTTCCTGCGGCGTAGTTTTGACGGCGGACGGACCTTCGAGTCCGTGCAGTGCGTCGCCACGCAGGAAGATTGGGTCTGCGGGAATCCCGCGCCGGTGGTGGATCGCGAGACGGGTCGCATCTGGTTGCCCTTCTGCAAGAACCGCAGAGACGGAGACGAGGGGCTGATCTGTGAAGGGAAGGCGCCGCGTGAGGTGTGGCTGACCGTGAGCGACGATGACGGTGCGACGTGGGCCGAACCCTGGGAGATCACGGCGGACGTCAAGCGCCCCGAGTGGTCGTGGTACGCTACGGGGCCCTGTCACGGCATTCAGCTCGCGGGTGGGCGCCTCGTTGTTCCGTGTGACCATATTGTGTTCAGGGACTACCACCGCGGCGATCCCTATCATTCGCACGTCATCTTCAGCGACGATCACGGCGCCACGTGGCAGATCGGGGGTATCGCCGATGAGGGGACCAACGAGTCGACGGCGGTCGAGACCGTTGATGGTCAGATCTACCTGAACTGCCGCAACAAGGTTCAGCGCGCCGAGGGGGGCAACCATCGCGCGGTTACCTGGAGCTGCGACGGTGGTGAGAGCTTCAGCCCCATCGCCCACGATGCTGCGCTGCCGGAGCCGATCTGTCAGGCGAGTGTCTGCCGGTTGAGCACCGAAGCCAAGCACGGTCAGAACTGTGTGCTCTTCTCCAATCCGGCGAGCACGACACGGGATCACCTGACGGTGCGGCTGAGCACCGACGAATGCCGGACGTGGCCCGTGAGCCGCCTGCTCCACCCCGGGCCGGCTGCTTACTCCGACCTATGCGTCACACCCGATGGGCATATCTGCTGCCTCTATGAGCGGGGAGATGAGCATCCCTATGAGCGGATCACGCTCGCGCGGTTCAACCTGGCGTGGCTGACGGCGTTCAATGGAGCGTGATTCCGGACCTTGCGATGGTTCCATCACGCCGGCTCGCCGTAACCATCGCAAGGATGGTTGCGTCTCGTAGCTACCGTACAGTAGCGCAGTATCAGCGTAACGCTAGCGTGGCGAAGAGGATGTCGGGGTAGTCGGTCAGGATGCCCTGGACGCCCACGGCGATGAGTGCGCGGTTGGCCTCATCGGTGTTGCCGAAGAAGCAGTTGGTCCGCAGCCCGCGAACGCGGGCCGCAGCACAGAAGCCCGGGGTGATGTCGCGCCGCAGGGGTTGGATGTAGCGACAGCCGAAAGCGTGCAGCCGGTCGAGCGCGGCGATGTCCATCGTGCCCTGACGGTCGAGGACGCACACTTCGACGTCGGGGTCGATCTCGCGGACGCGGCAGCCCTCTTCGTAGGTGTTGATCGTGAGGTAGCCGCGTTCGTAGAGATCGTAGGCCTGATAGAGACGACAGATCTCGGCAAGGATGGGCGGTGCGGTGTCGTAGACCTGGATATTGAGTCCGGTCTCGTCACCCACGGCATCCAGCA
>CAZYYC010000202.1:0-8376 GCA_964650935.1 uncultured Anaerolineales bacterium
CCAGGTGCGCCAACTTGAGCATATAGATGATACCCACCGTCACAGGCTTATCGAAGGGCTCACCCGTCTTGCCGTTATACAGCATCACCTTGCCCAGCGTCGGCAACGGATCACTTTGAGTCTGGCTGTAGCGTGTCGCCTCAAGGATCACATCGTCATCAGACAGCTCGCTGACATCCTCGCCGTGCGCCTCCATCCACAATCGCAGACAGACCGCCTGTGCCCGAACGTCCGCAGCATGCCGTTCAGCCTGCGACCGCACATCATCCTCGAAGGAGAGCAAGCTGTCAGGCTCATACCCGGAGTCACGCAGCCACTCCCTCAGCACCGATCGTCGCGCGAAAATGCGGTCATCACGCAACCGATCGACGTCATACCCCTTAGGGGCCAACCACGACGCCACATAGATCAGCCGAGCCTCCTCATCATCGATGAGCGACTCCAGCGGGTAATCCTGGGCCTTCAACCAAGTCCAGGCACGCTCCATGATGTCGTCCCACGCCTGATCAATGAGCCAGGCTCGCGCCAACTCGGCTGCGATCTCCTGCTCATCGGCGCCGTCAAAAACCGGCGTCATCGTGCGGAACCCCAGCCGGTGCCCGGCCCACCCCAGGTGGGTCTCCAGCACCTGACCGATGTTCATCCGTCCGGGCACGCCCAGAGGATTCAGGATGATGTCAACCGCGCGTCCGTTGTCCAGGAAGGGCATATCCTCGATCGGCACGATCTGGGAGATAACACCCTTGTTTCCGTGACGACCGGCCATCTTGTCACCCTCGGTGATACGACGGCGCTGGACCACGTTGACCCGCACGACCTTCTCCACACCGGCGGGGAGGTCGCGGTACTCCTCACGATCAAAGACTTTGACGTCAACCACCTTGCCATGTGCGCCGTGCGGCATACGCAAGCTGGTGTCCTTCACATCACGCAACTTCTCACCGAAGATCGCTCGTAGCAGCTTCTCTTCAGGTGTAAGCTCCTTCTCGCCCTTGGGCGTGATCTTGCCGACGAGCACGTCCAGCGGCCCGACCTCAGCACCGATGCGCACGATGCCCTCTTCGTCAAGGTCGCGCAACGCTTCCTCAGCGACGTTCGGGATTTCGCGGGTCACCTCTTCGGGGCCGAGCTTGGTATCACGAGCAGCCAGCTCATGCTTCTCCACATGGACCGATGTAAACTGGTCCTTGCGCACCAGATCCTCGCTCAACAGGATGGCATCCTCGAAGTTGCCGCCCTCCCAGGACATAAACGCGACGAGCACGTTCTGTCCCAACGCGAGTTCCCCCCCTTCGGTCGATGAGTTGTCGGCGAGTGTATCACCGGCCTCAACGCGCTGTCCCTTGACGACGGTCAGCCGCTGGTCGATGCAGGTGCTCTGATTCGACCGTGCATACTTCTGCAGCCGGTAGGTGACGATCTCACCATCATCCTGTGCGACGACGACCTGATCTCCCGCCGCACTCAGCACGGTACCGGCTTCTCTAGTCGTGAGAACCAAGCCCGAGTTCATCGCGGCCGCGCGCTCCATGCCGGTGCCTACCTGCGGCGCCTCCGGACTGACCAGGGGCACAGCCTGCCGCTGCATGTTCGACCCCATCAGAGCACGGTTAGCGTCGTCATGTTCCAGGAAGGGGATCAACCCCGCCGAGACACCCACCATCTGGATGGGAGCCACATCGATGAAGTCGACGCGATCAGGCAACGCGAAGATGTAGTCGTCGCCCTTGCGCGCCACCACCCGGTTTCCAACAAAACGGCCCTTGTCGTCGACCGCCGCATTCGCCTGAGCAATGGTGTAGGGCTCCTCACGATCGGCAGAGAGATAGACGATCTCCTCGGAGACCCGCGGCACAACACGTATCGGCTCGTGGGACGCCTGCGCATCGGCAGTTCGCTGACGTATGATCTTCTCCGCCAGATCTCGGGTAACTTCAGTCCCCGCGGCGACGATCACCTCGCCGCTCTCGGGGTCCTCAATGTCCTCTCGCAGCATCTCACCCGTCAGCTGTTCCACATTGGCCGGAACCGTGCGGATCACGCGTCGATAGGGCGTCTCGATGAACCCAAGGTTGTTGACCCGGCCGTACGTGCTCAAGCGACCGATCAGGCCGATGTTAGGGCCCTCAGGGGTCTCAATCGGGCAGATGCGCCCGTAGTGGCTGTGGTGAACATCACGCACGTCGAAGCCGGCGCGTTCACGGCGCAGGCCGCCCGGCCCCAAGGCCGAGAGCGTGCGCTTGTGAGTCAGACTGGAGAGGGGATTCGTCTGTTCCATGAATTGTGAGAGCTGGCTCGAGCCGAAGAACTCCCGAATCGAGGCCACGACAGGCCGGATATTGATCAAGCTCACGGGCGTGGGAGACTCATCGCGAATGCTCATCCGCTCGCGCACGACACGCTCCATCCGCACCAGACCGATGCGGATCTTGGCCTGGACCAATTCGCCCACCGTTTTCACGCGACGGTTGCCCAGATGATCCATGTCATCCGGCCCCGCCACACCGTTATTGATGTGGATCATCCGTCGCACCAATGCGACGAAGTCATCTTTGGTGATCGTCCGGATCGACATCGGGACGTTGATCTGCATACGCTGGTTGAGCTTGTATCGCCCGACCTCCTGCAGGTTGTACCGCTGGGGATCGAAGAGCTGCGAGACCATGTACTCCTGTGCATTCTCCAGCGTCGGCGGATCACCAGGGCGCATACGACGATAGAACTCAATAAGGGCCTCTTCGGCAACCGTGCGCCCGGCCTTCAGATCCCAGGTCGGCTCCTGGCGGATGGTGTCCGTGATCCAGGGATGATCGGGATCATTGTCGGCTTCCTTGAAAAGCTCAATCAGCTCATCATCCACGCCCTCCTTCAGGAGGTCGCTGTGCAGCGGATCGTCCACTGCAGCCAACGCGCGCAGGAAGATCGTCACAGGAATCGTGCGCTTGCGATTGAAACGCAACGTCAAATAGCCGGACTTGCGCGTCTCGAACTCCATCCACGCACCACGGTCCGGGATCAGCTTTGCATTGGCCAGGCGATGACCGCCATCCTCTTCGACCCCGAAGTAGACGCCGGGAGAGCGAATCAACTGGCTCACCACCACGCGCTCCGTCCCGTTGATGATGAACGTCGCGTGCTCCGTCATCAGCGGCAGATCGCCGAGAAAGATCTCCTGTTCGACAATCTCGCTCGTCTCTCGATTGACCAGCGCTACCTCTACATAGAGAGGCCCCGCATAGGTGAGGTCGCGCTCCAAACACTCCTGCTGATCGTGCTTGGGCTCCCCAAAGCGATAGTTCAGCTCGAAACCCGCCTCCTCAGCCTTCTTCCCGGGTAGAAAGAGGCTCAGAAGCCCATTGAAGCTGTTAATCGGCGAGACTTCGTCAAAAAGCTCGAAAAGCCCCTCCTTCTGCAGCCACGCATAGGACTGCAACTGCATCTCCACTAGACCCGGTAGCGGCAAAGCGCTAGGAATACGAGCGTACGTCTTAACGCCAAGGTCTGCTACTGCCATTATCTACCCTTCCCTCCTGGGATATACTCTGAGATCCCTGAGAGTATGATTGGGGCTAACCTGACCCAGAAACGACAAACCATTGAAGACTACAGATATGCGACAGGGCATTATACCATCGAACCCGCGGGCGTCAATCGCCGACACCCCAGGCGATGGCGCTAAAGCTCGAGGGTGGGTCGACCTGTTGCGGAGTCAATAGCAGCTCAAAGGGCTGCTCCCCTCCCGGTACCACGACGACCTCCACGGGCAGCGTCAACTGGCGGAAACCGACGACGTCACCGTCGGCACCGTAGATCGTCGCCACAACGGAGACGCGAGTCACGGCTTGGGCGCTATCATTCCGCAGCGTGCCGCGGACCCGATACTGCGGACCCGAGACACTGCCCTCTGAACCCGTTACCTGGAGGGGCACGAATCCCGCCGTGATCGGGCTGATCGCTTCTCCGCGCAACAGGCGCACCTCAGCGTCGACGGCGCCCTCCGGAGGGTTCCTAAAAAGCAGCGAGAAGGGAGCGCTCGCCTCAGGCGCCAGGTAGTCCGCCGCAGCCAGCGTCCTCGCAGTCATCAGAGGTGTACCGTCGGGCGCGACCAGGGTCACCTCGATCTGCAGGTTAGTGACCGCCTCACCTGTCGTGTTCACCACCTCGCCCATACACCAAAGCCCTCCCACCGGAGTCTGGAACAGCGAGATCCCACCGGTGGTCAAAGGCACAGGGGTTGGCGTCGGGAGAATCACGTTCCCCTGCGGCACCTGCATGGCATCTTCGCTGACCACCTCCTCTTCCTCCATAGGTATGATCAACGATTGACCAATCCTCAGGAAGTCCTCCGGGTTGAGCCCGTTCATGCGCACCAAGCCGTCGACGGTCACGCCATAGTCGAGCGCGATCCCCAACAAGGTATCCCCACTCGCGACGATATGGATGACGGGCGTCGGCGTCGGTGACGGCGTGAAGGTAGGCGTGGGAGGAATAGGGGTCAGATAGATCTCGGGAGCGATCGTGGGCGTCGCCATCCCTCGACCGGAGGTGGGTAGGGGCGTTGGCGTAAGGGTCGGCGGCGGCGTCAGCACCGAGCCGCATCCGGTCAGGGCGAGCGTGAGCAAGCCGCTGACCCATATACCCACCACCGCGCCTGTGATGCGCTTCGCACTCTCCCCCCGACCTTGAGCTTCACTCACGACTGGGATTATACCATGCCTCAGTCGGTATGAGCCTCGGCCTCGGCCAGGCGCTCGTCATCACGCCTAGCCTCCGCGTCCATACGAACGCCGGCACGCACCCGCCGCAGGTGGAGACCACCAAGGAGCAGCCAGGGCAGCCCAAGCGACAACAAAAGGTAAGGTCCCGGGGAGATGACAGCCGGCCCACCCAACCGGTCCAGGTTCAGGAGGATCAGGGCCAGGCTCGTCCAGACGACCAGGAAGTTCGGGATCGCGTCTCCGGCATGCAAAAGGCCCAAGCCGGGGGCGCGTTCGCGTGTAAGGGGCCACAGCAGATTGCATCCCATATGCCCGAGCTGATCCTCCAGCACATGAGCCAGCGCGCCCACCGCCGCCACAAGCATGGCCCACGCCCCCTGGGTGGTCCCCCATCCCCAACTCACACACGCCCCGACGACGACGCCGATCGCGACTGCAACCGGGAGGCTATGTGTCCAACGATGGTGCCAATCCAAGAAGGTCACCCTGAGATCGTCGCCTGCGCGGCGGAAGGCAAAACTGGGCCCTGTGAAGACATCGATCTCGAACTGGCGCTCCTCCGTTCCCGTCAGGGGAAATCCCAAGGCGCGCACAGCCGGCGCGCCGGCAGACGTCTCAGAGACCACGACCCTGCCGGTCGTCACCACCGGCCCCAACCGCACGCTCAACGTTCCCGATGCCGAATCCAGGCGCAAGATGTAACGCTGCCAGCGATCGATGCCCAAGCGTACCGTATGCACGATGACGCGCCGGGGTCCGCGATCAAAGGCCTCACGCATCAGGCGAGCCAGATCATCGGCAAGCCGATCCGCTGCGGTAGGCATCGGGTATGAACCAGGATCGATCTCGGCATCGAAATGCTCGAAGTAGCGTACAAAACGGAAGTCAAGGAGATCGGGGAGTGCCGCACCCAGCCCGCCCAGCACAGGAAGCAACGAGCCCTGCCGCGCAGCCATCACCACGTCGGGGAAGCATGTCGCCAGCGCGAGGCCGGTCATAAAATGCGCAATGCCCTTCATCGCTTGATCCGGCTCCTGATGGAGTGACAGGACATCCCTATGATAGGACGCAACTGAGTAAGCGGCAAGCGGACGAGCCCGTGATCGGGAAACTCCATCCCCGGGTTGTCGAATCGAGAAATCCGGAGATACTGACAGGGTGGCTTCGAGACAACGACGCAGATCACAGCTGTGGTTCGCCGTTCCCCTTCTGTTGGCGGGATTCGCCCTACGGATCTGGGGGCTCACGGATCATAACATCTGGTGGGACGAGGGCATTGGCGTCTGGCTGGCCCGGATGCCCCTGCTTGAAGCGATCCGCTGGACCGCAGGCGATGTGCATCCTCCTCTCCATTACATAAGCCTGATCGGCTGGCGCGCTGTGGCCGGCGAGAGCACCTTCGCGCTGCGCTTCCTCTCCGTCCTCTTCAGCTTCCTCACCTTACCCCTGATCTATCGTCTGGGTAGAGCATTGGGCGGGTCATCGACGGGTCTGTTGGCGATCGGGCTACTCGCGATCTCCCGGTTTTCCATCTGGTGGGCGCAGGAGATCCGTATGTATGCTCTGTCGGCGCTGCTAGCGACAGGCGCGCTGTGGTCCTCCGTATGGCTGTGGCGCGTGATGGCGCGGGACCGCAGTCGCGCTCTCCCTTCGCGTGCAGGGCGCAGCGAGATGGGTCTCGCGTGGGCCACCTACGTCCTCACCACACTCGGCAGCTTGAGCACGCTCTACCTCACCGCCACGGTACCGGTCGTCACCAATCTCGGATTCCTCGTCTTCTGGTGGCACCGGCGAGCTCATAACAGAGCGCTACGCCTAGGGCCCTGGGTCTCCGCGCAGCTGGCTGTCGTCGCGATCTTCCTACCTTGGGTCGCCTATGCCCTGCCACGGATGCACGGCTGGTCGAGCGATGCCCCTTTCACGCCCGGCTTCTTCATCCGACTCTACACAACGATCCTAGCCGTCGGCGACCCGCTGAACCTGGAAGCCAACGCTGCTTTGACCGCCGGCGTCTTCGCCGGCCTGGCCGCTGGGCTCGCCGCCCTGGTGCACGCACTCCGCCGAAGCTCGTCGCCGCGCCGGGGCGGCCTCGCCATGCTCCTCGCCGGCCTCCTCCTCCCCCCCCTCGTCGTCGCCCTCGTCTCCCTCCCGGGCCTGAGCTTCTACGTCTCTCGTCCGCTGGTACCCCGCTACCTGCTGCCGTTGTCGGCCTGCTACGTCACCCTGCTCGCTTGGAGCATCGACGCATGGTGGAGGAGTGCCCGTCGACGCCTCGGCCCCCCACGCTGGCTCGCCGGCGCCGTCGCCCTGCTCGCCCTCACCGCCGCCACCGCCGGCCTGCGCACCTTCTACCCCCACCGCACCCCGCGCGACGACTACGCCACCATCGCCGAGCTCCTCAGCGCCCACCGCCGGGCCGATGAGGCCGTCCTCCTCTACGTCGACCGCGACTGGCCCATCTTCACCGCCCACTACCCCGGCCCGCGCACCGACCTCCCCTACGGCGCCGACCTAAGCGATCCGGCGGTGGTCAAGGCCCTGCTGGAGCCCGTGTGGGATCAGACCGCGGCCGTCTGGTTGGTCTCCACGCCCGAATCGCTTCAGACCGATCCCCGGCAGACCGTCCCCGCGTGGCTCGCCGCCCGCTCCGTCATGTCGCGCACCCTCGTCAGCGGCGAAGCCTCGCTCACCTACTACACCCGCACACCCGAACGCGTCCCCCTCCACCACACGGTCGTCCCCGGCTACACGCCCCCGCTCCGCCTCACCACCGCGTACGGCCTCGTCGGCGCCCCCCGCCCCCCCCCCCCCCACACCACCGGCGACACCCTCCGCCTCGGGCTCTACTGGATCCCCCCGCTGCCGCAGACCGCGCAGGTCCACCTCAGCCACCCCGCAGGAACCCGGGTATTCGACGTGCCGCCCGTGACCGCCACGACAGACATCGTCAGCAACCGGATCGATATCCCCCTCACCCCTGAACTGCCCGGCGGACGCTACCATCTCAGCGTCCTCGTCCCCGGCCACCCCCCAACCCCCATCGGCGCCGTCACCCTCGTGCACCAGGCAGCCGGCGCCGCCGTCGACGCCGCCGCCATCCCCCATCCCGTCGACGTGCGCTTCGCCGGCGGCATCCGCCTCATCGGCTACGCCCTCCCGGAGCACGCCGCCCTCCCGGGCGAAAGCTTCGCCGTCACCCTCTACTGGCAGGCGGAGCAACCCGTCGCCGCCCGCTACAAAGTCTTCACCCACCTCGTCGGCACCACCTACAACGCCGCAACCGACAACTTCCTCTGGGGCCAGCAGGACAACGAACCGCTCAACGGCCAGGCCCCCACCACGCGCTGGACCCCCGGCACCGTCATCGCCGACCCCTACCTCATCCCCGCCGCCCCCCACGCCCCGCCCGGCCCCTACACCCTCACCGTCGGCCTCTACGGCCTGGTGGACGGCGTGCGGCTGCCGGTTCAAGCGTCCTCCCTGCCGGCGGCGGATGATGCCGTCCGGCTGACGACGGTGACCCTGCGTTGACGATGATGACATGACCGGAGACCCTCGGTGGCGAAGAACTGGAAGCGCAACCTAAACGTCGTCTGGGCCGCAGAACTGCTGGCGATCATGGGGTTCTCGTCCACCTTCCCCATCTACGCCTACTTCA
>CAZYYC010000203.1:0-8371 GCA_964650935.1 uncultured Anaerolineales bacterium
TTCCCTCGTCCCGTGACGGTGAGCGACGCCTACGAGGGGCGCGAGTTCGGGGCGGGCGTGACGGAGCTCACGCTGGAGATGCGCCGTTGGGAGACGAAGCTGCTGGTATTGTCGTAGCTCGCGAGAGGGTCGGGGGCGGCTACGGACTGGAGGGGCGCTGAGCTTGTGCGGCGCCTCTTCGTCTCCGGTTCTCTACCTGGGAGAGGACTCCGCCCTAATGGGGGGGGGAGAGTTAGGGCTCCTCAGGTGGGGGCTAGGTGCCCTGTCTTTAAGGCTGGGCGGCTCAGCTAGCCGCCCTACATGAATTGCGTTGAGCGACGCCTCGGCGTTGTTGTGGGCTATGGGCCTAGTTCGGCTCCGACCGATTCTGCCGACCGGGCGGGGATGACGAACCGTGCCCAGAAGAGGAGCATCCCCGCCAGCGAGGCGACCGCGCCGATCATAAAGAGGCCCCGGTAGCCGATGAGGGGGATGAGGTTGCCGCCGACGAAGGCGGCGATGAAGAAGCCCATCGCGGTCGCCATCGTGATGGCCCCGGAGATCGCCGCGCGCCAGTGCGGCGCCACGCTCTCCTGGTGGTAGATGGTGAAAGCGGGACGCAGGATGCCGGCAAACGCCATCAGGCCCATCAGCCCCAAACCCGCCGGGATCCAGTGACCGATCAGGGCCAGCGGCAGTAAGCAGAGTGTCTTGATCAGCCCTCCCACCAGGGTGGCCTTGGCCGTGCCGATGCGGTCGATGAGCGTGGGCGTCGCTAAGGAGGTCCCGGCTGCCAATAGCTGAGCCAGAGCCGCGACGGCCCCAATGCGAGCCGTCGGCACGGCGAGGCGGGTGTCGAAGTAGACGTTGAAGAAGGTGCGCGCGGTCCCCTCCCCGATGATCGTGAGCAGACTGACCAACGACAGTGCGATGATGATGCCTAAGGGCGCGTTGCCTGTTGCCTGCGGGGCCCGCGTTGTAGTGCTGACCTCAGCGCGGTCGGTTGCCACGAGAGGGACAATGGCTGCGGAGAGCAGCCCCCCGGCCACGAGCAGCGTGACGTGATAGGGGGCGGGGTCGGCAAGGGAGCCTCCCTGAAGCACAGCAAAGGCCCCCGGCAGGAAACCGGCGATGAGGCTGCCGGCGAAAGCGGCCAAAGCCGTCAGCCCCGTCTGCCACGCGAAGGCGAGGGCGCGCGTCTCCCCTTGGGTCAGTGCAGTAAGGAAGGGGCTCGCATTGACGATGTAGAAGCTCATCCCAATGTGTCCGACAAAGTAGGTGACCAGGAAGAGAGCACTGCGCGTGCCGGCTGAAGCGTAGCCCGCCAGGGGGAACCCAAAGTACCCCACGACCATCAAGACCATACCGATGATCAAGAGGCGCCGAGTGCCCACCTTGTCGCCGGCTAGGCCGGCAAGTAGGGCGAAGATCGCTACCGTGAAGGCGCCCAGCCCATTGATGAGCCCAATGTAACCGGAGTCGTAGCCCAAGCGCAGCAGGTAGAGGTTCAGGATGACCGTGTACATGCCACCCCAGACCGTGAATCCGACCAGTGCCGATGTCGACAGCAGCAGCCGTACATCACGTGGGACCTGATGCAGCCCAGTGCTATGATGTCTGACCGTCATCGGCTTAGCTCCATCCTATCATGGCACTTAGGGTGCTGAAGGAGAGGACTCTCATGGCAGGTGAACGGCACACACGTTGAGAGCAGGACCGCTCTCGGCGCAGGTAAACCGTCGCGCGCCCTCCCCGGCCGGGGAGGGCGCGCGATATCAGTAAGCAGGTACAGCTGCCGTCTGGGTGAGGTTGCCGCTGCGGTAGACGATGTACCATGTGGGTACCCAGGCCAGCGCGAAGAGGCCTACCTGGATGTCGGTACGGCGAGGCGTGATCGGCATCTCCTCGAAGGTGTCGATGGCGCTCTCCCAGCGCGCCACGATGGCCTCGGTCTCGCGTTGGAGCTCTGCCTTCATCCGCTCGATGTCGGCCTCGACGTCGGCGACCTTCTCCTCGGCGGCATTGATGTCGGTCTTGGTGGTGGTGGCCTGTGAGACCTTGCGAGCAGCACTCGAGAGCGAGCGGCGGCGACCGGAGAAGAGGCTGAGGACGGTCTCAGCGCCGGTGATGAGGGCATCCTGCTTGCGCTGCCGCGCCGTGAGCTCTTTCTTTTCCAGGGCCACGCGTGCCGCACGGAGGCGGTCCTCCAACGTGTTCAGGCGGCTTGCATAGCGCTGTTCGAGGGTGTCGACCTCGGCATCACGCAGCTCGCGCGCGGTCTGGCTCACGCGCGCTCGAAAGTCACGTTCGTTCTCGTTGGCGTGCGAATAGAGCTTGGTCGCCGGGCTGTAGAGCAAGCGGACGCTGCGGGACCGGTAGAGGTGATCCTCGAGTTCGCGGCGCAGTGCTGTGAGCTTCCGCGAGTCGTTGATAGTATCGGGGAGCATGTCGAAGTAAGCATCGGACTCAGGGCGATCCAGCAGGTCGCGGATGTCGAGATCGAGTCCTTCGGCCTCATCCCAGCGCACGGTGCCGATCGCCTGAGGGGGTTGTGCCAGCAGGGCCAGGTCCTCGGACTCGTCGACCTGGACCGCCTTGGTGTTCTTGACGAAGTGGACCCTGCCCATTCCGAGCAGTGCGGCGCGGTAGAGAACGTGGCGACCGGTGACCTCGATACGGCCCCCCGCGCGCTCCTCGATGATGCGCTCCGCGGAAGCCGCCCCCTGGCGGAGCGGCAGGTAGACCTGCTGTACGCCTGAAGGGAGCCCCGGTGGATTGGTGGAGTAGGGTAGTTCATGGGCGGTGGGCTCGGTCGGAGCAGGCGCCGGAGCGGCAGCCGCATAGGACTGGACAGCCCCTGGCGTGGTAGAGGCTGCGGAAGGCCCGGACGGGGCGAAGGAGGAAGCGGGCGGACCCTGAGCTGTCATCAGGTCGCGCACCTGCATCCTCGTGAGCGGACCACGCAGGTAGCTCATCGCCCAACGGGTCTGGAAGGTGATCGGGCCGTCATCGTGCACGTTGTGCAGCAGGAAGACGCGGCTACCGAGCCCGGTGATGATGCGGTCGATCTGCGAGCGGTTGAGGGCGCTGCCGGCCTCTGCCGAGGCGCTCTCCAATCCCTCGAGTAAGCGCGCTTTGTCGCGCTCGGCCTGGAGACGTCCGATGAACCAGGTCCCGGCGTTAGTCAGGCCCTTGTAGTCGAGATCCGCCGGATTCTGCGTGGTCAGCACAACACCGACGCCGAAGGCGCGCGCCTGCTTCATCAACGTCATCATCGGCATCTTGCTCGGCGGATTCGCGACAGGCGGGAAGAAGCCGAAGACCTCGTCCATATAGAGCAGGGCGCGCAGGCTGGTGGTCCCGGGCTGCGTGCGCATCCAGGTGACGAGCTGGTTGAGCAGCATCGTGACGAAGAACATGCGCTCCGGCTCGCTGAGGTGCGCGATGTAGAAGACCGAGTGGCGTGGCTTGCCCTTGGGCGACCAGAGGAAGCTCGCGATGTCGAGGGGCTGCCCGCTGAGCCAGCTCTGGAAGGCCGGGGCTGCGATGATGTTGTTGAGCATCATCGCCAGGCCGAAGCGGTCCTTCTCGGGGAAGAAGGTATCGACGTCAAAGACGCCCAGCGTGCGGATCGGCGGATTCTGGATCGACAGGATCAGCTTGGGCAGGTCGAGATCCTCGCCCTTGCGCCAGAAGTGCTCGAAGAGATTCGAGAGCAGGATATGCTCGCGCGAGCGCACCGGGTCGGCGCTCACGCCGATGAGGCCCAACAGGGCGCTGACTGTGCCCTGGACGCGCTCCCTGAGCAATTCCGCCTCGGTGTCCCAGCTCAAGCTCGGGGCGGCAAAGGACTGCAGGATGGAGACGGGCATGCCGGCGTCGCTGCCGGGGGTGTAAATGGCGAACTCGGCAGTGTCGCGTAGCATACGAATGCGCTCGCCGTCCTGGCCCCATTCGGCAAGGCCGTTGCGCCACTGGTTGGCCTGCTGCTCGGCATAGGCGTCCTCGGTCAACCCTTTGCGACGGGCGTCATCGGCATTGATCCAGGGGCGGAAGTCGGAGGGGAGTAAATCCGGGAAGGTGAGTAGGAGGTTGGTGATGTCACCCTTGGGATCGATGATCAACGCGGGCACGTGATCGATGGCAGCTTCTTCGAGCAGGTCGATGCACAGGCCCGTCTTGCCGCTGCCGGTCATACCGACACAGACGGCATGGGTTGTCAGATCTCGAGCGTCATACATCGTCAGCTGCTCGAGACGCTGTTGATTTTCCAGGTCGTAGGCTTTGCCGAGGTAGAAGGCTCCGAGCTTCTCAAAGTCCATGTGCTTTGCTCCCTCTCTTGGGCATTCGGTTGCCACCAGTATAATACAGGATAGACCGGATGGAAAACAGGCGATTTGCAGACCCAGCAGGTAGGAGGTGATATGGAGCGGACGACGATTGCGGTGCACAGCAGGTACCAGGTAGGCGAGGTCGACCCGCGTATCTTCGGGGGCTTCCTGGAGCATATGGGGCGTGCGGTCTATGAGGGGGTCTACGACCCCACGAGCGCGCACGCCGATGCGTCGGGCTTCCGTCGCGATGTGCTGACGGCGCTGCGCCGGCTGAAGATGACGGCCATGCGCTATCCCGGCGGCAACTTCGCCTCGGGCTATCACTGGATGGACGGTGTCGGCCCGCGGGATCAGCGTCCCACGATGCGCGAGCTGGCGTGGCAGAGCCTTGAGTCGAATCAGTTCGGCACCGATGAGTACATCGAGCTCTGTCGCATGATGGATTGGACGCCGATGATCACGGTCAACTTGGGGACCGGGACGCCTGAGGAGGCGCGGAACTGGGTGGAGTACTGCAACGCGCCCGTCGGCAGCATGTATGCCGATATGCGTGTGGCGAACGGTCATCCTGATCCCTACGGTGTGAAGCTGTGGTGCTTGGGCAACGAGATGGATGGCCCGTGGCAGTTGGGTCATGTGCCCGCGGACCAGTACGCTATCCGGGCGCAACAGGCTGCGAAGATGATGAAGGACCTCGACCGCACGGTCGAGCTGGTGGCATGTGGGTCGTGCACGACGGGTCTGCCCACCTACATGGCGTGGGATCAGGCAGTGCTGGATCATATCGGTGACCTGGCGGACTACATCAGCCTGCATCGCTACGTGGGCAACCGCGACGACGACACGGCGGATTACCTTGCCGTCACGGCTTCCATCGACCGGCAGATCGAGGAGATGGACGCGGTGTGCCGCTTCGTCCAGGCCAAGCAGCGCAGCAAGAAGCGCGCCTACCTCTGCTTTGACGAGTGGAACGTCTGGTACAAGAACCACGAGATGGATGGCGAGGGCAAGCACGCGCCGCACCTGATCGAGGAGATCTATAATCTGGAGGATGCGCTGGTCGTCGCGGGCTTCCTCAACAGCTTCATCCGGCACGCGGACGTGGTGAAGATCGCCAATATCGCCCAGATCGTCAATGTCATTGCGCCGCTTCAGACGCGCGGCAATGAGCTGCTGGTGCAGTCGATCTTCTATCCCTTCGAGATGTTCGCGCAGCGCGGCAGCGGTGTGGCACTGCAGACGATCGTCGACGGCCCGCGCTATGAGGGCAAGACCAACGGTGAGGTCCCTGTCATCGACCCCAGCGCCATCCTCGACGGGGAGAGGCTTCACGTCTTCCTGACCAACCGCAGTCTGTCGGAGGGCGCCGAGGTGCTGGTGGCACCGGCGGATATGGAGATTGCCGGTGTCGACGCGGCGGAGATCCTGACGGGTCCCGGTCCCAAGGCTGCGAACTCCTACGAGGAACCGGATTTGGTGACATCGCAGCCGTTCACCGACGCGAGCGTCATCGAGGGCGGGGCAAGGATGGTGTTGCCGCCGCTGTCGGTGGTAGCGGTATCGCTGAAGGTGCGGCAGTCGCCGTAGCCTGCTCAACCGGGTGAGGGTCACCCGGCGCCCATAGGTGCAGGGCTATCGCATGTCACACTTCCGTCGGCAGCGGTGCCTTTGCTGTGGCCCATTGCGACCTGTAGCTAGCAAATGCGGCAGTCCTACCCATAGGTGCCGGCGCCTTCGCGACCGACCGAGCGCCTCGGGCGGTGAATCACGTGCGTGGGGGTAGCGTTTTGCATTTGTGATCGCGTGTGGTAGGATGCGCGTAGCGTGCACTTTATGATCTGAATCACCCCGCGCCTCGGACGGCGCAAGTTGATCTCCGAGCTTCTCGACCTAAGGGCCCGCAGGGCCTACGGCGCGAAGCCATCGGGTATGGCGGGAAACGGCCATGCCTCCCGTGCTTGGAAAGGAGATGCCCCAGCTTGGATCGCGTCTTGCATCTGACGGTTCAACCGCGGCATGCCTTTTTCGGGCATGCCGTTTTTTATGTTCTAGGAGTTATGTATGCGCAAGGAGCGGTACTTCTTCTCTACCCGTGACTGGCTGATGATGGCGGCTCTCGCGGCGTTGGGCGGCGTCGCCGGTACTTACATCAATGCCATCGGCGATGTGATGCAGTCGATCCTAGGCGTTGCCGGAACGACGCAGTGGGCTGCCGGACTGCACGTGGTGTGGCTGACGCTCGCTGTGGGCCTGACCGGACGTGTCGGGGCGGGGACGCTGACGGGCATCCTCAAGGGCGTAGTGGAGGTGTTGACCGGCAACACGCACGGCGTGATCGTGCTCCTCGTCAACGTGGTGGCGGGCCTACTGGTCGACGCGGTCTTTCTGCCGTTTCGCAGGAAGGACCGATTGGGGGCTTTCCTGTTAGCGGGTGGGATCGCTTCGGCCTCCAACGTGTTCGTTTTTCAACTCTTCGCGGCACTGCCCGCCGATGTGTTGGCCTATGGAGCGATGCTGTTGGTCGGCGGTGTGGCGATGGCCTCGGGCGTCGTCTTCGCCGGTGGGGTAGGTTGGCTGCTATTGGGCGCCCTACGTCGTGCGGGTGTGGTCAAGGATCAATCCGCGCCACCGCCGAGCGGGCGCCTGACGCCGGTGATGCTGGGGGCTGCTGCGGTTCTGGCGGTGCTCTTCGCGATCTATCTGCGGGGCGTGCTGCGCGGACCGGCGACCATCGGTGTCGAGGGAGCCGTCACGGCGCCCTTCTCCTATCCTCAAGAGCACGGCGACATTGAGGAGATCACGGCACAAGCTGCCCAAGGAGGTAACGAGGGGGGGGTGATGACGCGCTACACGGGCGTCCCCGTCCGTGAGGTCCTCGACCGAGCCGAGCCGGCAACCGACGACGGATGGCTGTTGGTGCGCGCCTCCGACGGCTATACGTTCTTCATTGACCTTGAGGAGGTGCGCGACAATCCGGCTTTGCTTCTGGCCCCGGTCGGCAGCGGACAGGACGGCGGCTATGACCTGGTGGGTGCAGCGAACCGCAAGGCGTGGGTCCGTGGGGTCAGCGAGCTGGTGGTGATCGCGCGTGCGACGCTCGAGATTGAGGGGCGCCTGGCACAGCCGGGCATCTACGATCCTAATGACTGGCAGTTCGACATGGACAGTACAACGATCGATGTGGGCGGAGGCGCACAGAAGCTGCAGGGCACGCCGCTGGGGCGGGTCTTGGCGTCGATGTCGCCGCTGGACGATGCCACCGAGGTGGTGGCTCGAACGCCGGATGGGGAGATCGCGCTGTTGCTGACCGACGTGCTGAACAATGATGATCTGCGCATCTTCACCGTGTTTGGTGGGGAGGGAGAGGACAGCAGCTTTGCGATTGCGCGGATGAACGGCACCGTGCTCGCCACGTACGTCACGGATTTGGTGGTTAGGTGAGTCACTGTTTGACCAACGGGCGGGACGGCTGCTCGATCGTGCGGCTCAGACGCCGGGTTGGGACGGCTGCCCGACCTCCATGCGGGGCGTGATGGCGTGATCTCGCTGCGCAATTTCTCGTATCGATTCGAAGGGGCCGAAGCGCCGGTGCTGCGTGATGTCTGTCTGGACGTCGCGCCGGGCGATTTCCTGGTCGTGACCGGTCCGTCGGGTTCCGGTAAGTCGACCCTGGCGTTGGCGCTCTCCGGGTTTCTCTTCAACCAATACAGAGGTGTGGCAACGGGGTCGATCATCGTCGATGGGCTCGACGTGGGGCAGGCCCCGATCTACGAGGTGGCCGAGGTGGTCGGCCTGGTCCAGCAGAATCCTGAGGCGCAGTTCTGCACCCTGACGGTGCTGGATGAGGTGGCCTTTGGGCTCGAGAACCGCTGTCTGCCTCGGGAGGAGATCCTCACGAGGGTCGACTGGGCCCTGGACGTTGTCGGTGCGGCGCACCTGCGCCATCGCGAGCTGGCAACGCTTTCAGGTGGGGAGCAGCAGCGCGTCGCCGTGGCCTCTATGCTGGTCGGACGACCCAAGGTGCTGATCTTCGACGAGCCGACCTCGAACCTCGATCC
>CAZYYC010000204.1:0-8356 GCA_964650935.1 uncultured Anaerolineales bacterium
TCCGACGCCCCGGGACGGGGCCCTCGCGGACGAGGGGGCTGCAAGCATGCTGTTGGAGCGGGTGGTGTCCGACGCCACGGGACGAGGGCCTCGCGGACGAGGGGGGCTGCAGGCTTCAGATCGCAGGCTCCCCGCCCCGTCCTCGGGGCGGGCTGGTCTGCCGGGGAGGGCGACGGATCGGAGGGCTGCCGCGTCCGACGCCCCGGGACGGGGCCCTCGCGGACGAGGGGGCTGCAAGCTTTCAGCTGTACGCTTCGAGGCTCGGGTCGGCGCACGTTATCCGCGTCGGTGTGCCTCGATCAGGTACAGCCGCGCATCGAAGGCCAGGGCTTCGCCGCTGTCCAAACGGTCTTGCAGTCCAAGCAGCTGTTCGGCATACCGGGCCACGGTGAATCCGGGGACCAGCCACGGTACGGCTTTGAGATAGAAGACGATGGCGCCCACATCGGTGAAGGTCAGCTGACCGTGCCACGTCTCTTGCCGCCCGATGGTCAAGCCGGCGCGCTCGAGGCGGGGGACGTAGATCTCCGGTGTTGAGTCAGGCCACGGGGGACGAGCACCGAAGACCGCGAGCAGATCCTGGGCCCAGAGGCCATGGACCTGCTGCGTCAGAAAGACGCCGCCCGGGGCCAGGGTCCGCGCGATCTCGTTGCAGTTGAGGCCCGAATGGCGGTTGAGCACCAGGTCGAACGCGCCGTCGGCGAAGGGCATCGGTGCATCGTGGGTGAGGGTGACCACCTCGACCCGCACCCCCAAGGGCTCCAGGCGCGCCCGTGCCAGCACGACGTTGGGCGGATAATCCTCGGTGACGGTCACCTTGGGAGGCCACCTGTCGCGCAGGGCAAGGAGACGCTCGCCGCCGCCGGTCCCCATATCCAGCATCGCCGAGGCACGCCGCATCCGTTCGGCGGCGAGATCCGGATAGGACCATGGCGGCTGCTCCTCGATCATCCTGCCCTCGAGGTAGGAGAAGTCCCAGCCCGCAAAGGGCTGTACTTCCTCACGTTGCCAGTCCGGAATGCGCGACTCGTTGTTCTGTTGGGTCATCTCGACCCCCTCAGGGACTCGCCCGCATGATCAGCGGCAGAAAGGCGTAGCCGGGGACCAGCACCGCTTCTGTGCCGCTCCAGGGGCCGGCGCCTGCGGAGGTTACCGCGCGCACGCGATAGTGCCAGGTGCCCGGCTGCTGGTCGAAGACCGTGTGCGAGGTCGGTGTCAGGGGAGTGCCCCCGATGAGCAACGGCGCCTCGAAGTAGGGCGATGCGCTCTCCTCCAGCAGATAACCGGTGGCGGTAGCGACAGAGGTCCATTGGACGACGTACTCTGCATCCCCGTCGTCGTTGTCGATCGCGAGCAGCGTCGGAGCTGGTATCGAGGGCGCTGTCACCGTGATACTTCTTGTAATGCTCGGTGTGCTAGTGCCTCCGGCGTTGAAGGCCTCGACTCGGTAGGTCCAGAGACCTGCCGGCTGCCCGGTGACCGTGTACACCGTGTTCGCGCCGAGATAGCGTGTCTCAGCGGACGAAAACGCAGCGTCGGGCGACTCCTGCAGCCGGTAGCCGGTGGCCCCAGCGGGACTTGACCAGCTGATGCGGTAGGCATCGGGCGCGCCCGCGCGTGCAATGGGGTCGAGCGTGGGCTGAGCAGGCCTGACGGTGACCGTTCGGGTGGCGCTCCAGTCGCTGAACTCCCACGTGTTGTAGGCCCGAACACGATAGTGCCAGGTGCTTCCCAGCGCCTTGGAGGTGCTGTAGGAGAGGGCGCTGCCCATGTCCTCGGTTAATGGGCCGGCGAAATCGGGTGTGGTGGATTCCTGGAGTTGGTAGCCGGTCGCACCGATCACGCCCTGCCACGCGACCTGATAGGTCGGGTCGCCGTGGTTCTCGATCGCCTCCAAGATCGGCGCCCCGAGACCAAGAGTGATCGAGCGGGTGGCGCTCCACTCACTGACCTTCTCGGCGGACGGTCGCTCGGCCCGTACCCGATAGGTGTAGGTGCCGGGCAGTCGGCCCGTGACCTGGACGGCGGTGTTCTCGCCACTGTACCTCACGACTGCGGATGAGAAGGATGAGGTGACATCCTCCTCCAGGATGTAGCGCGTGGCGTGGGGTACCTCGGACCAGGTGACCCAGAACGCGCCGGTAGCATCCGGCGCGGCAATCGGGTCAAGGAGAGGCGGCTCCAGCGTCAGGAGCGTCTCCACTGCTGCCAGCGCGTCGATACGTCCCCAGCCGTAGAGCTGATCCCATCCGGGGGCGCCGAGATCCACCGCTGTGGACTGGATGATCTGCTGGACCTCGGTGGGCGTCAGCGTCGGATCCTGCGACCACATCAGAGCTGCCAGGCCCGCGACGAAGGGCGTCGCCTGCGAGGTGCCCTGCATCGTGTCATAGCCCCTATAGTAGGTACATCCACTCGGATTGGGCAGCGTCAGGTAAACATCGTAGGTGGGCATAGTGCTGTAGATGCCGGTGATCCCGTGGCACGCCATCACGCCTCCCGGTGCGGAAATGTCGATGTGATTGCCGTAGTTGGAGTACCAGGCGCGGGTATCGTTGATGTCGGTTGCCCCTACCGCCATCACGTTGGAGAAGGCCGCCGGATAGTTGGGTGTGGAACTTCCGCTGTTGCCCATTGCTGCGACGACGAGGATGCCGGCGTTGTGGGCACGGGTGATGGCTTCCTGCAGCGTCTGGGAGCTCTGGTCACCTCCCAGGCTGAGGTTGATGATCTTGGCCCCGTTGAGGTGGGCCCACCCGATGGCTGAGGCCACCTTGGCGGTGTCGCCGTTACCCATCTCGTCCAGAACGCGCAGCGGCATGATCCGCGCGCCCCACGACATGCCGGCTACCCCGATGGCGTTGTTCGTGACCGCGGCGGCGATCCCCGCGACGTGGGTGCCGTGGCCATTACCGTCGCGGGGATCGTTGTCGTTCTGGACGTAGTCATAACCGGGCACGATCTTCCCCGCCAGATCGGGGTGTGTGGGGTCGATGCCCGTATCGACGACGGCGATGGTGATTGAGGTCGTCCCTGTGACGATGTCCCAGGCTGACCGTGCTCGGATCGTGGTGTAAGCCCATTGCTGGGCGAGATAGGGATCGTTGGGCGTGGCGAAGGCGCGGACGACATAGTTGGGCTCGGCATACCGCACGCCGGGATCGCGGTTCAGCGCCTCGATGACCGTCAGCTCGCTGCCTTCGGGGACGCGCACCACATCGACATACTCGTCTTCGGACGCGCTCACGATACGTCCGCTGCGGACGGCTTGGTGGGCTTGCAGCAGGTTATCCGTGGTTGTCGCGCCGAGGGGCGCCGGGCCTGTGCGAAAGGCGACCAGGATCTCGCCGGGGACGAAGGCGGCATGTGCTTCGGGCGCTGTCTGCAGGTCCCCGCTAACCGGTGTCGGGCGCCCTGCGAGGAGCGAGAGGCAGAGCAGAACTGCAAGGGCGAACACCATTGTGCGCCACCGTTGTATGGATCTCACGGTCGGACCTCCTGCGGCAGACCATCCGTGGTCGCGTTTCCCTAAGTATACCGCCCAACTACGGGATATGTAGTCCGGGCGCCCATGAACTTCGCTCCCGGAACCTGGCTTGGCGTTGATTCGACGGTATACAGCCATCGCTGAACGAGATGAGCCCGCTGTGCCTCATCGCCCCGCGGATCAAACTACCCGGATCGTGCTTCCCGGTGTGCTTGCAGATTCCGGATTGCGACAGTACAATTTAGTTGTTGAGAATCTGGTAAACATAGATCTATGGGCTTACACCTATGAGCTCGATCTGAAAGGAGACACACCATGCGTGATTATCTGTTTCACGATCGGCTGTCTGTTCTCGACCCTGAACTCGCAGACCTGATCGGTTATGAGACCGAGCGTCAGGCACGCAAGCTGATCATGATCCCCTCGGAGTCCATCGCGCCGGGGGCGGTGCAGGAGGCCTTGGCCTCGCCCTTCGCCTACCTCTATGCCGAGGGTTACCCCGACGAGCGCACCCGCAAGATGACCCGGGACGAGATCCTGGCTTATGAATCGGAACTGGGCCACTACCGGCGCTATGGCGATCCGCGTTACTACAAGGGGGTTGAGTACGCCGATGTGCTCGAGGCGCTGGCGCGGCGGCGCGTGGCGGAGATCTTTGCCACCAAGACGGCGTCTGCGGACAAGCTCTATGTCAACGTGCAGGCCCTTTCCGGTGCCCCGGCCAACACGGCGATTCAGTATGCACTCCTGTCCCCCGGCGACACGATTCTGTCGATGGCTCTTCACGTAGGGGGACACCTGAGCCACGGCAGCAAGGTCGCCTACTCCGGGAAGACCTTCAACGTCGTCCACTACAGCGTGGATGATAAGACCGAGCGCCTCGACTATGATGCGATCCGTGATCTGGCCCTGGAGTCCAAGCCCAAGATGATCATTGCGGGCTATACTTCCTATCCCTGGGCGCCGGATTGGCAGAAGTTCCGTGAGACCGCCGATGAGGTGGGGGCTTACCTGTTGGCCGATATCGCCCATGTCGCCGGGTTGGTCGTGGGAGGCGCTTGCCCGAACCCGGTCGGCATCGCCGATGTCGTGATGTTCACCACCCACAAATCGTTCAACGGACCGCGTGGGGCCGTCATCATCACCCACAAGGCTGCCCTCGGTCGCCAGATTGATCGCTCCGTCTTCCCCGGTTTCCAGGGTGGACCGCATATGGAGAGCGTTGCCGGCATCGCCGTCGCTGCCTCCGTCGCGCGCACGGAGGAGTTCCAGGCGCTACAGCACCAGACGGTGGCCAACGCCGTGGCGCTCGCCAAGGCGCTCGAGGGTGAGGGCCTCCGGGTGCCCTACGGTGGGACCGATACGCATATGGTGTTGCTCGACGGCAAGACGGTGAAAGGGCCCGACGGCACGCCGCTGATGGGCGATCCCGCCAGCTGCATCCTTGATATCGCCGGGATCGTCGCCAATCGTAATACAATCCCGGGTGATGCGACGGCGCTCTATCCCTCGGGGGTACGCCTGGGGACGCCGTGGGTCACGCAACGGGGCCTCGATGAGGACGACATGGCCGAGATCGCGTCGGTGATCGCCACGCTCTTCAACGCGATGACGCCCTATGTCCTCGAGAAGCGCCGCCCGAAGTACGATTACCGTGCCCGTGTGGCGTTCGATGTGCTGGAGGAGGCGAAGCTTCGGGTCGCGGCGCTGGCTGCCAAGGCCAGCGAGCCCTTCGACACCGAGCTGAAGACGGGGTACCCTCACTTCTACTACATCAACGATGCACCGAAGGGCGAAGGCGCCTATGAACGACTCTCACTGGAGGGACGCCTCGTCAAGCCCTTCGTCGACTGGTTGACGCCCTCGGCCACGGCGGGTCTGGCGGTGGGGGACTCGCGACCGGTGACCCTGCTCGAGGCCAACGGGGAGGTGATGGCCGCGGGGCTTCTGACCTGGGTCGAGGCCTCGACGATGCACCTCGATGTCCCCACTGAGCAGGCCTCGCGGGTGATGACCTGGCTGCGTGCTCTGGTGGACGGCTACGTCGCCACGGATGATGCCTATGGACGGCTCACCTTCCTGGATGCGGTGCGCGACCTGGGCGAGGCGCCGGAGCCGGGGCGATCGATCGAAGCGGAGACCGGTCCCTATACCAAGCCCTACTTCGTCGGCGCATGGTCCAGCAAGGAGCCTGCCGGGCCGGCCCTGCCCAAGTTCGTTTGGGAGGATCCCACGGATGCTCCCCTGCTGAAGACCCGACTTCACGCCACCCACCGTGATCTTGGCGCGCGGATGGTGCCCTTCGGCGGGTGGGATATGCCGGTCTGGTACACGAGCAACTCGGACGAGCATCACGCCGTCCGCGAGGCCGCCGGGCTCTTCGACGTCAGTCATATGGGCTGCTGGGATGTGCGCGGCCCGGAGGCTGCGGCGTTCCTCAACCTGGTCATGGTCAACGACATCTATCTGATCGATGTCGGGGGCTCGCAGTACTCGGCGCTCTTCGATCTGGATGGCGTGCCACTGGACGACCTGCTCGTCTATAGGCCGGCTGAGGAACACTACCTGGTGGTGGTCAACGCGTCGAACAACGACAAGGATTGGGCCTGGGTCAACGGCGTCCTGAGTGGTGAGGTGATGATCGATCCGCAGCGCCCGTGGGTGCGCTGGGAGGCCCCGGAGGGCTCCGTGATCCTGCGCGACCTCCGGCTTCCGGAGGTCGGCGATGACCAGCGCCACGACCTGGCGCTGCAGGGTCCTAAGGCCAAGGACATCCTGCTGGCGCTCGGTGGGAACGAGGCCGATCTCGCCAAGGTGCGGACACTGCCCTGGGCCGGTATCACCTCGGTGACGCTGGGCGGCTTCGATCTGATCATCAGCCGCACCGGCTACACCGGTGAGCGGATCGCCTATGAGCTCTTTGTGCATCCTGACCGGATCGTGGAGCTGTGGCAGACGCTGTTGGAGGTGGGCGAACCCCATGGACTGAAGCCCTGTGGCCTGGCGGCACGGGATAGCCTGCGGATCGAGGCCGGGCTGCCGCTCTATGGACACGAGATGGCGGGCCCGCTGCACCTGACGATGGGTGCTGCGGGATTCGGGACCTTCCCCAAGTTCTACAAGCCCTTCTTCGTGGGGCGCGAGGCCTACATCGCGTCGGAGACCAAGCGCAGCGCCGTCGTGGTCCGCTTCCGTGTGCCGGAGAAGGGTCAGCCGATGCCGCAGCAGCTCGACCCCGTCGTCGATGACCGTGGGCGCGTCGTGGGCAAGGTCACGAGCTGCAGCATCGATACCGAGGGGTACTTGCTGGGCCAGGCCTATGTACGTGATGACTACACCAAGGTCGGCACGGTGCTGCAGACGCTGGTCACGCCACGTCGCGAGCCCAAGGCACGCGAAGCGCTCAAGATGGGCGATCGCGTCCCGCTTCCGGTGACGATTGAGGTCGTCAGCCGGTTTCCCAGATAGACTCTAGACGATGCGTATGGGGCGCTCTGGACCTAGGGCGCCCCATAGCTGTGCCGGATCTGCGCGGCGATCGCGTCCAGCTCTGGTCGTGAGGGGTGGTTGCCCCGGTCTGCCGTGATCCGGAACCCGTCTCCCTGGTAGCGTGGGATCACGTGAAGGTGGACGTGATGCACTTCTTGGCCCGCAACTTCACCATCCGCTAGGAGGAGATTGATCCCCTCGTAGATCACGTCTGAGGCGCGGATCGCTGCTACGGCCCGCTGCGCTACCGTGAATAGGTGGCGACCCGTCGCCTCGTCCAGGTCAGCCAGGCGTGGCGCGTGCGCCTTCGGGATCATTAGCGCGTGTCCGTGCGTCACGGGGTTAATGTCCATGAAGCCGAGGACCAACTCGTCCTCATAGAAGATGCTGGCTGCTCCCCTTCCTGCAACGATCTCGCAGAATGCGCAGGTGTGCGTCATCGCGTCCTCCTCTCCTTGACCGCTGCCCTTTGCCGTGTCACACCCAAGCCGGGCATCCGGCGGTTAGGCGTCATCATGCGCACGACTCACGGATTCGTCAAGGTCGCACGAACCTCCATCGCGTGGTAGACTTGGTCTGCGCCCCTCATCCGCTGTTCAAGGTTCATCAGCACAGATAGGAGCACCCATGCAGACTGAACTGACCCAACCGGGACCCCTGCTCACGCCTGATGGTCGACTGGCCCAGGTCGGCTGGTCGCGCCATCCACTGCTCGATTGTAACCTCGAGTCCGCCCGCTTCTATGCCCTGCGCCCGCTCCAGCGTTTTCGCATCAAGCGCTGGGATTACTATGCCGTCTTCAGCCCGCGGCGCTTCTTCTCCGCCACGATCGCCGATCTCGGATATGCCGGTAACCTCTTTGTCTATACGATGGACTTCGAAACGGGCAACCTGCATGAGGAGGGATTGGTGGTCCCGTTCGGCAAGGGGATTGAGCTGCCCCGCAACAGCAACGCCGGCGATAGCCGTTTTGAGGATCACCGCCTCAAGCTGGTCTTCAGCCTGCATCCCGATCGGCGCCACCTCTCGGTCGCCTGGCCCGCCTTTCACGATGGTCGCGGCATCGAGGCCGAGATCGATCTCCAGGTGCTGCCCTCGTACGAGTCTATGACGATCACCATCCCGATAGGTGAGAAGCGCTTCTACTACAACCGCAAGATCAACTGCTTGCCCGCCGGCGGTTATGTCCGGTACGGCGATGTGACCGACACACTCGACCCCGCGACCTGTCTTGGCTCATTGGATTGGGGCCGGGGTGTGTGGGACTATCGGTCCTACTGGAACTGGGCCAGCGCCTCCGGTTTTCTGCCGGACGGGCGCACCATCGGTCTCAACCTGGGGCGCGGCTTCGGCGACCTCTCCAAAGCCGGCGAAAACGCC
>CAZYYC010000205.1:0-8344 GCA_964650935.1 uncultured Anaerolineales bacterium
CGGGGCATCAACGTCACCAAGGAACAGGCGTTCGACACCTACCTCGGCTGGGAGCTGTATCGGCATAACGGAGCGTAGCAGGGGGATCCGCTTCCGGGTAGCGGTCCGGGCAGGCTGCGGCTGGGGCGACCCGGAGGGTGGTGTGCAGCGAGGTCCGTCGGCGGAATCTTCCGGGTTGCCGGGGAGGAGGAGAAGCACCCCGGAAGAAAGATCAGCACCAGCCGTGCTCGTAGGCGGTCTCATACATCGCCACGATGTTTTCGGGCGGTGTATTAGCCTGAATGTTGTGGCAGGGCGCCAGGATGTAGCCTCCACCGGCGCCGAGGATCTCGATGTTGTCCACCACCTCCTGGCGCACGTCGTCGACGGTGCCGAAGGGCAGGGTCTGCTGATTGTCCACGGCGCCGTGGAAGATGAGTTGTGACCCGAAGTCGCCCTTGAGGCCCTCACGTTCCATCCCCTTGCAGCGCCACTGGATCGGGTTGAGTACGTCGATCCCCGCCGCGATCATGTCGGGGATGATCTTGCGGACGGCGCCGTCGCTGTGGAAGAAGACGTAGGCACCGGCGCTGTGGGCCAGGTCGATCATGCGCTTCATCCTCGGGATCAGGTAGGTGCGGATCTGCCGCGGCGAGAAGAGCAGCGAGGTCTGCGAGCCCATGTCCTCGGCGACGTAGGAGACATTGACCTTGCCCGGGATGGCCTCGTAGATGCGCGTGGTGTTCTCGTAGCAGAAGTCGAAGAGCTGATCCAGGCAGTAGTGGACCATCTCCGGGTTCACCGCGAGGTCCATATAGGCCTGCTCCAGACCGCGGAGGCTGCAGTAGGTGAGGAAGGGTTCCGATCCGCCGCCGCGAATGGGGTAGGCATCCTTTCCCCGGATCTGGTCGGGGATCACGGAGTAGTCGAACCAGTCGGCGGAGGGCCAGGTGTAGTGGTCGGCGATCTCCTCCACCGAGTTGAAGCGTGCCAGCGGGTGATCGATGGCCTCGCGATAGACTCCGGTGCCGTAGTCGACGTCGCGGTAGTGGATGCCGTGCATATCGGCATCGGGCGCGATCAGGGGGCCGATGTAGCGGGGTCCGACGGTGATCAGGATGTCGATGTGCAGGCGCTCGAACATCGCCGATGGGGTGTCGACGCCCAGGTAGGCCATCAGGTTGTCCGTGGCCTCAGGCGTCGCCCAGTAGTCGGTCGGCAGCCGGTCCGGGGTCTCGCGCTGCAGCACCGCCAGCCAGCGCTCCTTCGGTGTCATCGTCTCGGTTGGCATCGGTATCGTCCTCCGTCGCTCGTGGGTGTTGTCGGTTCATTGTACTGCGAGGTCGGTGCGCGTCCAGCAGCATCGAACGGGTCCGTGTCGGCTGAGAGAGCTTAGTTCCCCATTGCCGGCGGGTGGTGAAGGTGGTACGCTAGCCGGCGGGGGAAAGGAGTGATGACGATGAGACCGATCTACCTGGATTACAATGCGACGACGCCGATCGATCCGGAGGTTGCGGAGGCGATGCTGCCCTATCTCTTTGAGCACTTCGGCAATCCCTCCAGTACGCATCCCTACGGTGTGAAAGCGCGCGATGCCGTGGAGGGCGCCCGCGGGCAGGTCGCGGCGCTGTTGGGCTGCCGGCCCGGGGAGGTTGTCTTCACCAGCGGGGGCACCGAGAGCAACAACTACGCGATCAAGGGCGCGGTCCCGGCGGACCCCGAGCATCGGGGGCACGTCATCACCTCGGCGGTCGAGCATCCGGCGGTGGTGGAGGTCTGCGGATGGCTCGCGACGCAGGGCTTCAGCATCGCTTACTTGCCGGTGGATGCTCGGGGCTGGGTGGACCCCGGCGAGCTTGCGCGGGCGATGGCGCCGGACACGCGTCTGGTCAGCATCATGCAGGCCAACAACGAGGTCGGGACGATCCAACCCATCGCCGATCTGGCCGAGATCGCGCACGCCCACGGCGCGCTCTTCCACACGGACGCGGCCCAGGCGGTGGGCAAGATCCCCGCCAGGGTGGATGATCTAGGGGTGGATCTGCTTTCCATCGCCGGTCACAAGCTCTACGCGCCCAAGGGGATCGGTGCGCTCTACATTCGGGATGGTGTCGAGCTCGCGAACCTGCTCCACGGTGCCGGACAGGAGCAGGGTCGCCGTCCGAGCACCGAGAACGTGCTGGAGATCGTGGGGTTGGGCCGGGCGTGCGAGATCGCGGGTCGCGATCCGGCGCAGGAGCGCACGCGCCTTGCGGGCCTGCGTGACCGGCTGGAGGCGGGACTGCTGGATGCTCTGGGCGAGGAGCGTGTCAGGCGCAACGGGCACCTGCAGGAGCGGTTGCCCAATACGGCGAGCCTCAGCTTCCGTGACGTCCGCGCCAACGAGTTGCTGGCGGAGATCGGCGAGGAGGTCGCCGCCTCCGCCGGGGCTGCCTGCCACGCCGACTCCGTGAACGTCTCAGCCGTGCTGCGTGCGATGCAGGTGCCCCAGGCCTGGGCGATGGGCACCGTGCGCTTCTCGGTGGGCCGGTTCACCACGGTGGACGAGATCGACCGCGCCGTGGAGGTCGTCGTCGACGCCGTGCGCCGTCGGCGCTAGGGATCCCGCCCAAGGGCTTTCTGGAGGCCTTGGGCGGAGGTTTGACGAAGGCGCCCAGAAGAGCGAACCTTGGCTGCCTCTTGTGGGGGGCGTCCCGCTAACGGGCCTGGGGATGGCCCTTGAGCGGGACGCCCGGAGATGGTGCTGCGTGGAGCGCCTGGCAGCCCCCCGACGTGGTTGCCGCCTGCGGGGACCCGGGTACAATGTTGAACAGCCGTTCTGATGGCGGCCCGCGCAACCCGGGAGAACCTTCATGACAACCTTGGCCTTGACACCTCGACAGCTTGATGTGGCCCACGCCCCGCCGGCGCGGCGGATCTTCGCTGAGGGCGTGGCGGGGACCGGCAAGACGACGGCTGCCGTGGCGCGACTGCGTCACCTCCTCGATGCCGGGGTGCCCGCGGATCAGCTGCTGATCGTCACTCCTCAGCGCACGCTGGCCCAGCCCTATGATGAGGCGCTGCGCGCGCCCGACCTCATCGCCGGCGGCATGGTCACCGTGGCGACGATCGGTGGCCTGGCCCGCCGGATGATCGACCTGTTCTGGCCTCTGGTGGCCGAGGAAGCCGGCTTCGGTGATCCCGAGGCCCGCCCGATCTTCCTCACCCTGGAAACGGCGCAATACTACGTGGCGCGCGTGGTGGGACCCCTGATCGCGCGCGAGGGCTACTTTGAGTCGATCACGATTGACCGCAGTCGCCTCTACAGTCAGATCCTCGACAACCTCAACAAGTCGGCCGTCGTCGGCTTCCCGCCCAACGAGATCGCCGCGCGTCTGAAGGGGGCCTGGATGGGCGAGGTCTCCCAGGCCAGGATCTATGACCAGGCCGAGACCTGCGCCCTCCACTTCCGCCGCTACTGCCTCGAGCACAACCTGCTCGACTTCTCCCTCCAGATGATGCTCTTCGCGGAGCATCTCTGGCAGGAGCCGCTCTGCCGTGATCATCTGACTGAGACCTACCGCCACCTGATCATCGACAACGTGGAGGAGGACACGCCCGTCGCCCACGACCTGCTCTACGCTTGGCTCGGCACGACCGAGTCGGCCCTCGTCGTCTTCGACCGCAACGCCGGCTATCGCAGCTTCCTTGGTGCCGATCCGCGGAGCGGGGCGATGTTGCGCGATCTCTGTAACGAGCGGGTGGAGTTCAGCGAGTCCTTTGTGATTTCACCGGCGATGGCGGGGTTGGGTAGCGTACTCTCTCGCGCCCTGACCCCGGTCGCGGCTCGTGATGGGGCTGAGGGCGGCGTCACCGATCCTCTCACGGCCGGCGACGCCGGCGAGGTCGGCGCGCTACAGCCGGAGGGGGAACCGGTCACGGAACCCGATATGGCCGGTGTGCGCGAGGTGCTGCACTTCGGACACCAGCGCTTTCATCCTGAGATGCTGGATTGGGTGACCGAGCGCATCGGCGGTCTCGTCCACGACCGGGGCGTGCCTCCGCGCGAGATTGTGGTCCTGGCGCCCTTCCTCACCGATGCGCTGCGCTTCTCGCTCGCCCACCGTCTGGCGCAGGCTGATGTGCCGACCCGCTCGCACCGTCCCTCGCGGGCGCTGCGCGAGGAGCCCGCTACCCAGACGCTCCTGACGTTGGCAGCGCTGGCCCATCCGATGTGGCGCATCGTACCATCGAAGTACGATGTGGCCTATGCCCTGCGCCACGCGATTGCCGATCTCGATCTCGTGCGGGCACAGCTGCTCGCCGACATCATCTACCGTCCTCGCGAGGGGATGCCCAGGCTGGGTGCCTTCGACGAGATCAAGCCGGAGATGCAGGAACGGATCACCTTCACCTTCGGCGAGCGCTATGATACGCTGCGCGGCTGGCTCGAGGCCTACCACGAGCAGGCGCCGGCGTCGGACGTGGCGCCGCCGCTCGATCACGCGCTGGCGCGGCTCTTCGGCGAGGTCCTGTCGCAGCCGGGCTTCGGCTTCCATCGCGACTTTGACGCCGGGCGGATGGCGGCGATGTTGATTGAGTCGGTTCGGAAGTTCCGCTGGTCGACCCTCGATCCGGAGGGCAAGTCGCTGGGACAGGAGTATCTCGAGATGGTGCGCGATGGTGTCATCGCGGCCCAGTATCTGCAGCTCTGGCGCCCTGAGCCCGAGGATGCGGTGCTGTTGGCGCCGGCGTACACCTTCCTGCTCGCCAACCGACCCGTCGATATTCAGTTCTGGCTGAACGTCGGCGGTCAGGGGTGGTGGGAGCGCCTCTACCAGCCGCTCACCCATCCCTACGTGCTCAGCCGGCGTTGGATGCCGGGCAAGCTCTGGACCGACGCCGACGAGTTCGCGCTGCGCCAGTCCTCGTTGCAGCGGCTGGCGATGGGCCTGCTGCGGCGCTGCCGACACGAGCTCTATCTCGGACTGTGCGAGCTCTCGGAGCAGGGCTACGAGCAGGAGGGCGTGCTGTTGCGCGCCTTCCAGCGCGTGTTGCGGCAGCTGTGAGGCTCGTCACGGGGCCCACGCGGGTTCGCAGCACTGATGATCACGCTCTACTACTCACCAACCTTGGAGGTCGATGATGGACTCAATCGCATTTGACAGGTTCTACCGCTACGATGATCTGACGAACCTGCTTCAGAGCTTCGCCGAAGCGCAGCCGGGGCTCGTCCGCCTGGAGAGCTTGGGTAAGAGCCACGAGGGGCGCGATATCTGGCTGGTCGTGGTCACCAATACCGAGACGGGTGATGACCGCGAGAAGCCGGCTTTCTGGGTGGACGGCAACATCCACGCCACGGAGGTCTCGGCGTCGACAGCTTGTCTCACCTTTCTCCACTACCTCCTGAGCCGCTATGGCGAGGATCCGGAGGTGACGCGCGTCGTGGACACCCGGGCCACCTACATCGTGCCGCGCGTCAACCCTGACGGCGCGGAGTGGGCGCTGGCGGACAAGCCAAGGTACATTCGCTCGAGCACACGCCCCTATCCCTACGATGAGGACCCACTGGGAGGTCTCGTTGTGGAGGATATCGACGGCGATGGGCGGATGCTGATGATGCGTTTGCCCGATCCCAACGGCGCGTGGAAGGTCTGTGACGAGGACCCGCGCCTGTTGGTGCGGCGTGATCCCACGGAGTCGGGCGGTCAGTATTACCGGCTGTTGCCGGAGGGCAAGGTTGAGGACTACGACGGCGTCACGATCACGATCCAGCCGAAGAAGGAACGTCTGGATCTGAACCGGAACTTCCCCGAGCACTGGCGCCAGGAGAATGAGCAGCGGGGTGCAGGTCCCTATCCCACGTCGGAGCCCGAGGTGCGCGCGATGGTGCACTTCATCGCCGATCACCACAACATCGTCGGCGGTGTCGCCTTCCATACCTACGGCGGCGTGCTGCTGCGCCCCTACGACGATCGCGATGACAAGGAGTTCCCGATCGAGGATCTGTGGACCTTCCAGAAGATCGGGCAGCGTGGGACGGAGATCACCGGTTATCCCAATGTCTCGGTCTACCACGACTTCCGCTATCACCCCAAGCAGGTCATCACGGGCGGCTTTGACACCTGGCTCTATGAGCAGATGGGTGCCTTTGCGTGGACCGTGGAGATCTGGAATCCCGAGGGGCAGGCGGGGATCAAGGATCATGACTTCATCGGCTGGTACCGCGAGCACCCGGTGGAGGACGACCTGAAGATGCTCGCGTGGAGCGATGACGTGCTTGAGGGCAAGGGCTACATCGACTGGTATCCGTTTGAGCATCCGCAGCTCGGTCATGTGGAGCTGGGCGGTTGGGATCACGTCTACGCCTTCCGCAATCCGCCGAAGCCTTTCCTGGAGCGGGAGATGGCCCTCTTTCCCAAGTGGCTGCTCTGGTCGGCCCTGATCTCGCCGAAACTCGAGCTCTTTGAGGCCTCGGCGAAGGCGTTGGGCGACGGGGCCTATCGCGTGCGCCTGGTGGTGCACAACACGGGCTGGCTGCCCTCCTATGTCACCAAGAAGGCCCTGGAGAAGAAGGTGGTCCGGGGCCTCGTCTGCGAGATCGAGCTGCCCGAGGGGGCCAACCTGGAGACCGGCAAGCTACGCGAGGAGTTGGGCCAGCTTGAGGGGCGAGCCTACACGGAGGCGTTCATGAGTGGCGATGGCGCTACGGAGGACCGCGTCAAGGTCGAGTGGGTCGTGCACGCGCCGCAGGGCGGGGTCGTGAAGCTGGTAGCCCGCCACGAGCGCGCAGGCACCGTGCGGGCGGAGGTCCAACTCTGACCATGTCTGTAGCCTCCGATTTTCAGCCCCGGCCCAAGCAGGCTGCCGTCCTGGCCTACGCCGATGGAAAGATGGGCGTCTCGGCGGTGCCGGGCAGCGGGAAGACCTGGACGCTCTCGGCCCTGGCGGCGCGACTCGTCGCCGAAGGCGGGCTGGAGGACGATCAGGAGGTGCTCATCGTCACGTTGGTCAACTCGGCGGTGAGCAACTTCTCAGGTCGTGTGGCCGGGTTTGTGCGGGCGCGAGGGCTGCTGCCGGGTGTGGGCTACCGTGTGCGCACCCTCCACGGGCTGGCCCACGACATCGTGCGCGAGCGCCCGGGCCTGGTGGGGCTATCCGACGACTTCAGCATCGTGGACGAGACGACATCCGGGGGCATCCTGCGCGATGTGGCGATAGCTTGGCTGCAGTCGCATCCCGACCTGGTCGACGACTACATCAGTCACGAGCTGGAAGGCTATCAGGCCCAGCAGGCGCGCACCGTCCGCTGGCCCGATCTCGTCGTCCGGGCGGTCACGGCGCTCATCAAACAGGCTAAGGACATGCAGATCACCCCCGCCAACCTGCGCTTTATGCTGGAGAGCTTCCCGGAGGAGATCCGGCTGCTCGATATGGGCTGTTCGATCTACGCCGACTACCAGCGTGCCCTCGCCTATCGCGGCGCGGTGGACTTCGAGGACCTGATCCGGCTGGCGTTGCAGGCGCTGCGTCTCGACCCGGCCTTCCTGGGCCGGTTGCGTCGGCGCTGGCCCTACATCCTTGAGGATGAGGCGCAGGACAGCAGCCGGCTGCAGGAGGTGATCCTGAGCGAGTTAGTGGGCCCCGATGGCAACTGGGTGCGGGTGGGGGACCCGAATCAGGCGATCTACGAGACCTTCACGACAGCCAATCCCAAGTACCTCCGTAACTTCCTCGATCGCGAGGATGTGTTGGCCCGCGACCTACCCAACTCAGGTCGCTCGATGCAGAGCGTGATTGACCTGGCGAACACCTTGATCGACTGGACGATGGGCGAGCATCCGGTGCTCGCTCTGCGCACGGCTCTGGGCCCGCCCCATATAGAGCCGACCCCGCGGGGCGATCCCCAGCCGAACCCGCCGGATGATCCGGCCCAGATCCGGTTCGTGGATCGGCCTTTCACGCCGGCCGACGAGGTCGACGCGGTCGTGACGTCCGCGGCCGCCTGGGTTGCCGATCACCCTGAGCAGACTGTGGCGGTCCTGGTGCCGCGCAACCAACGCGGCTTCCAGATCTCGGATGAGCTCAAACGTCGTGGGGTGCCCTATCTTGAACTCCTGCGCAGCACGCCGTCAACGCGCGAGGCCGCGGGGGCGCTGGGCAATGTGCTGCGCTACCTCGCCGATCCCATCTCGGCGCGCAAGCTCGCGACGGTCTACCGGGTCTGGCGGCGGGACGCCCGCGACGACGAGGCGCAGCTTGAAGAGGTCAAGGCCATCGCCAAGCTGATCGCCGGCTGTCCGCGGGTGGAGGCCTTCCTTTGGCCGCGTGCCGGCGCGGATTGGCTCGAGGAGGCGGCCGGCGACGGCGCCTGGGGGCCTGAGTT
>CAZYYC010000206.1:0-8125 GCA_964650935.1 uncultured Anaerolineales bacterium
CATTATGCGCTCCGACGACCAGGGGTTCCCCGTGGTAGATCAGAACGGTTTGGTGGGTATCGCAACGCTTGAGGACGTTCGCCGGACACCTCAGGAGGCGTGGGAGACGACCTCCGTCTGGGAGGTCATGACGCCTGCGGATGAGTTGGTCACCCTCGCACCCGACGACTGCGCCATACGGGCCCTGGAGATCCTGGCCGGACGCGACATCCGCCAGATCCCCGTCATCCGTGATGGGCAGCTGGAGGGGCTGGTGCGCCGGCGCGATATCGTCAAGTGGCTGCAGCTGCAGACCGATATCTAGGATCACAACAAGGTCGTCGGCTGAACCTTTCGCACGCGGAGGGATAGGAGGCTCCAGGTTATGAGAGAAGCTATGCTGTACGAGTCACTCCCTGAGGATCGCGTACGCTGCCAGCTGTGCGCCCATCGATGCACGATCTCTCCCGATGGTCGAGGGATCTGTCACGTACGCGAGAATCGCGACGGCAAGCTCGTCACGCTGGTCTATGGCGAGCTCATTGCCCGGCACGTGGACCCCATCGAGAAGAAACCCCTCTTTCACTACCATCCCGGCTCGCTGTCCTTCTCCATCGCGACGGCAGGATGCAATTTCCGCTGTGATTGGTGCCAGAATGCCGATATCTCACAAATGCCGCGCGATCAACACATCATCCTCGGTGATCCGATCAGCGCCGACGATGTCGTTGCGGCAGCCCTGGCCGGCCATTGTCGCAGCATCGCCTATACTTACACGGAACCGACGATCTTCTTTGAGGTGACGTATGATGTCGCCCACCGAGCCCGTGACGCCGGCCTAGGCAACGTCTACGTCACCAACGGCTATATGACGGCGGAGGCACTCCAGACCCTTCATCCCTATTTGGACGCCGCCAACGTCGACCTCAAGGCTTTCCGCGACGCAACCTACCGCCGCTACGTCGGGGCACGACTGCAGCCGGTGCTCGACAGCCTCAAGCTGATGAAGCAGCTGGGAATCTGGGTAGAAGTGACCACACTCCTGATCCCCGGTCTCAATGACGATCCGGCTGAGCTTGAAGAGGCCGCAAACTTCATCGCGGACGAGCTCGGACCCGAGACCCCCTGGCATCTCAGTCGTTTCTTCCCCGCCTATCGCATGCAGGACGTTGCGCCGACGCCGGAAGCCACGTTGACCCGCGCCATCGAGATCGCCCGTGCAGCGGGCCTACACTATGTCTACGCCGGCAACTCCCGCCAGACAATCGACACGAACTGCCACGCCTGCGGAACGCCCCTCATCCGCCGTACCGGCTACAGGATCACGACGAATCACGTGACATCCCAGACCACGTGCCCCAACTGCGCGACACCCGTCGCCGGCATCGGCATGTCAGCGGAGGCTTAAGATGGAAGCGAGAAATTGGACAGCACGTAAGGTGACAATTGTCGGTGCCGGCCACGTGGGAGCGACTTTTGCCTACGCTCTCGCCCAGAGTGGCGTCGCCGACCACATCGCGATCGTGGACCTCAACGAGGACCTCGTCGCCGGTCAGGTCCTCGACCTCAATCACGGTCGCTTTTTCTTTCCCTCGGTCGGCATTCACGCCGGCAAGGCGAAAGACTACGCCGATTCGCAGCTGATCGTGATAACCGCAGGGGCGAGTCAGAAGCCCGGAGAGTCGCGACTTGATCTGCTCCAGCGCAACGCGCGGATCATCGAAAGCATCATCGACGATATCGTTGCCCATGCGTCGCGCGCGGTTGTGCTGGTGGTCAGCAATCCGGTCGATATCCTGACCCACGTGGCCCACCGGCGCTCCAACTGGCCACGGGGACGCGTGATCGGATCCGGCACCGTGCTCGATAGCGCCCGCTTTCGCTATCTGCTCAGCCAACACTGCCACGTCGACGTTCACAACGTGCATGCCTACATCCTGGGAGAGCATGGCGATAGCGAATTCGCCGCCTGGTCGATGACGCACCTCGCCGGGGTGAGTATGGAGCAGTTCTGTGCCATCTGCAATGAGTGTACGGACTGGATGGCCGAGCGGGAGCGCATCGAGCAAGCTGTGCGCAACTCGGCCTATCACATCATCGACTATAAGGGCGCCACCTATTACGCCGTCGGCCTGGCCCTCACCCGCATCGCCGGCGCCGTGTTGCGCAACGAGCACAGCGTACTGACCGTATCGGTCCCCCTCGACGGCGAGTACGGTCTCAGCGACGTCAGCCTCAGTGTGCCCTGCATCGTCTCCGAGACCGGCGTCGATCGCATCATGCATGCGACGCTGAGCCCTGACGAACAGACGGCACTGGAACGCTCCGCGGAGATCCTTCGGCGCGCTATCGCGCAACTTGGGTGACGCGAACTACGTAGACAAGGAAGAAAGACTCAAAAGGAGGCGCGATGAAAATAGACTATGGTCAGCTCCTACGCCGTGCGTGGGACCTCGTCTGGCAGAACAAATTCCTCATCATCCTCGGCGTGCTGGTGGCGCTGTCCGGCGCCGGCAATGCCTCGGGATCAGGGTCCGGCTTCCGAGCCGATAGGCAGAACTTCAACTTCGACTGGCAAATCCCGCGGGATTTCCGGGACTGGCCTCAGGCACCCGAGCCCGGGATGCCCCCGATGCCCGAACTGCCGAACATCCCGCGCAGCCTGGGCCTGCCGGTCGCCGTCGGGACCGTGATGCTTGTGGTGATCATCGGCATCGCTATCGCCCTGGGACTCGGGCTCTGGGTCGTCTCGACCCTGGCTCGTGGCGGCCTGATCGATGCGGTGAACACGCTTGAGGGTGGCGGCACGTCCTCCTTTGGTGCGGCCCTCGGGGCAGGATGGCAGAAGGGCTGGCGCCTGCTCGGCATCGGTCTCCTGCCCGCTATTCCGGGGCTGGTCTTGGTGATCGCCGGACTCGGGATGAGCGGTGCGTTGGTCGCCGTGAATCAAATTGTGGGCGGGCGCGTAGGACCGATGGGCATCGGGATCGTCTCGATCTTCGGCGCGCTGGCCTGCATCGCCCTGCCCTTTGCCCTGATCCTGGGCCTGATCCGCAACTTCGCCGAGCGCGCCTGTATGCTCGATGATCTGGGCGTCTTCGCCGCCTATAAGCGCGGCTGGCAGGTGCTCACGGAGAACCTGGGCGAGGCGGTCGTGCTCTTCCTCATCCAGATCGGCATCAGCATCGCTCTGGGCCTGTTGCTGGCGCTCCCCGGGGTGCTGATGGCCCTCTGCTGCGTCCTCTGGCCCGTGCTGTTGGCCTTCCGGGGCGCCCTATCCGCCTACGTCTCAACCCTGTGGACCTTGGCATGGCGTGAGTGGACGTTGCCTGCCGGGGAGGCTGTCTGATGCGGATCCGTCCAGGGAGAACGCGGTCGCTGATTGGGGGTGTCGTGGCCCTCATCGTCACGGCTATCGGGCTGGTGATCATGCCGAGTGCGGGTATGCCCGGAGGCATGGGTGGGATGCCGGGAGCGAGCGATCCCTTCGCCATCTTCAGGATCGCGTGGGTGGCCATCGGCCTCATCGGCGCAGGGGTCTCGTTCTATAACGCGTTCAGCAGCAAGGGTGTGTCCCTGTATGAAATCGACCCCAGGGACGATCTTCACAGGAGCAATCCCGATGAGGGCAGCTTCTGCCCCAAGTGCGGTAAGCCGATCGGCAAGGACGATCGCTTCTGCCGGAACTGCGGCACCTACCTGCGCGGCTAATGAACGACCAAGACGGGCACGTCGATCTCCTCGATGAGGTCCAGCATCGTCTCATCCCAGAAGATCGACGTTCTCGCCGGTAACACAAGGCTTCCCTCCGCCATCGGGCGAAGGATGTCCGCGAGTCCGGAGATCGCCGCGAGCGTCGCGGGGACGAACTGCAAGGCCAGGTCAAAGGACTGCAGACGGCTCTCGGCCAACTTGCGCAGCGACGCGGCCCGTGCCGCATCGGGCACCAGCAGGATGAGGCGCAAAGATCCCTCTAGACGCTTGGCCAACGTCGCAGCCAGCATGAGCGCGCGATCGCCCAACCGTGAACCGTCGTAGACCACGACGATAGGCGCTGCGATTCGCCCGCCCTCGTGAAGCACGGCCGTCACGCTCGGCCTGTCGCTGCAGCAAACGGCGCGCGCAGTCGACCCCAAACGACGCTCACGCAGGTGAGACCACCCCGCCCGCCCGACCATCAGGAGGTCAGCCTCTTCAGCGGCAGTCCGGATCTCGGCCCACACGGCCCCTCGCGCAACACGGAAGGTGCCGTGAACGGACCGGCGAGCCATCAACGACTGCACGTGGACCTCGACGCGGCGTGAGCGTGCCCGCAGGCTCCGTTCGACCCGCGCCAGGTCCATGCGGCTGCCGCGGGCTGAATAGAGACCGACCTCGCGCACAAAGGGCAGTTGCGCCGTCCTCAGAACATTGATATCCTCCACAAAGAGGACCACAAGTTCCGCCTCGAACCGCGCGGCAAGTTCGACCGCGGCCTCAAGCGCCGCCTGACTGTGGGGCGACGCATCGACGGCGACCAGGATACGATGGACATCAGGGGTCAGAGCCTGCTGTTCACTCACTGTGCCCCTCCAGCGTGCCGGGCTCCGCCGCCCCTCGGGCGTAAGCCCGTGCCCTCTCCGCCATCGTCGCCAGGTGGGCCTCGACAAGCGCGTTGATCGTGCCCTCAGGATAGCGCCCTTCCTCATCCGGCTCACCCGCCGCCACCCCGGTCAACAGCTCAAGACCCTGATCAGCGTGCGCGACCGCGTAGATGTGGAAGCGCTCCTCAGCAACGGCCCGCACGACGTCGGGCCTGAGCATCAGGTGCTGCACGTTCGCTACCGGAATCAGGACGCCCTGCTCCCCCGTCAGGCCCCGCGCCGCGCAGATGTCGTAGAATCCCTCGATCTTCTCGTTGACCCCACCGATGGCCTGCACCTCGCCCCTCTGATTGACCGATCCGGTCACCGCTAACGATTGCCGGATCGGGACACCGGAGATCGCAGAGAGCAACGTATAGAGCTCGGCGGAGGAGGCGCTATCGCCGTCGACGCCGCCATAGGACTGCTCAAAGACCAGACTGGCCGAGAGCGAGAGCGGCTTGTCCTGTGCATAGCGTCCGTGGAGGAAGCCGGTCAGGATCATCACGCCCTTGGAATGCAGCGGGCCCCCTAGATCGACCTCCCGCTCGATATCCACCACCTGGCCCTTACCCAGCGTGACCCGCGCGGTGATGCGCGACGGCTGACCGAAGGCGACGTTGCCCAGTCCGAGGACCGACAGCCCGTTCACCTGGCCGACGACCGCTCCTTCGGTGTCGATCAGCGTGATCTGGCGCAGGATGGACTCGTGGACGCGCTCGCGCACTCGGTCCGAGCGATGAATCTGAGCCTCAATCGCCTGCTGCACATCACCCGCTGTGACCACCTGGTGCTCCGCCTCAGCGGCCCAGTAATCGGCCTCAAGCATCAGATCGCGGACCTCGCGCATTCGCGCTGAAAGCCGATCTGCATCACCGACGGCGCGAGCGCTATGATCCATGATCCGCTCCACTGCGCTGCGATCAAAGGGACGCAGCTTTTCGCGCTGCGCTACCGTCGCGATCAGTCGAGCATAGCGCTCCTGATGCTCTGTATCACGGGGCATCTGTCCGTCAAAATCAGCCGCGACCTTGAAGAGCTCCGCAAACTCCGGATCGAGGGCCAGGAGCAGATAATAGAGCCTCGCGTCACCGATCAGAGCGATCCTGACACTCAGTGGGATCGGTTCCGGATCCAACGAGACCGTGCTGATGAGACCAAGCTGCTGTCCCAACGACTCAATGCTCAGTCGCTGACTCTTCAACGCCCGCTTCAACCCCTCCCATGCCTGAGGCTGGAGCAGGAGCTTGTCGGCATCGATGATCAGATAGCCGCCGTTCGCCCGATGCAGCGCGCCCGGTTTGATGAGCGTGAAATCGGTCAGGAGTGCCCCCATCTGTGCCTGGTGTTCAAGGCGCCCAATCAGGTTCTGATAGGTGGGGTTGTCCTCATAGACCACCGGGGCGCCTTCTGTCTCCGCGTGGTCAACCAAGACGTTAACGCTGTATCGGCGCAGAAACTGCTCTTGGGACTGCTGCTGCATAGCTTGCATCAGCTCGGCACCACCACGCTCAGACTGCGGAAGGAACTGCTCAGCGTTCGCGACGACATCCTCCTGAACGGCGTCCAAGTGCTCGACGACCTTGGGATACGCTTGATATCGCTCGCGCAGCTCATCGATCAGCGCGCCGACGGCGAGTTCAGCCATCTCACGGTTGAGGTCGTCCAGGGCCTCTCGCATCGATCGCTGCCACCCCGGGACCTGACGCAGGATGCGTTGGAGCTCATCCTGAAGCTCCTCGACTTTGGCCTTGAGCGTCGTCTGCGCCTCCTCCGAGAGCGCGTCCACCTCCTCGGGAGAGAGGACCTCACCGTCACGAGTGGGCGCCACGGCAATCCCCCCGGGTGTGCGGATGAGCGCCATGTTCTCGGAACGCGCCCGCCCCTGTAGGGCATCAAACGCCTCGGATTGGCGCTCGCGAAAGCTATCGAGAATGGTCTGCCGCCGAGACTGGTACTCCTCACTCTCAAACGCAGCGGACAGTGCCGTGCGCAGCTCGTGGACCAAGGCTTCCATATCCTTACGAAAAGCATGGCCCTCGCCCGCCGGCAACTCTATCGCCCGGGGTCGATGCTCCTGGGACAGATTGTGGACGTAACACCAATCCGAAGGCGTCGGGGACTTATTGGCCCGCGATTCAAAAAAGCGCCTGACCAAGCCTCGCTTGTCCAGACCGGTCGGGCCAAGAGCATAGATATTGAACCCGCCATCCTTCATACCCGAACCGAAACGAATCGCATCCACGGCCCGCGGCTGCCCGATGACCCGATCCAGCTCCTCCAGGTCATCGGTCGTCTCGAAAGCCACGCCCGACAAGTCGGTTTTTCGATAGACCTGCTCAGGCGTCAGCCGCAGGTCGTGTCTGAGATCGTGCTCGTTCATTGCAGGCTCCCTCCCCTCTCTTGCACCTAGATTCCTAGGGTCGCGATCGCGTTCACGTCTTGCACAGCAGGCAAGACGACGTGCCACCGCAAGGTCGACAGCGGCGCAGTGATCAACTCCCCGTCTGACAACACAGCCATCAATTCATCGCCTATCTGGTAGAAGCGCTCGACCATGCGATGGCGCCACGGGGCGTCACACTCGTCCATCGCGGGCTGCCACGTCTTCCCGCCGTCGCGTGACTGCTCGATCCGTCCGTCCCTGGCGACGCCCGCCGCCGGTCCGAGCACCATGTGATCCGCATCGTCAGCATCGACCCACACCGCACGGCAATAACGATCGGTCAAACGCCGCCAGTGCGCCCCGCCATCATCACTCACATACAGTCCCCCGCCGGTCGGGGCGATCACCCGATCCGGAGAGGATGCGTGGACCACGACGGAGTGGACATCAGGATGGATCATCGTCGGGTCGGTCGGTGTACGCGGCACTCCATCTGAACCTGCCACAAGCTGCCAGTGCTCCCCACCGTCGTCGGAGCGCAAGAGTCCACCCTGCTCGACCGCTGCGTAACCACGGTCGCCGTGAAAAGCCAACCCGCGAACACAGCCCGCTTCGGGGGAATAGGGCAGATACCAACCGAGCCGGTCGCGAAGTTGAGCCACCTCATCGCATCGACGCCATCCCTTCTGCACATCCTGGGCGACGTAGATGGCTGCCGGTTCAGTACCGATGAAGGCACCCGGGGTGTTCGAGGCGGCGTCGGTCGATATCCGCCCTTCCGCTGAGACTCGCAACGCAACCCAGCGCACGTGCCGTTCCGTCAACCCCTCGCTGGCAGGCCACCAACTGGCGCCGCGGTCGGTCGACCGATAGGCCCCGTCACGGGTCCCCACGATCACATCGTGACCATCGGTCGCGACACTTGTGACGTGGTGTCGGTCGAGTCCCCCATGAGTCTGGACCCACCGTCGACCCAGCCGCTGGAAGACGGCTACGCCATGATGGGTTGCCGCAAACAAGAGCGGCAGTTGCGATCGCGTCTGCATCAGTGTCCTCCTCAATCCGTAGTCATCCAGCAGACCCAGTCTAGCACACACGCCGGAGCAAGGCCGATGGGGTGTGTTGGAGCGACGGACGG
>CAZYYC010000207.1:0-8092 GCA_964650935.1 uncultured Anaerolineales bacterium
AGCAACTCGTGGATCCTCTCCAGAAGCTGTGTCGGGCGGAAGGGTTTCAGTATGAAGCCGTCGGCTCCGGCGTTCAGACATGCCGTCTCGTGGTCCATTCCCGATGCGACGAGCACCGGGATTGAGGCCAACTCCTCACGAGATCTGAGGTCGACCAGGGTCTCCATCACGTCACCACCTGCCAGATGGAAATCCATCATGATCAGGTCAGGGCGCTCACGCTCCACGGCCGGCATGATCTCAGCGGGCCGTGTCACGGTCGTGATCTCGTTGCCCTCGAGCTGCATCAACGTCGTCAGCAACTTGAGCATGACGGTGTCATCGTCGGCTACAAGGATCTTGGTCATATCATCGCGACTCCTGAGGAGACATTGAGCGGGGGCGGCGCGCACTAAGTCCCGGACGCGAGCTCGCTCGCGCCGACTGTTGGTCGTGATCGGTGGGCCGATTCGGCAGTTTCATGCTATAGTATTCTACCATAGATTGGGCCAATGGCACGCACCAACGACATCAGGAGATGCGATGGGAGATGCGGTCCTCTACGACTCAATCCATGCCGGCGTCTATGTTCGCCATCGTGGGTGTTACATAGGTGTGCCGGCGCTGTTACTGGAGCAGCGCGCGGCTTACGAGCACGGGCGAGTGCCGGAGATCAGTTGCGGCACGGCGAACTATGCGCGCTATCCGGAGTGAGGTCGGCTGCCGCGTTTGATGGAGCGTCTTCATGTGGCGCACGACCTGGAGATCACAGGCATGCGTGTTGTCGAGCAGGTCGAAGACCTGCACGATGCCGGTCCGTTCCGAGCTAAGGCTACTCCTGTCTGCATCTGGTCTCGGAGGATGCCTTCACTTCGGGACTCGCGCGTCTGGAAGGCGACCTGCCGTTGCGGTGCGTCTCGCGCAACTTCGTGATCGGTGGACCGCAGGCGGTCCACCGATGTTTGAGGAGATGTCGTTCATGGATCTCTACCTGGTACTCTATCTGGTGCTGATACTCGTCTATCGCTTTGCCGAGACATGGGTGATGGCCAAGTTCGGCACCCTGCCGCGTCGTCCGGCGAAGGATTGGACGGCGTGGATGATCATCGTGCCCTACTGGCTTGTCATCGTGGCGCCGGTGCTTGAGTATGTAGCCGGCGAGCGCCAGCGTCCGAGTACGTCGGCCTTGACCGCCGGAGCTGCGCTCTTCATCGCCGCGACTGCGGTCCGGGTGCGTGCGCACCTCGACCTCGGTGCGCAATTCTCGATGTTCCTGGAGACGGGTCGCAGCGAGGGCCTTGTGACGACGGGTTTGTATGCATGGATTCGCCACCCGCTCTACTTGGCCAATCTCCTCCTGTTCCTGGCGTGTCCTACCTTCCTGGCGGCACGCTGGTCCTGGCTCTCGACCGCCGTGGCTTTTGTCGGAGTGGTCACTCGCATCGAGATCGAGGAGACGTTACTGAGAGAGCGCTTTGACGGCTATGCGGAGTATGCTGAAGGGACGTGGAAGCTCGTGCCACGTCTCTACTGAGGTGGGGGCACCCGGAAGCACGCTTCCGGGTGCCTTGATGTTAGGAACAGGTTACAGCTCTTCCTCTCCGACGCTCCACGCCCCGGTATCGGCAGCCTCGTCGGGTGCTGCTTCAGCGGAGAGGCCTGCGCGGCGCAGCGCTTCCTCGACGGACGCCGCGACGTCATCGCTGTCGTCCTCGACGGTCTCCTCCCAATCAACCGTTCCATCCTCTGTGTCCTGGGAAGATCGGTACTTGAGACCGGTCATGGTCACACCGCGCAGGGCGAGACCGGGTTCGACCACACCGCGGAAGTCGGCATCGGTCAGGTCGCTCAGGCTGAGATCGGCACCATGGAGGATGGCGTCGCGGAAGTCGGCGTTGACGTAGGTGCCGTTGCTGAGCCGGGCACCGCGCAGATCGGCCCCCTGCAGTTTGGCGTCGGTGAAGTCGCTGTGGCTGAGGTCGGCGCCGCGCAGGTCGGTACCGCGCAGATCCGCACCAACCAACGTCGCGTGAGCGAGGTTGGCACCCTCCATCCTGGTCTTGTTGTCCAGCTTCGCATTGGTGAAGTCGGCGAAGTCCAGTCGGGCGCCCAGGAACCGCACGCCCTTGAAGGACATCGTCCCCGTTGGGGCGCCATGGGTCTGACTGAAAGGCGAGCCGGGCCCGAATGCATCACGCATCGCGTCGCCAACGATCTGGCCGACATCGGGGATCGACTCGCTCAGGATCCGTCCCACGTCGGGAATGGGCGGGACCCCGACATGTGGCACGTGGAAGCCAGGGCGATGGGGATGGGGTGGGTGTCGCTGCTCGTGCTCGGGGCGGACCTCTCTGGCCTCAAGTTCCTGGATCTTGGCAAGGAGGCGGTCCGCCTCCTCAACGGTTAGTTTGCCCTCCTCAAGCATCTTGAGGATTCTCATCGTTTGATCGCTCATCATGCTCCTTATCGCTGTGGTTCTCTGATGTGCTTCTGAACTGCCCCTAGGCTCCTTTGAGATCCGAGAGCAGCGTTGCAGCCTCGTCGGGATCGATCTCGCCCCGCTCCAAGCGGTCCAGGATCTCCATCTGACGTTCGGCGGTATCCTCGGGCGAGGGCGGTACGGGCTCGTAGCCCAGGGCCTCGATCAGTTCGTCGACCTGCTTGCGTACCGTCCAGTACGAAATATCGAGCTCACGGGCCATCTCCTTGATGTTGCCCCGCGAGCGGATGAAGGACTCCAGCAGCTCGGTGTGCTGGGGAGAGAGCCGACAGAAGCGGCAGGGCGCCCAGGCCCCGGTGACGACTGTGCCGCACGCCGGACAACTCATCCGGGTGACCGCCAGGTCGCCACCACACGACGGACAATGTTCCAGGATCTTGCGCATGATCCACCTCCTAACTTATTGGCATTGTACTTCATGAATCGAGAAATGTCAAGTGCTGTAACCAAATTATTGCCGTCTACTCCAAATAATTAGGATACTCGTGGGCGCATCTCTGAGCTGTGGCGACATAGGCGGTGGCTGTCGGCGGCAGCTGCGCTATACTTGTGATCGTGAATGCGCGAGGGGAGTCGCCTAGGTGGCATGTGTATGAAGGCTAGACGGACCAGACTCGGAGGGCTGCGGACGAAGATCATCGTGTGGTTCCTAGTTCCCACAGCGATCATCCTCAGCGCCGTGGCCGTGCTCGTCTTCAGCACGTCGCGGCGAGCAGCCGAGGAGCTGGCTTTCTCCCGCAGCGAGGATCGCGCGCGTTTGCTCGCCAGCCAGTTGTCGGCGGAGATCGAGACCTACCGCCAGGCACTCGCGCGGCTTGCGGCAGAGCCTGTGGCCTCGTCAGCGCGGGAGATCCAGGCGGCACTCGACGACGAATGGCCTGTCGGGTTGTTGAGTGTCTTCGATGCCGGTGTGCTGGTGATGGACCCCGATGGATTTGTGGTCGCTTCCCCACCGCGCTTCGAGATCGTGGGCGACCGCCTGCCGCGGCTGCTCGCCGCAGCCAGTCAGACTCCGGAGGGGAGCTTGGGCTATAGCGACGTCCTCAGGCAGGCGGTTGGACAAAGCGACGTTCTGGCGTTGGCCTATCCGTTGGAGACGGTCGACGATGGCGATCCCGGTTGGGTGGTCGGACTCTTCGGCGTCGAACCTGGTGCGACGCGTAGCAAGACCTTCTACCAGGCCATCTGGTCGCTCTACATCGGGCGCCAGTTGTCGGTCGAGCGCACACCGGCAATCGAGGGCCGTGAACTGGCCTATGTCACAGACGGCCAGGGTGTCATCATCTTTCATCCCGATACCTTTCTGATCGGCGAAGCGATTGTCGACACCGTTCCGGTGGCCCGCGCGCTCACGGGCGCATCGGGCGCTGTGCGCGTCGCCGGCCTTGGGGGTCACGAGGTCGTGGCGGGCTACGCGCCGGTCCCGCGCACGAGCTGGGTGCTCGTGACGGAGGACCCGTGGGTGATGGTGACGGAGACGACGCGACCCTACGTGCGATCCATGATAGGATTGCTGGTGCTGGGGGTCTTGATCCCGGTTGGCGTGGTGGCCTTGGGCGTGCGTCGCATCACTGAGCCGTTGGCTGAGCTGACCGAGGCTGCCGACCGCGTCGCGAGCGGCGAGTTTGAGCAGGCCATCGAGGTGCGCACAGGCGATGAACTGGAGCTTCTGGCGACGCAGTTCAACACGATGGCCGCTGAACTCAGGACGTCGTACGCCACGCTCGAGCAGCGCGTCGCCGATCGCACCCGCGAACTGGCGATTCTCAACGCGTTGGCCGCGGTTGTCAGCCGCTCGCTCGAGCTTGAGGAGGTGATGTCTGCAGCGCTTCACCACACGTCCTCGGCTCTCGCGATGGAGGCCGGTGGTGCCTTCATCCTGGAGCGTGAGGGCCTGGTCCTCGTGGCGCATCAAGGCGTATCGACGGACTTCGCGGCAGCTATAGCGCTGTTGCCCCTGAGCGTGAGCATCGCAGCCGATGCTCTGCAGGCCGGTGTCCCCGTCACGCGTGAGGTCGAAGACTACCCGGAGGGTTCGTTGAAGCAGCTGCTGGCGGATGAGGGGGTGATCACGGTCGTGAGCGTACCCCTCGTTGCCAGAGATCGCGTGCTGGGTGTGCTGAATCTGATCAGCCGCCGGTCTCGTACCCTGACCGATGAGGAACGTACGTTGCTCGCTGCCATCGGGCAGCAGGCAGGTGTGGCAGCGGAGAATGCCCGGCTCTACGCGGAGGCAGAGCGCACCGCTGCCGCTGAGGAGCGCAACCGCCTTGCTCGCGATCTGCACGACGCGGTCAGCCAGACGCTATTCAGCGCCAGCTTGATTGCCGATGTGGTCCCCAAGTTGTGGCTGCGCGACCGGGAGGAGGCCGAACGTCAGCTGGTCAATCTCCACCGGCTCACGCGGGGGGCGCTGGCGGAGATGCGTACCCTGTTGCTCGAGTTGCGTCCGGCCGCGTTGGAGGCGGCGGAGCTGAGCGCTCTGTTGGGCCATCTCGCACGCGCCGGCGCCGGACGTGGCGAACTCGGGTTACGGTTGGACCTTCGTGAGGTGCCCGACCTGTCTCCGGATGTCAAAATCGCGTTGTATCGGATCGCTCAGGAGGCGTCGAACAACGTGGTCCGGCACGCCAACGCACACGAGCTGAGCATCCGTCTTGACGCTGACGATGACTGTGTCAGACTGGAGATATGTGATGATGGCGTCGGCTTTGAACCGTGCCGGGCCGCTACGGGCGGACTGGGTACAACGACCATGCACGAGCGCGCTGCTGCCATAGGTGCCACGCTCACGATTGCTAGTCGACCAGGTGAAGGTACATGCGTGCGGGTTCTATACAGGAGATAGCTTGATGCCGACAACCCCTGTCCGTGTGCTGATCGTCGATGACCACAAGATGGTGCGACAGGGCCTGCGGGCCTTCGTGCTGATCCAGGATGATCTCGAGCTGGTTGGGGAGGCAGCGGATGGTCAAGAGGCCTGTGCGCTCTACGAACGGTTGCGACCTGAAGTGGTGCTGATGGATCTGATGATGCCGCGGATGAATGGTGTGGCGGCGACTCGCGCGCTTCTGAAGCGTGATCCCAAGGCTTGCATCATTGTCCTGACCAGCTTCAAAGACGAGTCGCTGGTGACTGAGGCCCTTGAGGCCGGCGCCCGAGGATATCTGCTGAAGGACATCGATGCGGAGCAGCTCGCGAGAGCGGTCCGAAGTGCCTATGAGGGTCGGCCCGCATTAGCGCCGGAAGCCGCTTGGGCGCTCTTTGAGGCCCATCACCGACCTCCGAGGGTCGGCGATGATCTCACGGAGCGTGAGCGCGAGGTCCTTGTCCTGCTGGTCGACGGGGCGACCAACGCGGAGATTGCCGCATGTCTTTTCATCGGTGTCTCGACGGTGAAGTCGCACGTCAGCAGCATCCTCTCCAAACTCAGTGTCGCAACGCGGACTGAGGCGGTCTCGCTGGCGCTGCGGAACGGCCTCGTCGATAGGGAGGGGACGTGAGCATTACAAAGGGTCGCTGTCGTGTGCTCCTGGCGTTGGGTCTGTCGTTGGCTCTCCTTTCCGTCGGTTGCGGTTCGCGAGGTGAGCCTCCGGCAAGCCCGACCGAGGTTGTCCATCGGTTCTACCGCTGGCATCTGGGATATCCCGGCAACAGTCTTGCGGATGGAGCCTACCGAGCGAATGCGGACCTGGCAGAGAGCTTCATTGCCGAAGTGGATGAGATCCTCTCGTCACCTGACCTCGGTCGCGTCGATCCTTTCCTGTTGGCTCAGGATGTCCCCGCGGAGTTCGACATCGTCCGTTCGACCGATGGTGATGAGGAGTCGACCGTGTTGGTCAACCTCTACTGGGCCGGTAATCCGACCCCGGTTCAGCGTGAGGTCAGTCTGCGTTTCATCGATGGTCGATGGCAGATCACGGGGGTTACCCCCGTTCCTTGACGCTTAGGCGTCTCCATGCCCCATCCCGTACGGCCACGTCGAATGGTGTCCCCACGCGCGTCGATGTATACTCCGACCTTGTGGGTCGTCCTCGGGAACGCCGGCGACCTAACAACGACACGAGGAGACAGAAAGCGACGATGAAGATATTGGTGACCGGTGGAATCGGTAGCGTTGGGCGGGGTACCGTGGCGCGTCTGCTGCGACACGGGCATCAGGTGAGCGTGATCGACTGGCTGCCGGAGGCGGAGGTCGCCGCCGACGTCAGGGACGAGATCGACGGAGCGACCTATCGCCAGGTCGACATCACCGACTTCGAGAGTTTGGCTCCCCATTTCACGGAGATGGACGCCGTCGTCCATCTGGCGGCCTTTCCGCATCCTGCGGGCGCAACCGAGGTCGAGCTCTTCCGCGTGAACTGCACGGGCGCCTTCAATGTCTATCGTGCAGCGGCTGATGCGGGGATCGGTCGGGTGGTCAGCGCCAGCTCGATCAACGCACTCGGCTACAATTACGGGATCAAGCCCTTCCCGATCCGCTACTTCCCGATCGACGAGGACCATCCGTCCTTCACGACCGACCCTTACTCCTTCTCGAAGCAGGTCCTCGAGGAGATTGCCGACTACTTCTGGCGACGTGAGGGGATCTCGGGCGTCTGCCTGCGGTTCCCCGGTGTGATGCGCAGGTCGTCACCCTGGGCGTCCCGGATGGGCGAGTTTGCCCAGCTGAGGCAGCAGGCCTACGAGACGTTGATGGCGCTGCCCGAGGGGGAGCGGCGTGCGCGCATCGATGAGCTGATCGCTGCGGCAGACGCCAGGCGCGCAGAACGTCCCGCCGAGCGTCCCTGGACCGGTCCGCCTCACCACCACCGCGGGGAGCTGCCGCCACCGGAGCGGATGCTGATGTTCGGACGCGACGACTTCTGGGCCATCATCGACGCAGAGGACGCGGCTCAGGCGATCGAAAAGGGTATCCTGGCGGAGTATGAGGGCAGCCACCCGCTCTTCGTCAACGCTGATGTGAACTCCGCCGGTGTCCCTACCCGCGTGCTGGCCGACCTTTACTTCCCTGAGGTGACTACGTGGCGGCGTGAGGTCAATGGACAGCGGGCACTCGTCAGCATCGAGCGGGCACGAGAGCTGATCGGCTTCGAACCCACGCCCTGGCCACCCGATCCGACACCGGAACCGTAAGGGCGCGTGGCGAGATCGTCGTGACGGTCTAGGGTTCCGCGATTGGCGTGATTCGCGAGAAGCCGCCGCGCGCCCGCCCGAGGCCATCCAAGGTCGCACGCAACAGGGCCTGCGCCGCGATCGCATCGCGGGCTCCCAATTCACCGCTTTCTAGGGCCTCGGCGAGGGCGGCTAGGTCCCGGAAAGCGGTCCGATCATCCCTCAGCCAGACGCGCGGAAGATCGTTGTAGGCGTTCTCCAGGTTGTCGGCATGGGCTGAGAGCCGTACGGTCGCCGTGGAGACATCGTCCTGATCGAGGTCATCCACGGCGTAACGGGCCGTTTCGCTGGTCCAAGCCCCCAGACCGTGACGCACGACCAGGTCAGCCGGGAGTTTGGCGGCAGAATGTCCGAGAGCCAGGGCGATCTCGTGCCGCGCTTCGACGGACGCCAAGGTGTCGACATAGCTCACGGCGGCGGTGCCGATCGCGGGCGGGC
>CAZYYC010000208.1:0-8055 GCA_964650935.1 uncultured Anaerolineales bacterium
GTAGCGGTGCAGCGGGGCCGACCAGCGCGCACGATGGGCGGCGCTCAGGCCGCCGACCTGGTCAAACTGGCCCACCACGTAGAGGCGTCCTGCATGGTAGTCGAGCCCGGTGGCCCAACCGTTCACACCGTTCTGACCCCCACTGGTCAGCCCGGTCCACGCGGTGCCGGTCCACTGGGCCACGCGATGGGCCGATTGCCCGTCGACCGACGAGAAGTCGCCGGCGGCGAAGACACCGCCCGGGACCGCCGCGAGGGCACGGACCATGCCGTCGGTGTTGCTCGACAGGGCGTGCCAGCTGCCGTCCCACCAGGCCAGGTTCGCGGTGAGGATGGGGGACGCGGCGGTGCCGACGGCGCTGAAGCTGCCACCCACGTAGAGTCTGCCCTCGCCCAAGGCGAGGGCCCGCACGTGTCCTGAGCCCACGCCGTTATCCAGCGCGGCCCAGCCGCCCGTGGGCGACCAACGGGCGATGCTGCCGGCGGCGACGCCTCCCGCTGTGCTGAAGCTGCCACCGACGTAGACCGTTCCATCCACGGCGGTGTCGCCGTCGGCGGCGAGGGCGTAGACGAACTTGCCGGCTTCAATGCCGGCGCCAAAGACGTCGTCCCAGCCGGTTCCGTTCCACCGCGCGATCGAGGAGACGGCGAGACTGCCGGCGTTCGCGAAGCAGCCGCCGACCAGCAGGCGGTCGGCGGCATCGAGGGCCAGCGCCTCCACTCGGGGTGGGTTGCACAGGTTGGGCCCATAGGGATCTCCCCATGCGTGTCCCTCGAGCGCGTGCCAGGTGGCGCCATCCCACATCGCGACATTGACCGCGGTGACGCCGCTGACGCGATCGAACAAGCCGCCGATGTAGAGACGCCCAGCCGAATCGACTACGATGTCGGCGATGTTCGCTCTGGCGGGATCGCCTCCCCGGGTGGCGATTATGGGGATCTCGGTCCAGACGGCGCCATCCCAACGGGCGAGGGCGTAGCCCTGGGGCCCACCATCGATGATCTTCGTACCGGCGACGTAGACATACGCGTCGGCGGCGGCGACGGAGGAGATGTTGATGAAGTCGTGCGGCATGGCACTGCCCCACGGGTCCCAGTGGGGGGCGACGAGGGCGATTTCGTCCGCGCCCGCGGCAGCCATGAGGCTGCCACGCTCGACGCCGGTCGGCGTGTCCGCCAACGCCTGCCACGTCGCGGTGGAGGGCGTGTAGCGGTAGAAGGCCTGCGAGCCTCCGCCGGACCGGAGGTAGAGGCTTTCGCCGAGCTCGAGCATCCCGCCGCCGGCAGCGGTGGCGATGGGGGCCGCGCCGGTGGTCCAGGCCGCATCGAAGGCCGCATCGGCAGCGCCGTAGACCTCGAGGTGTCCTGTCAGCCCGACGAGCGTGCAGCGTCGCAACTCGACGCTGCTGGTGCGGTCCATGGCGACCGCGTGCTCGCTGACGTCGTGGATCAGCAGCGTGTCGAGGAGCGTCGCCAGGGCCGGCGTCTCGTATCCCCCCACGCCGGCGGCCTCCAGATAGACGCCGTGGATCGCATGGCGGAGCGTCATCCGCGAGATCGTGATGCCGGAGGCGTTACGGATCTCGACGGCGGCGTACCCGCCCGCGCCATCGATGAAGACGGCGTCGGGGTGCGTGCCGGAGATCGTCATGTTCGCCTTATCCGCGACGATGAAGCCGGCATAGACGCCCGGTCGGACCTCGATGGTGGCGCCGGCGGGGGCGGCATCCACCGCCTCCTGAAGGGTCATGTAGTCGGCGCCCCCGCCGGCGTCGACGGTGATGGGCGCGGCGGAGAGGCCCTGGAGGCGCGGCATCGTCAGCAGCCGCTGGGGTTCCGGCGCCGGTGTTGCGGCGGGGGCAGGGGCAACGGGCAGCCCATCGGGGTGAATGCGCGGTGATGGCCCGAAGATCAGCGATCGTAACCCCAGATCGGCAGCGGTCGCCTCGTGGGGCACCAGCAGAAGGTCGGAGGCGCCATCGCTGTTGAGGTCCGCACCGGCGGCAAAGGGTGCCTGTGCCGCCGAAGCGACGCCGGTCAGCGTCGCCGCGACCGTGTTCAGGTTGCCACCCAGGATCAAGTAGGCGTTGTCGTCCGCCGTGCCGAGCAACAGGTCGGCGAGCCCGTCGGCATCGACGTCGCCCACACCGGCGAGGAAGCCCGAAGGCGCCGGTGAGAAGCGGTCAAAGGTGTGGATCCGCCAGCCTGCGTCGGAGAGATCGCCCTGACCCAGGACCAGCTTGGGCGTGGTGCCGTGGCTGAAGGCAAAGTCGGCGTAGCCGTCCCCGTCGACGTCACCGAGGGCGGCGACGCTGGGGACGGCGTCGACACTCGAGAAACCGGCGACGGTTTCGCCCAGCGTCAGGGCCTCCACCGCGCCGGCGGTGAAGCTGCGGTGACCGGCGAAGAGGTGAAGCTCGCTACCCCCGGCGATCACAAAGTCGTCGTAGGCATCGCTGTCAGCGTCACCCACTCCGGCGAGGGCGCCGATCGGGTGACCGATCTCAATCCGCGCGGCGGCGTGGACGTCCATGGCCATCGTCTCCCACCACGCCCCCTGCCGGCCCAAGAGCAGATAGGCGGTTCCGGCGCCTCCGATCTGCGTGCCGATCAGGAGGTCGTGGTACCCGTCGCCGTTGACGTCTCCGGCTGCACCGAGCCAGGCCCCGAGCTGCTCGCCTTCCGGCGCGAGGATCTCCACACGTGCGCCCGACTGCGGGCCATCGAGCACCCGATCGCGTCCGAGGGGTGCCGGATGACCGAAGATGAGGAAGGCGCGGTTGTTGACCGGATCGCCCACGAGCAGGTCATCGAACCCATCCCCGTTGACGTCGCCGACCGCTACGACGTGAGCGCCGATGGACGCGCCGGGCTGCCCCACCCAGGAGGTGCGGCTGTCCCCCACGAGCTCCGCCGCATCGGGTGTGGGCCAGTCGCCGGCGCGTCCGTAGATGACGGCGACGCGGCCCGCGCCGCCGTCGGAGGCGGGTAGGCCGATGACGAGATCCGCGAGACGATCGCCGTTGAGGTCCCCCGCCCAGGTGACCGTCACCCCGCCGTCGTTATCGTGGATCGAGGAGAGCCCCAACCAGAGGGTGGCGTCCCGGATGCTGTGCAGCGTGCCGACCAGGTCCGCCGGGCGCGAGGGCTGCGGTGCGTTGCCGACGTCGTTGGCCACACCGTGGAGGGTGTGCGGTTGGCCCACTGCCGTGTGAGGCGGGTCGCTGAGGTAGCTGCGATGGGTCAGCTCGCTGGTCGGCGGCACGACGTCGACGACGATCGAGCGCCGCAGGATCGGGCTCCGGTTGCCCGCGTGATCGAAGGCCCGTACCTCGACCGTATGGGTGCCCTGGGCGGAGGCCTCGTCGGGGAGCACCCACGGCACCTCCCAGGCGCCCGAGAGCACGCCCGGCTCATCCGCCGTCCAGACCTCGCGCCAGGGGCGATCGTTGGTGCGGAGCTGCACTCGCCGCAGACCCGCCAGGTTGTCGCCGGCGTTACCGGTAAGGGTGATGGTGATCACCCCGGCGTCGCTGCGGAGACCGCTGATGACGTCACCCTCCGCGAGCGCCAGGTCGATGGTCGGCGGCGTGTTGTCCACCGTCACGCGGACCTGGGCGTCGTCACTGGGGTGTCCAAGCGCGTCATGGGCACGTGCGCGCAGCGTATAGACGCCGTCGGAGGGCAGGTCCCAGGTCGTGGTCCAGGGGCTGACGTCGTCCGGCGTCACCGTCGCCCCTCCCGGCAGGTCGACCTCCACGTGGGTGACCCAGCTCGTGGGGTCGTAGGATGTGCCGCCGACGACGTAGGTGCTCGTGCCGCCGCCCAGCAAGGCCCCCTCCAGGGGCGCGATGAAGGCGACGTCGGGTCGGTCGAGGTCCAGCGTGATCAGGGCGCGTGCGGTGACCTCTTGGACCTCTGTGCCGCCCGGGGTGGGAAGCACCGCCGTAGCTGCGGCTGAGGTCGAGGTTGCCATGCCGTGGCTCACCGTCGTCGTGACCACGACGCCGACCGATTCCCAGAGCTGCAGGGTCTCCCCTCCTGCGAAGGACCACGCCACGCCGTGGTCACAGGCGCCGGCGGGGTGGTGCGGGGGCGTGCGGTCCCCGACCATCGGGCCGACGCGAACGTCGCCGAGCCACGGCGGAAGGCAGAGGCTGAGCGTGCCGGTCACCGGCTGGGGCCCCACGCCGGCGAGGGTCAGGGCGAAGACCACGGTCTCTCCAGGTCTGACGTAGGCGCCGACGGCGCCGTTGGGGTTCCGGGCCGAGGGATGGACGTCGAGGGTGAGTTGGGGGGCGTGGTTGTAGGCATAGGGGCTGGTGCGGTTGGCGCGTTCGGCGGCGTCGTCCAGCCCATCCCCATCGGTGTCGGGCGCCAGGGGGTCCGAGAAGACCATCACGGGCTCCGACCATCCGGGCAGCGTGATCGTCCAACCGCCGCCCCACTCGCCGGTCGCGGAGCGGTGATAGACCTCCTCACCATCGGTTAACCCATCGCCGTCCGAATCGGCGTTGTTGATCCCGGTTCCCAGACGGTACTCCAGCCCGTCAGGTAGCCCATCGCCGTCGGTGTCGGCCAAGGACGGGTGGGTGCCCAGGGAGGCCTGGCGCTGAACTTCGAAGGCGTCCGACAGCCCATCGCCGTCGGTGTCCCACCGGCGGGGGTCGAGGTTGAGGTTCAGCTCCTCCGCGGTGAGCAAGCCGTCCCCGTCGGGGTCCCGGTTCACGATCTGATTCCAGGTCCAGAGACCGCTCAGGCTGTCGGGTAGCACGTCGAGGACGATGGTCATCGCGTCCCATCGATCTTCCTTGTCCAGATCCTCCGGAAGGTCGATGGTGTTGCTGCTGCGCCAGCACTTCAGTCCGCCCACCACGCATTCCTCATAGTAGACCTTGGCGCGCACGAGGGCTTCGACCTTCAGCTCCACATCACGGCGGGCCTGGGTCAGGGCGAATTCCGTCATCACGGCGTTGCGGCAGACGCCGTCTGAGGCACACGAGCGGCTGCCGTTCTTGTTCGCCGCCGAGGCAGAGGCGGCGCTGCCCTTGAACTCGCCATAGACATAGCTGTCGCGTAGGTCGCTGCTGCTTCCGCTGCTCGTCTTGTCGATGTCGCCGATGAAGGTCCCGCCGATGCGGAAGCGGTTGCCTTGCGAGCTGCCCAGCTCATCGTTCGCGAAACCGCCGTCCACGCCGGAGAAGTCCGCTGCATCGAGGAAGGTCAGTTCCGTGACGTCGTAGAAGAAGGTCGCTACCGCCGTGATGGCCTCGCCCATGAGGCTGAGTTCGCCGCCGGTCGCCACGAAAACGATCAGGTCCACGAGGACCAACAGCCCGACGATGATCGCGCCGATCGGATTGAGGCTGATGACGAAGAGCAGGACGGTGAAGGCCGTCGCGACGACGGCATGGGTCACCGCCTGTTTGACCGCCAGCGGATCGCTGAAGTCGGTGGTCAGGCCGAACTGCACCCAGATGATGGCCAACGAGGCCACCAGCCCGATCACGCCGAGGACCCGGATCGACAGCTTCATGCGCGAGGTCCAGCCGAAGGTCTTGCTGACCTTGGTCCAGCCGGTGAGACCGAAGTATCGGCCCCTGGTGGCCCATTGGATGCACTGCACCGCGGTCATCACCGACAGCGCCGTCTTGCCGGACTTGACCGCCACATTGGCGATATAGCGCGATCGTTCGGTCGGCAGGAGGCGGTTGCTGAGATCGTAGAGACTTCCCGCCCAGCCCCCGATCCCCAGATCCTGGGAGGTCTGCTCGTTGGAGCGCTGATAGGACCAGATCTGAGCCTGATCCGTGCCGATGCGCAGACCGGCCCCGGGCTCGCCGAGTCCGGTTGCCGCGATGAGATAGGCGACTTCGTGGTTCGCCGGCACGCCAACCTGCTCGTAGACGGCGAGGTCCGATCGGGGGTCCGGCGCGATGAGGTTGCCGTTGACGGCCACCACGCGCATCTGACCGAGATGAGATAGCGTATAGAAGAGCGCGAGGGTAGCTTCCAGCTGGGATAGGGTCAGCTCGGGGTAGTCGACCTGCAGCTCCGCCAGGGTCACGTCAAGGTGCTCGTGGCGCTCGTGGAGCATGAGGAGGGTGTCCTCGAGCGGCATCTCATCCCAGCTGTCCTGGGCGTAGGCGTAGGTCGCGCGCCTGAGACTGCGTTGCGTCCCCATATCGACCGGATCCAGATGCACATCGAAGTTGGGGGCGGGACGTGCCGAACCCAGCGCGTCCATCGAGGTGACACCGAGCTCCTCGGTGTAGGCGATGATCAGTGAGGGGGTGCTCTCCGTCGGATAGGCCTTGAGGACGTCCGCGATGCGGCCCTGTGTACCCGCCAGCCCCGCGTCGGCGTGGGCATAGGTCGTGGCGTCGACCGTGACCTGATCCGCCGGAACGCCCCACGTTTGGACGATGTCCGTGTTGGCGTGGCTGAAGCGGTCCTTGACCTCGGCGAGATCCGGGGCCTGGGTGTTGAGGAAGGTCGCGCTGAGGCCGAAGAAGACGTTGAAGAGCGCCTGGTCGTTGTCGGGCGTGTCCGGCGTGCCCAGGATCGCACTCTCGAAGCCCCGGCTCTTGGTGATCTGCAGGCCGGTGACCCGTAGCGAGGGCTCGGTGTAGGTCTGGATCGGCGTGGTTCTCTGCCCATCCATCGTGGCGAGCACGATCCAAACCATCTGCGCGTTCTGCCACTCAATGTCGTGGAGTTGATCGGGTCCGTAGGCGACCTTGCTGTAGAAGGCCACGATCTGTCCGCCGTCGCCCACGGGTAGGAGGGGGGCATAAAGGTCATAGGTATCGTCGCTGTGGGCGAAGATCGAGACACCGTAGTCTTGAGCGAGATCGCTGCCGGGCCGTTGACGGGTGCGGATCTTGAGGAAGGGCGCCAGCTGCAGGTTGTCGGTTGAGCCGGTGGGGTTTTGGATCTGTCCCCGATCGTCATAGGGCCAGTCGAGGGTGCTGGTGGTGTAGCGCAGGTGATCCGAGTTCTCGGGCTGCACCTGCACCTCGATGTATTGATAGCCGTCGAAGTCGGCGCGCGTGCGCAGCGAGAAGGCGTCGGTCGTGTCCGTCACGGTGAAGGGCGAGAGATCGAGGTGGTCGGGGACGCCGTCGCCGTCATTGTCGGGGTCCCAGAGGTTGGGGATGCCGTCGCCATCGGGGTCCCAGTCGTCCACATCATCGAAGTTGGGCGCATCGCCGATCGGGGCGGGCCACTCGGCGAAGTCGGCCAACCCATCGCCGTTCGAGTCGGCCTTGAAAGCGTCGCTGTACCACCTGCGTCCGTCGAAGAGAAAGCCCTCGATCTCCAGGGTGTCCGTGAGCAGGTCGCGGTCGGAGTCACCGTAGAACGGATCGGTGCCCAGGCAGGCCTCGGCGGCATCGTTCAGGCCATCGCCGTCGCTATCCAGGTTCACGTCGCCGGCACCGCAGTAGGTCTGGGGAGGCAGCGTGCCCCTCTCGAGGGCCGTCATGCGGGACGAAGGCAGGAGCTCGTCGGTCTCAGCGGTCGCCGGCGAAGCGATCGCTTCGCCGGGCAGGCCAAGGGCCTCAGTGATCGTCGTCAGGGTCGCGGCCTCGGCCTGACGCGCCTGGAAGCGGTGGATGCCCAGGGCTTGCAGCAGGGGGGAGAAGACCATGATCGTGCTCAAGAGCAGGGCCACGACACCGTAGACGAGCCGGCGCCGCCGTCCGCTGAGCAGGACGAGCGTGGCTACGACCGATGCCGCGGTGAAGAGGCCGGTCAGCGGCGCAGGGCGTCCTTCATCGGTCAGCTCGCCGAGCGATGCGGGTGAGAAGTGCTCACCGTGACCGGCGGTGCCGTCGGCAAAGGTGAAGTCGACGACGATGCGCGCGTGGGCGTCGAAGCCCTCGGCGGCGTTGGGGATCTCCAGCTCGACGATCTGCCGGAGGGGAAGGCCTGCAGTATCCACCCAGAGCGACCCGTGGCCCGTCATGCGTCGAAGGAGGGGGGGCGGCGACAGCTCGATGCCGACGGGTAAGGGATCCGCCTCACCCCGCTCGACCCTGGCCTCCAGATCCCG
>CAZYYC010000209.1:0-8040 GCA_964650935.1 uncultured Anaerolineales bacterium
CGTTGCGTCGACTACAGCGACCTTGCACCCCGTCCGGTAGCCGGGATCGATGCCCAGCACGATCTGTTTCCGGAGCGGGGGCTGCAACAGCAGCGAACGTAGGTTCGTCGCGAAGACGCCGATGGCATGGGCGTCGGCCTGCTCGGTGAGGTCCCGGCGGATCTCCCGCTCGATAGCCGGAAAGAGCAGGCGTCCATAGCCGTCTTGGCGGGCCTCGTTAAGGTCGCTGGCAAGGGCACTGCCGGAGTCCGACGGGTAGCGCTGTGCGAGATGTCCGAGAGACTCCGACTCCGGCAACTCTAACGTGACCTTCAGCACACCCTCGCGCTCGCCGCGATTGAAAGCTAAGACCTGATGGGGTCGCAGCCCGCGCACCGCGCCATAGAAGTCGTAGTAGAGCTGATAGGTGCCATTGGGGTCCTTGCTGGGATCTGTCGTGGTGATCGCCAGATCGCCACGGCGCTGCGCGAGGCGGCGCATCTCGGCGCGCACCTCAGCATCATCCGCGATAACCTCAGCGACAATGTCCCGCGCGCCTTGGTAGGCCTCATCGAGACTGGATACCTCATCCCCGACGAAGGGGTGTCCGAGCTCTGTTCGCAAGCCCTCCAGAGGCTGGGCGAGGATGAGATCGGCTAGGGGTTCCAGTCCCTTATCCCGTGCTACGGTCGCCCGCGTCCGACGCTTGGGACGGTAGGGACGGTAGAGATCCTCGAGCCGTTGGAGCGTCTCTGCGCCTACGACGTTGGTCTCGAGCTCAGGCGTCAGAACGCCCTGCTCTGTCAGGCTATGGAGGATGGTCGTGCGTCGTTCCTCCAAGTGGCGCCGATACTCCAGTCGCTCGGCGACACCGCGGAGCTGTTCCTCATCGAGTGAACCCGTGACCTCCTTGCGGTAACGGGCGATGAAGGGAATGGTGTTGCCCTCATCCAGCAGGGTTGCTGCCGCCTGCACGCGCGTGCGGGCGATATCCAGGTCGGCGGCTACTGCAGCGACAAGATTGGGCTCACTCATCATGCTCCTCTCGATGTATCTCGTGATCGTCCGATGCCGGAAGGTCTTGATGGACCTCGCGCGCCGCACGACGTCCGATCTCCACGGCGTAGTTCGTGCCGCGGTCCCAAGGATAGACCTGGCTCATGTTGGCCATGTAGAGGTTGGGGATCGGCGTCCTGATCGGTGGGATGACCGTTGACTGACTAACGAAGGGTACCGGCTGCGCGTAGGTCTCGGTGAACTTCCAATAGGCCCGGATCCGGTCCCGGTCGAAGGCCGGATTGATGCGTTGGAGCCCGGGTATGAAACGCTCGAGCAGCTGCTCTTCGGGTAGGTCAAAGTACTCGTGGCCCTGAGGCAGATAATCGCCGCAGTAGACGATGGTGTCACCCCCATAGTGTGAGCGATCGATGTAGTTCGTATGCTCGACCAGGGCCAAGAAGGGGAACCCTTCTTGTTTGGGGATGTTGATCCAGTACTGATCGGGCGTGAGGGGCTGCTTGAGGGCCAGGACGAGGACGACGGCTCCCATCGACACCATCTTGGGCTCGTCGAGTCCGGCGGCATAGGCCGCGGGCAGCGCCGGTGTGCGCTCTTTCAGCATGCGGGGCGAGCAGGTCGCCAGCACGCGGTCATGAAAGCGATCGCCGTCACGGAGTTCGAGTCTGATGCGCCCGTCAGCCTCCGGATGGATGCCGCGGACGTGGTGCTCCAGATGGATCGTGCCGCCGGCTGCGCGCACCTCGTCCGCCAATGCGTCCAGGAATCCCTGAAATCCCCCCACGAAATACCCCAACTTGGGCGTCCGGGCGACGATGCGTGCCCAGAACCAGGCCATGTTGACCTGCTCGTAATAGGGGCCGAACTTGCCCACGAGAAGGGGCTGCCAGAAGGCCTCATAGGCGCGCCGGCCCACGGCACGGGAGAGCCACGCGTGAGCCGTGACCTGTTCTAGGGCCTGCCAGTTGGGGTTATAGCGCAGGTACGCCGTCACCAGGCCAACACGCAGGCGATCAAGAAATGGAATCGGACGAAAGGCCAACACCCGGAGTCCTGTCGCGACCAGATCTGCCAGGTTGGCGAGTGTCTTGCCCAGCGGAAGGCGTTCCAGCCAGGGACCGACCATAGGCTTGTTGATGGGGTAGAGATGCCCTCCTTTGAAGATCGAGGTCACGGGACTCTCAAAGAAGACGAGGTCCTGAAGTCCGAGCTCTGCGGCGAAGCCGAGGATATCGTTGTCGCTGGCGAAGATATGGTGATAGAAGCGCTCTAGGGGCCATTCCCATGCCGTATCCCGGAAGCCGGATGCCAGTCCGCCTACGTAGGGCCGCGCCTCATAGAGGGTGACCCGGTGCCCTGTTTTGAGCAGGTCGTAGGCTGCCGTGAGGCCGGTAGCGCCGGCTCCGATGATGCCGATGTCGTGCATATGCAGGAATCCTTTGGCGGTGACAGAGCGAGAACGTGAAAGAGCGAATGGGCGAATCGCGATGCCGGAATCAGGACTGCGGCGTCGGCGTGGCGTGCCGGATGGGTGGTTGCCGATCTGTCGACAGGCTCTCCCGACCGATCAAGGACCAGGGGCCGGTCCAGGCGATCTCGACCGGGACGAGTTGACCCAGGCGATTCCCGCCACCCTCCGCCTCGATGAAGACCAGGCGATCGGTCGGTGTGCGTCCGAACCAGCGTTGCTTGCGCTCATGCCAGCCCTCGACAAGCACCTCGACCGTCTGATGTAGATAGCGCGCGTTGAGGTCGGTCAGAATCTCGGCTTGTAGATCGTCCAACGCCCTCCGTCGTTGTTCCTTAGCCTCATGGGATAGCGTGTCCTCGAACTTGCGGGTCGCCACAGTGAGCGGGCGCGATGAATAACGGGCGATGTGGGCCTTGTCGAGTCGCAGCTCTTTCAAGAGGTCGTAGGTATTCCTGAACTGCGCCTCGGTCTCACCCGGAAAGCCGACGATGATATCCGTGGCGATGGAGACCCCGGGGATCAGCTCCCGAATCCTGGCCACCAACCGGCGGTAGTCCTCCACGGTGTAGCCGCGTCGCATCCGTGTCAGCACCTCGTCGTCCCCAGCCTGGATGGGCACCTCGATGTGCGGGCAGACGTTGGGCAGGGCCGCCACGGCCTCCAGGAGATCGTCCTTCATCCAGTTGGGGTGACTGGTCAGAAAGCGGATGCGCTTGAAGCCCGCGATCTCGTGGATGCGATGCAGCAACGTGACCAGCGGCGTGGCCGCTGCGCCGGCAAACTCGGGTAGATCATAGCCGTAGCGGTCCACGATCTGGCCCAACAGCGTGAGCTCCTGCACGCCCTGACTTGCCAACTGCTCGGCCTCAGCGAGGATCGCATCCATCGGGCGGCTGCGCTCTGCGCCGCGCCGATAGGGGATCACGCAATAGGTGCAGGCGTGAGAGCAGCCGAGCACCACCGGCAGGTAGGCGCTGACAGTAGCCTCTCGTTCCGACGGAGGGAGGATCGTGTCCGCGCGGCCCAGGGCCAGCCGCCGCGCCTCGGCATCGGCGATCAACGTCTGGGCCTCGCTGAGGTCTCCGCGCGCGGCCAGGTGAGCCCACAGCTCGGTCGGGTCTGAGGGGGGAAGGAAGAGATCGACCCAGGGGAAGCGCTCGGCTAATGCGGCGGCTTCCTTGACGCCGACCATGCAGCCCATCAGGGCCAGGACCCGTTCGGGATGCTGTTCCTTGATCCGCCTGAGCTGGTTGAGTCGCCCGACGGCCTTGTCCTCGGGCTGCTGGCGGACGACGCAGGTGTTGAGCACCATCACGTCCGCATCCCGTGCGCGGTCGGCGGGCGTATAGCCCAGCCGCTCCAGTCCCGCAGCGACTCGTTGTGAGTCGGCCACGTTCATCTGACAACCGATGGTCCAAATGTGATAGTGCATAGCCTCAGCGAGCCTGCTCTACGGCTCGCGATCCCCCTCACCTATGTTGAAGTAACTGCGGCATTCTACCGCACGGCAAAGGGTGGGTCAAGGTAAGGTGCCAACTCCTATCGGCGTTCCCACTCCTTGGTGGCCTCGCGGATCAGCGTTCGGATCTCAGGAACGGGGATCTCCTCCATCTCGTCGTAGATCGTGCCGTCCACGACGAAGGCGATGCCCCGTCCCGGGCGGTTCTGCAGCGTGACGGCGTGTCCCTGCAGCTCAGGGCGGTGGGCCATCATCTCATCGAGGATCTCACCGATCTCGTGGGCCAGATCGATCGTCAGGAGCGACGTGTCTTGCATACCTCGCCGATCCTGGGGCGCAGACGTCATGGAGGCCAGCAACATCCGCTCCCGCTCCGCGTCCGTCGGCTGTGGATTCCTGGGAGGTGCGGTCGTCCTCGTCGGAGGCGTGGTGGCGGCGCTCGAACCCCCGGCAGCCGGTCGTTGGTAGCCCGCAAAGGCAGCCAGCGCACGCAGGGCGGCGAGGGCTTCGGCCCGCGTCGCTGGGTCGGGCACGCTCTCCAACGAGGTAGTGGGTTTACCGTGGATGCGGATCTCCCATGCCTCCTGATTCCGGCGCCGGATGCTGAGGACATCCTTTGAGGGCCCCGGCTGCGCAGCCGCATCGTGGGCGCCTTGGTCCTTCTGAGGGCGGGTGGCGGTCCAGATCAGCCAGATCAAGGCTACGACGGCACCGATCCCGAGCAGGATCAGGATGGGCATAATCAGGGCGCTTAGCACGCTTACATTCGACATCATCACCTCCTGTTAACGCTTCTGCAGGTGGCCGACTATGTGGACCTGCCAAGTGGGGGGCAGCAGTAGCTCGGCCATGACGGCAAGCATAAAGGTCATCTGGTCCCACGCGAAATAGGACGGATCATCGACCCAGGCGATCTCCACGGGTCGTAGCCCGACACGGACACTCAGCCGGCTGATCGCCCCGACCGTGTTGGCGCGATAGGTCACGGGGAAGGTGTCGGCAGCGCCACGTCCATAGAAGTGCGCTACGATCCGCTGCTGGAACCGATGCAGTGGGGCTATGGCCGCACTAAGACGTGGTAGAGGGTGGGTGGCGTTGGGTGTCAGGAAGAAGAAGCTACCGCCCCGTCGCATCACCCGCGCGATCTCGCGGAACGTCGCTGCCGGGCGGGGTAGATGCTCCAGCACCCAAGATGCGATGACGATGTCAAAGGTCCCTGAACTGAAGGGAAGCTCTTCGGCGTTTGCGCAGGCGCGACGCAGGTTCCCTGAACGATGCTCCCACAGCGACGAGATGTCGGGGTCGACGCCGGCCCACCTCGCCGTCTGCTCTCCCCCTGCGCCCTGCGGGCCGAGTCGCTCGACAATGCCACCGCGCCCACAGCCGAGGTCCAGGACCCTGCTGTTCGCTGTCAATGCAGAAGCCACGCTGCGCTCAAGACGTGCCGTCGCAGATCTCCAGCCCGGCCTCAGAGCTGCGTAACGCCGCCGATAGTGCTCCAAACGATGCGATTCGGGCATGTCCTCATTGTAGCCCAGGTCGGCGCATTTCCCAAGGATGCGCGGCGGTGCTAAGATACGTGACAACAGTGCCGGCTCTGGCCTGTTCGATTTGGCCTGCGCCCATGGATCGTTTCCTTCAGTGATGGCGAAAGGGGGACCCCTGATGGTGTACGCACTAGACCGGCCCGACCTCTGGTACAAGGATGCTGTCTTCTACGAAGTCTCTGTGCGGGCATTTGCGGACAGCAATGATGACGGCATAGGTGACCTGGCGGGACTTACCTCCAAGTTGGGCTACCTCGCCCGACTGGGCATCGACGCAATCTGGATGCTGCCTATCTTCCCCTCACCGCTGCGCGACGATGGCTACGATGTCGCCGACTATCGTTCGATCCATCCGGACTACGGCACGCTCGACGACTTCCGCCGCCTCGTTGCCGAGGCTCACAAGCGTGGTCTTCGCGTCGTGGTCGAGCTCATACCGAACCATACGTCGGATCAACACCCATGGTTTCAGGCCTCGCGCGACCCCTCACATCCCGAGCACGAGCGCTATCGCGATTGGTATGTATGGAGCGACACCGACGACGCCTACAGTGACACACGTATCATCTTCCTCGATTCCGAACCCTCCAACTGGACCTTCGACGAGCTGCGGGGCCAGTACTTCTGGCACCGCTTCTTCCACCACCAGCCGGATCTCAACTTCGACAACCCCGAGGTCCAGCAGGAGATGTTGCGCATCGTGCAGTTCTGGATCGATGAGGGCGCTGATGCGCTGCGTATTGACGCGCCGCCCTATCTTTTCGAGCGCGAGGGCACCAACTGCGAGAATCTTCCCGAGACCCACGCTTATCTCAAGCGCCTGCGGGCCTTCGTCGATGCCTACGCGCCGGGCACGATGCTGCTTTCCGAGGCCAATCAGTGGCCCGAGGACGTGCGGGACTACTTCGGCGACGGCGATGAGATGCACATGAACTTCCACTTCCCCCTGATGCCTCGTATCTTCATGGCTCTTGCCAAGCAGAGTCGCGCGCCCATCGAGGAGATCATGGACCGCACCCCGCCCCTGCCCGACATCTGCCAGTGGGGCACCTTCCTGCGCTGTCACGATGAGCTGACGCTCGAGATGGTGACGCCCGAGGAACGCGCCTTTATGTGGGACTTCTATGCTCCTGAACCACGGATGCGGCTGAACCTGGGGATACGGCGCCGGTTGGCGCCCCTGCTCGAGAACGACCAGGCCCGCATCCGCTGTGCCAACTCCATCCTGCTGACCTTCATCGGCTCGCCCTTCCTCTACTACGGCGATGAGACCGGCATGGGCGACAACATCTGGTTGGACGACCGCAACGGGGTCCGCACACCGATGCAGTGGAACGCGGAACCCAACGCCGGCTTTACCGGGAGAGACGTCCCGCCGGAACGTCTCTACGAGCCCGTGATCGAGAGCGAGACCTTTGGCTACACTAAGGTCAACGTCGAGGCGCAGGCTGCAGATCCCGAGTCCCTGCTCAACTGGACGCGCGACATCCTGGCCCTGCGCAAGCAACATCCCGTCTTCGGGCGCGGTGACCTGACCTTGCTTAACCCCGAGAACCCGGCGGTGCTTGCCTACGTGAGGACCTACGCCGACGAGACGGTGTTGGTGGTCAACAATCTGGCGCCGACAGCGCAGGAGGTCACCCTTGACCTGAGTGCCTACGCCGGTCGGAACCGGTCCGCCGGTCGGACGCTGACGGATCTCCTGACCGGTGCGACACTCGAGGCCCCCGCGTCCGACGCCTGGACGCTCTCGTTGGAGCGCTACGGCTTCCGCTGGCTGAGTTTCAGCGGTTAGGGCGCAGCCGATGGCGTGTTGAGCAGAGTGCAGTGCACCCAAGCCCGCCTATAGGCAGGGCTTGGATGCTGTTTGTCCCTGTTATCGACTGAGTTCGGAGGCTAGTGGACCATGCAAGGTGTGATTCTGGCGGCGGGGAAGGGCTCCCGCCTGCATCCCATCACCATCGATCGATCCAAGGCGATGCTGCCGATCCTCGGCAAGCCCATCGTCGAGCGCGTCCTGGAACTGCTCCTGGTCAACGGTATCCATGACTTCATCCTCGTCGTCAGCCCCACCGACCGCGATATCACCCGCTACTTCAGCCGCGAATCCACCATCGAGGCGGATATCCGCTTCGTCTACCAACCCGAGCGCAAGGGAATGGCTAATGCGCTGGCCTGCGCGGCGCCGTTGATCACCGAGGATTTTGTGCTCTCGGCGTGTGATAACCTGGTGCCCAGCGTCGAGGTGGGACGCTTGGTCTCTGCGATGCGGGGCGTCGGCGAGGGTATGGAGGGCTCATCGCCCCATGGTGTGCTGACGCTGTTGCCGGTCGATCCGGAGCGGTTGGGTACGATGGCGATTGTGGAGATGGAGGGTCCGTGGATCACGCGCATCGTGGAGAAGGCACAGCCCGGCGAGGTGGCGTCGAATATGTCGAGCCTGCCGCTCTATGCCTTCTCGCGGAAGATCATCGACTATCTGCCCGAGGTGCCGCTGTCGCCGCGCGGCGAATACGAGCTTCAGGATGCGATGCAGATGCTCATCGAGCGCGAGGGGCGGGTTGGGG
>CAZYYC010000210.1:0-8003 GCA_964650935.1 uncultured Anaerolineales bacterium
GCGACCTCGCGGGCGATCCCGTAGACCGACTGCAGGTGACCGAACGGCCCCTTGATGTTGAAGTCCAAGATATAGTCGCCCAAGACCTTCACGAGCGGCACACCCACCGGCGTGTCGTCGGGCAGGTAGAGGATATCGTTTGCGGCCTCCGAGAGCCCCAGCTCCTTCTCGGAGCAGACCATCGCCCGGGAGGGCACGCCGCGAATCGACGTCTTCTTGAGACGCGCCTTCTTCCAGCCCTCGGCGTGACCGTCGTAGAGCTCGGCACCCTCCCACGCAAAGGCGACCTTCAGGTGCAGGTCCGTCTCACCCATGCGGTCGTAGAGGCTGGGGGCGCCGGTGACCACGATCTCGTGCTCCTCACCGCCATAGGCGACCTCGACCAACACCAGCCGGTCAGCGTTGGGGTGTGGGTTGACGGCAAGAACCTCTGCCGTCATCACCTTATCCGGATCCCACGGCAACTCCGCACCGGGATAGCCGATCACGCCGACGGATTCGACCTCCAGCCCGGCCAAATCCAGCCGCTGCCGGAGGGTTTCGATGTCGAGGTCGCTGACCTCGACGAAGTCATTGAGCCACGTCAATGGTATCGCCATATCATCACCTCTAGAACTGCCTCAAGAACCGCAAGTCGTTGCCGTAGTACAGCCGGATGTCCGGCACGGCGTACTTCATCATCGATGGGCGCTCGACGCCGAAGCCGAAGGCGAAGCCGCTCCAGACCTCGGGGTCATAGCCGCCGTTCCGGAGCACGACAGGGTGCACCATACCGGCACCGGCAATCTCCAGCCAACCCGTGTACTTGCAGACGGCGCAGCCCTTGCCGCCGCAGAGGATGCACGCCGTGTCGACCTCGACACTCGGCTCGGTGAAGGGGAAGTAGGAGCTGCGCACGCGAACCTCGCGGTCGGCCCCGTAGTAGAGCCGCGCGAACTGCTGTAGCGTGCCGATCAGGTCGGTCATCGTGATCCCGGTACCGACTGCCAGGCCCTCGAGCTGGTAGAACTGATGCTCAGCCCTGACCGTGATCTGCTCATAGCGGTAGCACTTGCCCGGCAGGATCACACGGATGGGCTCGGGGTACCGCTCACGCATCACGCGGATCTGGCCCGGCGACGTGTGCGTCCGCAGCAGGCGGCGACCGGAAGCATCCACGTCCCCCTGGTCCTCGATCCAGAACGTATCCCACATATCCCGCGCCGGATGGTATTCCGGGATGTTGAGCAGATCGAAGTTATAGGCCTCGAGCTCCACATCAGGGGATTCGTAGACCTCGAAGCCCATCAGAGCGAAGATGTCGTAGAGCTCGCGCAACGCTTGGGTGGTCAGGTGCAGGTGACCCGGCGCTACAGGACGACCCGGCAGCGTCACGTCGATGGCCTCCCGGGCCAGCTGCGCCGTCACCTCAGCGTGCCGCACCTCGTCGAGTCGCGCCTCATAGGCCTGCAGCAACGCTTGTTTGACCTCGTTCACCCGCTGCCCAAAGGCGGGGCGCTCCTCCTTGGGCAGTTGGCCGACCGTACGCGCCAGCTGCGTGACCTGTCCCTTGCGCCCAACGACCTGAGCCTCCCAATCCTCCAGCGCATCCGTCGTCGCGGCGGCGGCCAGATCGACCAATGCCTCCTCGCGTATCCGTTCCAGCTCTTCCAGCGAACTCATCCCTCACCTCCATCGGTTACGGCCTTGGAACACAAAAACGCCCTCGCCCCTGCCGGGACGAGAGCGTAGCTCCCGCGGTACCACCCTGCTTGCCTTGCGCACCCCTAGGGGCGGCCAAGCCTCTCACCCACAGTCGTCAGGACCCAGGTCCATCACGACGATGGCTTGCCCCGATAACGCCGGGCGCGCGGAGCCGTCTACTCACCCATCACGGGGATGGCGCCATCCTCCGGATGGGGTTCAACGGTCGGCTCAGAGGCGAACTTCACCGGGCTTTCGCTGCGCGCGGTTCTCAGTCTTCGACCGCGCTTCCCTGTCAGGTGCCCCCCGGTTACTTCTCCCCGTCATCGCCTTTAGAACGTTCGATTGTGTCCCTATTATCGCGCGAGAGGGCGAATTGTCAACCACCGTGCGGGGCTGTCGCATCTGGTCTTCCGGGAAGCCGGCAGGCCGGTGCCGTCGTGCGGATGCCGGCGTCCGACGCGCTCTCTGTGGCGAGCGAGGCGCTGCGAGCTTCCCGGAAGGTTGCTGACAGCCGGGAGGGCTAGATGCCCAGCGACTCGCGGGCGTCCTCCTCCATCATCTCCGGTGTCCACATCTCCTTGCCCATGACCACCTGGACGGGCTTATCGGTCAGCTCGGCGGCGCGGTCCTTGACCTGATTCATCATGAACGACGCCATCGGGCACATCGGGGAGGTCAGGATCATCGTGATGGTCACCTGGTCGCCCTCCGTGTCGATACCACGGATCATACCCAACGAGACCACGTCCAGCCCGATCTCGAAGTCAATCACATCCCGCAATCCCTTACGAATCTCATTCGCGTCACCCTGCATGGCCCGTCCCCTCTCTTCTATGTTGTACAATCATCTCGATGGCATCCTAGTCAGCCAGCGCCTCTGCTACCGTGAGGCCCGGTGGCGCCGTCATCATCTCAACGCCCTCTTCGGTGACCCGCACGGTGTGCTCCCACTGCGCCGACAGCGATCCATCCGACGTCACCGCCGTCCATCCGTCCTCGAGTACGGTCGCCTGGAAACCGCCGACGTTGATCATCGGCTCGATCGTGAAGATCATGTTGGGCACCAGCGGTGCCCCAGCGCCGCGCTCCCCATAGTGAGGCACGTCGGGCGCCTCGTGGAACTGCACCCCGGTGCCGTGGCCCACAAAGGCACGCACGACCGAGTAGCCCAGCCCCTCTGCATACTGCTGGATCGCGTGACCGATATCACCCATCGTGTTGCCCGGCTTCACCTGTTCAATCCCCAGGACCATCGCCCGGCGCGTCGCCTCCACCAGCTTACGTGCCGAGTCCGACACCTCACCCACCAGGAACATGCGGCTCGAATCGCCATAGTAGCCGTCGAGGATCGAGGTCACGTCGATATTGATGATATCGCCCTCTTTGAGCACGCGCTCGGGCGTGGGGATGCCGTGGCAGATCACCTCGTTGATCGACGTGCAGACGCTCTTGGGGTAGCCGCGGTAGTTGAGCGGTGCGGGGATCGCCCCGGCAGCGGTGGTCATCTCGTGCACCCAGGTGTTGATCTCCTCGGTCGTGATCCCCGGCACGATCCGTCCCTCAAGGCTGTCGAGGATCCGGCGCGTCAGCGCGCACGCCGTACGGATACCCGCCACCTGCTCAGGCGTCTTGATGATGATCTCACGACCCCTGCGCCCCGGCACCTGACGTCGGGAACGCGAACCGGCACCCCGCGCGAGGTCCTGCTTCAAATGACAGTGCTTGTACTTCTTTCCGCTCCCGCACCAACACGGGTCGTTGCGCGACAATCGATTCACAAGATACCTGCCTTCCTTACTTTCGTACGAGTGTAGCGTGTCCCGACCTGGCGTCAAGTACTGATACGGGGAGTGAGTGGGTGAGAGAGCTGCGGATGAGCGAATCGCGGACCGGACATCGGCTTGATAGCAGGTACCCCCTTAACTGCCCTTCCACGCTCGTGCATCCCAGAAGGCCGCTCGGAAGTCCGCAAATCGCTGGTCCAATATCGCCTCGCGGATGTCGTGGATCAGCGTGAGCATCGTGTGCAGGTTGTGCAGGGTGAGCAGCGTCGCGCCGAGGATCTCCTTGGCGACGACCAGGTGACGGATGTAGGCCCGGGTGAAGTGCCGGCAGGTGGGGCACGTACACGCGGCGTCGAGCGGCGCCGGGTCCTCGGCAAAACGGGCATTGCGCATGTTGAGCTTGCCGTCGCGCAGGAGCGCCTGCCCGTTGCGGGCCACGCGGGTGGGCAGCACGCAGTCAAAGATGTCGATGCCCCGGGCCACACCCTCGACCAGATCCTCAGGCGTCCCGACGCCCATTAGATAACGCGGCTTGCCCGCCGGCAACAGCGGTGTGGTGACGTCGAGCGTCGCCAGCATCTCCTCCTTGCTCTCACCCACCGAGAGCCCGCCGATGGCGTAGCCCGGGAAGTCCAACGCGGTCAAGTAGCGGGCACTCGCCTCGCGCAGGTCGGCGAAGACACCCCCCTGAACGATGCCGAAGAGCGCCTGATCGGCGCGCGTGTGAGCTGCCAGACAGCGCTCGGCCCAAGCGTGGGTACGAGGCAGGGCGTAGCGCTTGAGGTAGTCGTAGTCGTCGGGTACGGCGCATTCGTCGAGCACCATCGCGATGTCGGCGCCCAGGTTCTGCTCGATCTCAATCACCTTCTCGGGTGTGAATCGATGCTGCCGCCCGTCGATGTGGGAGCGAAAGGTCACGCCGTCCTCATCGATGCGGCGAAGCGACTCCTCACCCCGGTGTCCGGCGAGGCTGAAGACCTGGAAGCCGCCCGAGTCGGTCAGCATCGGCCCCTCCCACGCCATAAAGGTGTGCAGCCCGCCCAGCCGGGCGATCAGCTCGTCGCCGGGGCGCAGGTAGAGGTGATAGGTATTGGCCAGCACCAGCGAGGCGCCGACCTCGCGCAACTGCTCCGGCGTGACCGCCTTCACCGTCGCCTGCGTGCCGACCGGCGCGTAGATCGGGGTGGCCAGCGGCCCGTGCGCGGTATGAAAGATCCCCGCCCTCGCTTGATCCTCGGTGGCTAACAACTCAAATGTCAATAGGCTCATCCACAACGCTCCAGTTCGCTCAAGGGCCCCTAGGCCCCACCCGGGGCATGATACCATAAACGCAGCCGTTCGCGGTTCACTCACCCCAGGAAGACCGGGGCTATCGCGTCTAAGAAAACCAGTTGACTTTCTGACCTATCCCGCCTATAATTTCAAGTAAGTGAGCACGCTGATGCGCGTGCGCCAAAGCGTTGAGCGAGACGAGTACCCGGCGGAATGTGACAGCAAACGGAGGCCCCCGGCTGAGAGCCTCCCCCGCAGGAACCCGGCGAAAACCACTCGCGAGCGGAAGCTGGAAAGGTCTCCGAGTATAGCTTCCCGGGATCGCCCGTTATCGCGACCAGAGTGCCTGATGCCGTCGTAGCGACCGCACAGGAACTTGGGTGGAACCACGTGGCGCCCCACGTCCCAAGAGGATGTGGGGCGCTTTCATTTGCTGGTTGATCCATGCGCACAAGAAGGAGGCAGCACCATGGAAAACATGCAGGCGGAAGACTATCACGAGAGCAAGCTGTACCGAATCCGGCACTCGGTGGCGCACATGATGGCGGCGGCGGTGTTGGAGACGTTCCCCGATGCGAAGATTGCCATCGGGCCGCCGATTGAGCACGGCTTCTACTACGACTTCGACCTGCCGCGCCCGCTCACCCAGGAGGACCTGGAGGCCATCGAGGCACGGATGCAGGAGCTCATCGACGAGGGGCGCGACTTCGTCTATGAGGAGATCGCCCCTGACCAGGCACGAGAGCTCTTCGGTGACCAGCCCTACAAGCTGGAGCTGATCGAGGACATCCTGCACCGCGGTACCGACGAATACGGCGAGAAGATGGATGAGGAGCCTGTCCTCTCGATCTACAAGAGCGGGGACTTCGTCGATCTCTGCCGCGGACCGCACGTCGCCAACTCCAAGGAGATCAACGCGAAGGCGGTCAAGCTGCTCAACGTCGCGGGCGCCTACTGGCGGGGCGACGCGGAGAAGCCGATGCTGCAGCGCATCTACGGGACGGCGTGGCAGAAGCCCAAGGAGCTGCGCGCCTACCTCGACTGGCTGGAGGAGGTGAAGAAGCGCGACCACCGGCGCCTGATCCGCGAGCTGGATCTGCTCTCGTTCCACGAGGAGGCAGGGCCGGGCCTGGCCTACTGGCACCCGCGGGGCGGGCTGATGCGCAAGACCATCGAGGACTTCTGGCGCGACCGCCACCTGGAGGGCGGCTACGACCTGGTCTACACGCCGCACATCGGCAAGTCGTGGCTCTGGGAGACCTCCGGACACCTGGATTTCTACAAAGAGGGTATGTACGCGCCGATGGACGTCGACGGGCAGGACTACTTCCTGAAGCCGATGAACTGTCCCTTCCACATCATGATCTACAAGACGGCACTGCGCTCCTACCGTGAGCTGCCGCTGCGCTGGGCCGAGCTGGGGACGGTCTACCGCTACGAGAAGAGCGGCGTGCTCCACGGGCTGATGCGCGTGCGCGGCTTCACCCAGGACGACGCGCACATCATCTGCACGCCCGACCAGATCGAGGCCGAGGTGCTGCGGGTGTTGCGCTTCTCGCTGGCGATGCTGCGCGCCTTCGGCTTCGAGGACTTCCAGGCCTACCTGTCGACGCGGCCCGAGAAGGCCGTGGGCGATCCCGCGCGGTGGGAGCAGGCGCAGGCGTCACTCAAGCGCGCCATCGACGCCGAGGGGCTCGACTACGACATCGACGAGGGCGGCGGCGCCTTCTACGGCCCGAAGATCGACCTGCACATCAAGGACGCGCTGGGGCGCTCCTGGCAGCTCACGACGATCCAGTTCGACTTCAACGAGCCGGAGCGCTTCGACATGACCTACGTGGGCGAGGATGGGATGGAGCATCGTCCCTACATGGTCCATCGAGCGCTGCTGGGGTCGATTGAGCGCTTCTTCGGCATCCTGGTGGAGCACTACGCGGGCGCCTTCCCCGTCTGGCTGGCGCCGGAGCAGGCACGGGTGATCCCCATCGCCGACCGCCACATCGAGTACGCCAAGCAGGTCGAGGACCAACTGAGGCAGGCGAGAATCCGCGTCCAGACAGACGCCTCGTCGTCGCGGATGAATGCCAAGATCCGCGAGGCGCAGTTGATGAAGGTGCCCTACATGCTGGTCGTGGGCGACCGCGAGGCGGAGCAGAGCGCCGTCTCCGTGCGTCTGCGCAGCGGGGAGAACCTCGGCGCGATGCCCGTGGCGGACTTCATCGCCAGGGCTCAAGCCGTGATCGCAGAACGGGCGCTGGAGTAAGGCGGTTCTGCCGGATCGGGCGCACGTGAGGCCATCTTCCGGGTTGCTCAGTAGCGGGCCTGCAGGCGAGGGCGCTTGCGCTCAGCAACCCGGAAGGGAGATGACTCAGTCGGCACGTCCCCCGAGCGATCGCAGCAGGCCCAGCTGCCCGACGTGGTAGGTCTCGTGCCACGCCAGCCGGCTGACGTAATCGTAGCGCGATCGGTCGCCCAGGTGCGTCTCGACCACCTCACGCCATGCCTCCGCGCTTGTCGCCGAGAGGGTCTTTTCCAACAGGCGTCCGGTTTCGTCCAGATCTGCCATCAGGTCCGCAAGGGCACGCCCGTCGCCGGGCTCCGCGATGCCGGCGGGATCCCGCCGGTAGGCTGACCCCTCTCCCATCTCCCAGGCGAAGGATTCGCCCATCACGTGCAGGGCCAAGATCCGGTACTGCACGATATGGCCCAGGGTCCAGTTGAAGGAGATCGCCTCGAACTGCGGCTGGAGATAGCTCGCTTCGTTGGAGAGCCCCTCGACGTGGCGGTGGATCGACCGCTCGTTGTTGCGATAGACGTCGATGAAAAGCGCAACCCCTTCACTCATGTCCTCCCCCTCCTGTTGGCCCCAAATGAGCAGGGCCTATGCCTCGGATTCCTGCGCTGCCAGTTCCTGCTCCCGGCGCAGACGCTCGAAGTGGGCGATGATGTTGCCGGCGAGCACCTCTGAGACACCCTCCACCTCCATCAGCTGCTCTTGCGTCGCCGCTTGGATCTTGTGGAGCGAGCCGAAGTGCTTGAGCAACGCCCGGCGCTTGACAGGGCCGATGCCCGGGATCTCGTCGATCTGCGAGGCCAGGCCGACCTTGCGGCGCCGTTGGCGATGATAGGTGATCGCGAAGCGGTGGGCCTCGTCACGGATGCGGCGCAGCAGCAGGATCGCCGGCGCAGCGGGGTCGAAGCGCACGGGGATCCGCTGCCCGGGCTGGAAAATCTCCTCGTGGCGCTTCGCCAGGCCGATCA
>CAZYYC010000211.1:0-7965 GCA_964650935.1 uncultured Anaerolineales bacterium
CCTCTTTCCCGGTTGCTTCTCCTATTCACCGGCAACCCGGAAGATTCTGCGATGCGTCGGCTCGCCGCTGGACCACCTTCCGGGTTGCCCTCAGCAACCCGGAAGGGACACCCTCTTTCCCGGTTGCTTCTCCTATTCACCGGCAACCCGGAAGATTCTGCGATGCGTCGGCTCGCCGCTGGACCACCTTCCGGGTTGCCCTCAGCAACCCGGAAGGGACACCCTCTTTCCCGGTTGCTTCTCCTATTCACCGGCAACCCGGAAGATTCTGCGATGCATCGGCTCGCCGCTGGACCACCTTCCGGGTTGAGGCCCGAGCAGACTCGGGCCTCAGCAACCCGGAAGGGACACCACCGCTCTGTTCCCGGTTGCTTCTCCTAGCCTCCGGCAACCCGGAAGGGACACTGTCAGTCCAGGTGATACGTCTCTACGGCGTCAGGCGACACGTCGTCGCCTACCACGAAGGCTTGATACTGCGCACCAGACTCAAACAGATCCGGTACCAGCAGAGTGTCCTTGAGCGTCCCCTGGCGCAGCCCAATCACATCCCTGTAGTTCGAGTAGTTCCATTTCTCCGGACTCGAGACCCATCCCGCCTCCACCGGATTCAGATGTATATAGCGTGCCAGGTGAATCAGGTATGACTCGTCGTCCACCCAGATGGCCCGGTACCGTCCTTGGAAGAGCGGTCCCTGGCGCCCTTGCTCCAGATTCACCGCTTGCACGTATGATCCCGCAAGGCCTTTCATCAACCACTGCAAGCCATCATCCGAACTCGGACGGATCAGCAGATGGTAGTGGTTCGGCATCAGGCAGTACGCTGTCACGGTTATCCCATAGCGATCGATGTTGCGCTTCAGCAGCTCCAGAAAGTAGATGTAGTTGCGGGCAGAGAAGAAGACCTGCGCATGGTTGAGGCCGCGGTTGTAGACGTGGAAGTAACGGCCCGCAGGAAATGTCATCTGACGCTTTGGCACCCGGGGCCTCCTCTCGCTCCGATCTCCCGTCGCTCTCTTCCGGGTTGCTTCGCCTATGCCTTCATCAACCCGGGTGGCAGAGCACCTTGGCGATCGCGGTCTCCTCGCCCTGCGCATCGACGATGCCGAAGGAGCCCTTGTAGTCCCAGTTCGCCCACGCGATGTTGTTGGCCTCGAAGACCGACAGCATGTCACGGTACCAGGCGAGGCGTAACGGCTCCGGCGTGCGCTCGTAGCACCCGAACTCGCCGCAGTAGAGCTGCAGGCCGCGCGCATTGGCCACAGCGAGCGGCAGCGCGATGTCCCGAGCGACCGTCTCGCGACCAAAGGGCTCGTTCCAGCCGTTGGCCTCGATGGCCTCCAGCAACCTCTCACCCAACCCCTCCAGATCCTCATCGGCGATGGGCCGGCCCGGATAGTGAATAGGGCCTGTGTAGTCTCCACCCACCGCCCACCAGCTCGCTGTGTAGTGCGTCACAAACATCGGCAAGTAGTAGTGGAAGGTCAGGATCGTGTCGTCGTCCTCGGGGACCCTCAGCTGACCGAAGGTCTGGTGCTGGTTGAACCAATTGGAGCCCAGTACGATCGTGCGCTCGGGCTCCCGATCGCGGATCGCGCGATAGGCTGCCATCGCCACGCGGTTCCAGTCCTCCGGATCGCGCGCGACCGGTTCATTCAGCAACTCATAGGCTACCAGATCGGTCGAGCGCCAGTCCAGATGGTCGGCGATCTGCAGCCAAAGATCAACGAAGCGAGCTTCCTCCTCAGCATCCGAATAGAGCAGCGGATCGTACTCATCCAGGAAGTGATGCGAGCGCAGGATGTGAAGATCGACCACCACGCGCAGTCCCGCATCGTCGCACCAGTCCAGCGCCGAGTCGAGGAGCTCGAAAGCTTCGGGATCCTTGTTGCCGGAGGCATCGAAAAGCTGCTCCTCATCAACCGGCAGCCGGATGTGATCGAAGCAGCCGCCCCCCATCCCGGCGATACGCTGCACGTCACGCTCGGTGAAGAAGGCATCACGTTCTCGCCCACGCCGTTGACTCTGACTCAGCCAATGCGAGATATTGGTCCCGCGCCGTATCGTAAACGCCATGCCGTGCTTTCCTCCTCTGTAGTTACACTACCACCGGCTCGATACCCAGGAACTTGCACGCCTGCAGAAGCGGCTGGGTGAAGTCCCCGTGGATCATGCTGGCATGATGAACAAAGCCCTCCTCGACCAAGGTGCGGTAGAGGCGATCGTGATCCTCCACCTCGACCCACGACCAGGTACCCGCCAGTGTCTCATCGCTGGGCACGATCTCACCGGTCGTGATCAGCATCTTCCACTCATTGTCGTACTCGGCGAGCCGGCAGAAGGTGACGGTCCCCGGCTGCAGCTGGAACTGGCTCAGGCCCTCGGTCGTGTCGCCCGCCACCAACGGCAACTCGCCGGTCATATCGCGGCGCGAGCGCAGCGCGGTCTTGCCGTCATCGCAGGCCAGGCAGGTGGGCGCATTGCCGCAGTGCCACGCCAGCAACTGATTCGGCTGCTCACGATGGCGGATCGTCCAATCGATGAAGTGCGGGACGGTCTGTCCAAGCGCCGCCTGATAGCAGACCAGCATCGAGAGCGCCCCAAGGATGTCGGCCTCGCAGGCCGTCAGCATCCGCTTGCCGGTGAGACGACCGTACGTCGTGCACACCGAGATACCCATCAGACGTCCGATCGAGGGCCAGCACTGCATCGCCATCGCCGAGAGGCCATTCTTCTGCCAGAACTCGGTCAGCGCCGCCTCCAGCTTGGAGGCGTTGACCAGATAGTGATCGGAGACCGTGATCTCATCATACGAAGCCTTGAAGTCGGCGATGACATCGAGGACCGCCGGATCATCATCGGCCAGCGCCAGGGCGCGATCGACGATGTCAGAGAGATTGGTAAAGATCACGTTCTGCCCAAAGGCCTGGATCATCGCGACCTCATCATAGCCGACCGTCTCGAAGGTCGCCGGGCGCACGCCCACCTGTCCGATACGCGCCCCCTTCATCCCCTTGGTGACGGCAACGGCGCGCACAAAGGCCTCGACCTCGGGTAAGAACTCAGGCTCGTCCGGGAAGAAGAGCCCTGCATAGCGGAAGGCGATCTTGCGGCGGTAAAGGCCCGAGGCCATCGAGAGATTGCCGCAGTAGGAATCCGACTCTCGCGTCAGCCCGGCGTCGTCACGGCCCGGCGGCTCCTTGGTCGCGTAGAGCATGACCGGCACATCGAGGAGCTCTGCGATCTTGACCGCCGAGCGCTCGTCACCGAAGTCCAGCGGACAGAGGATTAAGCCGTCAACCTTCTCGCGGCGGAAGTACTCGGCCACGACCTCGGCCTGATCCAGCGTGGAGACGGTGCCATGGGGCGTCAGGCCCTGCTCGGCATCGAGCGTCGCACCATCGGGCGCAGGTTGCGGCACCACGATCTCCAGTCCCTCAACCTTGGCAAAGGCCGCCAGGCTATCCGCCCGCATCTTCTCGCACCAGGGCGTGAAGCGGAAGCGATAGGAAGGGACAAACCCAATCTTAACCGAAACATCTGCAGACATAAAGTTTACCTCACTTGAGTGATATCGACACCGTCAACCATCAACTACGCATCAGGAACGCGTAGACTGCTTCCACATAGGCCTCGAAGGCCTCCCGTCGGATACTGTGCCCGGCCTCCGGCAAATGGACGACCTCAATCTGATGGTTGAGCGCTTGGGCCGCCTCAGCAATCTCCGGGGTCACGATGCCCCCCTTCTCCGTATCCGCCGTGATCAACAGGGTGGGCACCACGAACGCGGACGCGATCTCCGTCCATGGCCTGGGCTTAGTCTCCCAGCCGCCGGCAACGTTGGGGCTGAGCTGCTGCTTGGAGAGCGCCCACGGCGCGAGTTCATCTTCCTGCCAAGAGGGCGACTGCTCGCGGCAGAGCGCGATCAGCTCCTCGATCGACATCTGATTCTGCTTCACGATCTGCGCTCGGCGCTCCTCCAGCCAGGCAGCGCGCTCCTCAGGCGTCGTCCCCCGGCGCATGCGTCGAGGGCTCTCATCGTCCCACCAGGCAGGGTCCTCCAATAGCACCTTGCTGAAGCGGTCCGGGTAGGCCGCAGCAGCAGCTGCTGCGGTCGAGGCGCCCATCGAATGGCCGAGGATCGCGGGCTTCTCCAGCCCGAGGGCCTGCACGAAAGCCGCTACGTCATCGGCGCGGTCTGCCGTCGTGTAGCCGCTCTCCGGCGCATCCGACAGCCCATGGCCTCGGGCATCGACCATCACGACATCGAAGTCGGCCTCCAGCCTCCGAGCGACCGGTGTCCAGCACAGCCCATTGTCACTATAACCATGGCATAGGACCAGCGGCGGCTGCGTCCCATCGCCCGTGCGCCAGAAGTGCAACCGAATGCCGTTGGCCTCGACGAAGCCGTCGGGCCAAGTCGTCAGCGCCCTATCGTTCTCACGTGTCATCTGAATGCTCCTTTGCCGTTATGGGGTTAGTCCAGCGTCTCACGCGACGTGATGCGCGCCTCGTCGAGCACCAGGCCCAGGCCTGGACGTTCGGGGAGCCTTACGCTGCCCTTGTCAGGGGCATAGGTGGTCTTGTAAAAGGCCTGTTTGCGCGGTTGGTGTCTGACAAGGACTTCAACATAGGGTACCGTTGCGGGCGACTGCGCCCCGGCAACGTGGAGCGCTGCCAGGAGTGAGTGCCCGTGAGCGACCATCGGTACTTCGAAGGAGGAGGCCAGCGCACAGATCTTGACGAGCTCGGTGATGCCGCCGGTCCAATCGGGATCGGTCTGGATGACATCAATCGCGCCTGCCGTGAGCAGCTCCTTGACCTGCCAACGGGTATAGACATGCTCACCCGTCGCCAACGGCACGCGAGACGCCGCCCGCAGCTCCCGGAAGGCACCCACACGCTCCGGGGGCAACGGCTCCTCCAGCCAGGTCAGGTTGTAGGGCTCCATCGCCCGTGCCATCTCGGCAGCATAGCCCAGGTTCCAGCCCATAAAAGCATCAAACATCAACGGATAGAACGGCCCCAAGGCCTCGCGCAGCGCTCGCACGAGCGCGACGTTGCGCGCCTTGCCCCCCTCGCCATCGCCCGGTCCATAACGGAAGAACCACTTCTGGGCCGTGAAGCCCTGCGCTTGAAAATCAAGGGCGACCTCGACGGCGGCCTCGGGATCGACCGAATAGCCCAGCATGCTGGCGTAAGCGGGCACCTCAGAACGTGTCGGCCCGCCTAATAAACGGTAGATCGGCTTATCCCAGGCCTTCCCCTTGATGTCCCAAAGAGCACAATCGACCGGGCTCAGACCGGTCATGAAGAGGCCGGACCGCCCATGCCGATCAAGCCGCAGCATCTGATCGTGGAGCAGCTCCGTCGCCAACGGATCGCGCCCGATCAGATAGGGGCGCAGGGAGGTGCGGATGACGTCAGCCTGCGAGGACTGAATCGGGCCGAAGAAACCGGAGATCCCCGCGTCGGTCCGGATCTCCAGGAAGAGATCGCTGATCTCGTGCGGGCCCTCGGGACCCGGCGCCGCCGTACGCGCGTTGAACTCCGGATAGATATCGGCAGCTTGCGATTGCCGATTCCCCGCGGGGAAAGGTGGGCTCTCCCAGATCCCTTTGACCTTGAGCACGACCACATCGGTTATCTTCATCATCGCTCCTTACGCGAGCTAAATGGCCTTGTAACTGTCCGGCGGGGTCCACGCCAGGTCGACGCCATCGGCACGCAGCGCCGCCTGCAACGCCGCCACATCCAGTTCGCGGGGCCGGCAGCCGCGGGCCACCGACATCGCCGCCGCCCATCCCGCCGCGTGACCCGTCGCCACGCAGTTGCCCATACTCTTCCCCGCGGAGGCCGCGACGTGGGTCGCCGAGATGCAGCGACCCGCCGCCAACAGACCATCCAGCGTCTCGGGGACCAGCGCCCGATAGGGGACATCGTGTACCTGCATCGGCTCGTAACGCGTGAAGCCGATATCGAGCATCCCGCTGCGCCAGGCGATGGCATCGTCGCAACGCCGACCCGCCATCGCGTCGTCTTCGGTCAGGATGGTGAGGCCCTTCACCCGGCGCGTCTCACGCACCCCCACCTGGGGCCCGGTCGCTGCCAGCTGCACACGAGCAAAGGCGGGGCCCCCGTACTCCCGCAGCGCGGCGACGATCTGCAGTGCCTGCCGGCGGCTGTAGGCCTCGGCGGTCGTCAGATCTGCGATCAGCGTGCCGTCCAGCACCCCGTGGAGCTTCGTGCCGCTGTGGTTGATGACCAGGGCGTTGTCGATCGGGAAGGGCGGGCGCTCCAGTCCCATGCTCTCGGGCAGGAGTGGATAGCGGTCGCGCGCCTCCTCCAAGAGCCGCCGCAAGCCGCCCGCCTGCTGGAACCCTCGTGCGGCGGGCACGTCGACGTTGGTGATGATCATATTGAGCGTCATCGGCGAGAGGAAGCCGTCGGTCTCGCGGCCTTTGAGGGTGGCGGCGCCGGCGTAGGCAGCGACATCGGCGTCGCCGGTCGCGTCGACCACGGCACCCGCCTCGATCTCGACCGTGCCGGTCTTGGTCGCCAGGGCCACAGACGTGATCCGTCCGTCCGCCACGTGCGCGCCCACGACACGGCTGTGCAGCCGGAAGCGACACCCCGCCTCGTGCAGCGCATCCATCACCGCGACCTTCAGGTACTCGACGTTGCAGACGAGGGCGTGGTCAGACACCCGCACTGCATCGTCACCGTAGTCGCGCAACCGCGCGATGATCGCCTCATGAATCGCGCCGCGCGGCACACCGGCGGGACGCATCTGGTTGATCGGCATCCCGCACCCATAGGCCGCGACGCCACCGAAGAAGCCATAGCGCTCCAGCAGCAACGTGTCGGCCCCGGCCCGCGCAGCGGCGATCGCCGCACCGACGCCCGCCGGTCCGCCGCCGACCACCAGAACATCGGCCTGCATCCCTGTATTCAGCTGCTCCGCCATCCGATCCCCTCCATATCGAGCATCATGATCTTCCGCTCGCCCGTGTGAATTGTGTCCACCGTCAGAAAACGGCCATCCGCCGACCAGCGCGGGTGCAGATCGCAGCGCATATCGCCCGTGGCGCCCTCCGTCCGGTGGAGAAAGCGCCCCAGGGTCACCCATTCGCCGCTCGCGACGTCCACCAGGGCCAATCGCTGAACGCCATCGGCGTCCGGGTAGGTGTCCGCCGCCATCCAGCGTCCATCCGGCGAGAAGTTGAGATGCCCGGACGGCCCCATCCCCGCCGAGATGCGCTGGGCCCGAAAGGGATGATGCGTCTCGTCGAAGACGACGTATTCATGGCCCCGACCGCACCAGTCCGCATCGACCAGGATCTCGCCGGGCGTGCGGCCCCAGATCTGGTGCGAGATCGCGCCGTTGCGCCAGTAGATATCGGAGAGGCTGCAGCGCAAGTCGCTGCCGGGCGCATCACCCAGCGCCATCGTGTAGAGGTAGGTACGCCAGGGTCGCGCCGGGTCCATCTGCGGCGCGGTGCGGAAAAGCACCATCACGCGGCTACCGTCACTGTTGAAGATCGCGTGGTTCAACCACATATAGACCCCGTCCAGGTCGTAGGGAAAGGGATGGGCCTCGATGAACCGGCGGTAACTCGCGATCAGACGCGACGCACCCGTATGCATGTCCACCAGGAAGAGCCCGTCGTTATCAAGATCCGGCGCGGGATCCTCACGTGGCAAGGGGGCCAGCGCGTACGAATAGCCGCGGCGGGGGATGCGGGCGAAGTTGAGCGAGACGCCCCAGCGCCCATCGCGCGAGGTCGTATAGAGCGGCAGCTCATAGCGCCCCACCTCGCCCTCGTCCAGGCTGTGGATCCTGGCGATGGGCCGCCGGCCCTGCCCCTCACGCACGAAGTCGTTGTAGACGAAGGTGTGCGGACGGTGGTGCAGCCAGAGCGTCATCGCCCCCTGCTGATGGCACCAGGCGAGGGTCTCAGCGACCTT
>CAZYYC010000212.1:0-7958 GCA_964650935.1 uncultured Anaerolineales bacterium
GCACCGCGTGCAGCGTGTTGAGCAGCCCCGCGTGGCAGCAGCCGCACAGCAGGAAGGAACGATCCGTCCCCACACGCAGCACCAGGGAGAGATCATCGGAATAGGGATCGGCCACGTAGTCCGCCTGCTCGCGGATGAAGTGATGTGGGCTCCTGCCCTCCGGCTCGCTCCGCTCGCGGATCTGACCCGTGGTCAGGACCTCCGGCAGCACCTCGGCGGGCTCGTCGGTCAGCCGCAGGTCGACGTACCGGGCCACTTCAGCCTCCGCGAGCGGCATGCCCCGTGACTGCATCGCACCGGACTTCCGCGAGAAGCGTGGACGGAAGAGCGTGGCGTGCGCGTGAAGCGGGATCCGCGGTCGTAACCGCGGCAGGAGAGCCGGCAGACCTCCGGTGTGATCATCGTGGGCATGGCTCAGCACGACGGCATCCAGCCTCGCCGGGTCAAGGCCCAGCAGAGCCAGATTGTGCAGCAGCACCTCGCCCGAGGCCCCTGTATCGAGCAGGACGTTGCCCGAAGGGGCCTCGATCCAGACAGCCAAACCGTGCTCGGCATGCAGCGGCGGCTCGGCGATGTTATCCACGACCCAGATCAAGTTGATCACGCGGTGTCCTCCTCGTGCCCAGAGATGCGCTCGTCCAGCATTATACGCAGCCCCAGCCGGAGGGCCAATTGCGCGTCCGACCAGGCCCTTTGATGCCCAAAGATAGGTGATCCACACCAGTTGCCAAGAAGGGGTCGCCCACTATAATCCGCCCCATGACAAAACGACAATTCGGCCGGCTGCTTATCGTGCTTGGACTCGGTGGTGACCTCGCCCTGCTGATCATCGGTCGGCTGGGAGGCGGAGCCTGGAGCGGCATCGGGCCGCTTGAGGCTGCGATGCTCGCGGGCGGCGTGGGGGTCGCGTTGGTCGGGGTAGGACTCCTACCCCTCGGGGATCAACCGGCGGCACGTGACGCTGAGCCCGCCGTGCGAGCCGAAAGCTTGATCTCGGGACTGCCGAAGGGATGGCGTTGGGCCATCGGGGGTCTCTGTGCCCTGACGCTGGTCATCTTCCTGGCCTACCTCGCCGTCTATGTCACCTACGCCGTCGACCTCTTCAAGTGGCCTTACGACTACGACCAGGGCGAGAGCTTCGAGCTCTACGACGCCGTGCTCCACAGCCGGGGCGAGTGGCCCTACCGTGATAGCAGCACCTTTCCCTTCTACGCCTCGAACTACCCGCCCGTCTTCCACCTGCTGAACGTGCTGCTCTTCCCGCTCTTCGGTCAGACGCTGCTCTCGGGACGCGTCCTCTCCTTCACCATCACGCTCCTGACCGCCGCCGTGATCGGGCTCACGGTACGTCGCCGCACCGGCGGCACCTTCCTACCCGCCATCGCCGGGCTGGCCTACCTGGCCTCCCCCTTCGTCTATCACGTCGGGCCCCTGTGCCGTCAGCATCTGACGATGGTCTTCCTGGAGGTGCTCTGCGTCTACTTCATCGCGGCAGGCGCCGATCCCCGGCACGGCAGACGCAACCTGGTGCTGGGTCTCATCTTTCTCTTCCTTGCCGGCTACGCCAAACAGCTCGCGGTCTTCACCGCGGCAGCGATCTTCTTCTACCTCTTCCTCAAGAAGCCGACCCGCGCCGTGATGCTCGCGACCCTTTTCGGCCTAGCGTTCGGCGCCGTCTTCCTGCTCATCAACGGGGCCACCGACGGCTATTGGTGGATCAACACTATCTCGGCGAACGTTAACGAGTTCCTGCTGCCCCAGCTCGTCGGGCTGACCCGCACCTGGCTGAGGGTGCATCCGCTCTTCATCGTGCCCGCGCTCGCGATGGTGCTCTACGAGACCTATCGCGAGCGCCTCTCGGTCTACAGCCTGTGGTTCATCGCCTCGTTGGGGACAGGGGCGATGTCGGGCAAGTGGGGTGCGGGCGAGGCCTATTGGGTGACCTCGGTGGCGGCGGCGATCATCCTCACGGGATTCGCCCTCGGGAAGCTGCGGACGTGGTCAGCTGAGCGATCCATATCATGGCGGACGGCTGCCGCTGCTGCCGTACCGCTGCTCCTCATGGCCCAAGCGACCCGAATGGTCCACCTGCCGACCGAGGGGCCGATTTGGGGTCCCGTGGCGCGACTCCTCGGCGTCGCGGGCCGCTCGGCCTACGCGGACTATCCCTACTACGATGTCGTGGGCTACACGCAGGTCGGTCACTTGATGCTGCCACGCGACTATGAGGGGGGAGAGCGGATCATGGCGCACGTGAGGAGCACCGATCTGCCCGTCCTAAGTGAGGAGGCCGCCTTCACGATGTTGGCCGACAAGCCCGTCGTCACCAATCCCACCCAGCTGCTGAACCTCTACAACGCGGGACTGCTGGACACGACCGAACTCGAGGCGATGATCCGCGAGCAGGCCTTCGGCCTGATCATCATGCGCGCCCAGTTCTATCCCCCCCCCGTGCTGACCGCAATCGGACAACACTATGGACTGGTCGAGCACATCCCGATGAACGGCTTTGACTATATCATTATGAAGCCGTTGAGTCTGGTCGGGCCGAGCCCCTGACCTCAGTCGACCGTCTCGCCGTTCGCTCCCTGAAACTCCGCGTAGTCGGCGCCCAGTAGCACCACCACATCGTGGTCTGCCGTGGGATTCGCGCCGTGGACCACCGCCGACTGCTGCAGCCCCAGCACTGTCACCAACTGCTGCGCCGTCGTCGGACGGTCACGGTTGAGGATGATGAGTGACGTGTCGTAGTCCTGGCGGTCGGCGTTGTCGTAGTGGGCAACCTTGATCCCGTTGGCCTCGAGGTAGTCGAAGGTCATCAAGGCCAAGCCGGGCACCGTGGTGCCGTTCAGCACCGCAATCGTCGCGACCTCCTCCACGGTCGAGTCACTACCGTTAGCCGAGGTCAATCCCAGGAACTCGTCGCGCACCTCGCGGATGCGATCGCGGAGGGGAATGAGGATCTGCGCGTTATCGGGCGTCTCAGCAAAGAGCGTACAGGTCTCATCGATCGCGAAGAAATGCCGGTCCTCCGGTGCCACTTTGGTGCCGAGATTGGCCAACGCGATGATCTCATCGAGCTGCAGGTTCGGGTCCACCTTCACCGAACCCTCGACGATCTGCCAGATCTCCGGTGCACGGGCGGCAAGCTGGGGCAGGAGCCTCTGGTCAGTCACCCGATCCAGGACGGCATCGATCACCTGTTGCTGACGCCGCGCTCGGTCGAAGTCTCCCCCTGCCGTGCGGCGGACGCGCGCATACTTGAGCGCCATATCGCCGTAGAAGTGTTGCTCACCGGCCTCGATGGTCAGCTCCTCACAACCATAGTCAGGCGTCGGGTAGCAGTGATCAAAGATCCGTTCGGGCACGTCGATCGTGATGCCACCGATCAGATCCACCATATCGATGAACGCTTGGAAGTTCAGACGGACGTAGTAATCAACCTCCACGCCCAGATTGTACTCAACCGTCTCCACGGAGAGGGTCGGCCCCCCGCCGGGATGACCATAGGCGTCGCCCAGGGCGTGCGCGACATTGATGCGGTTCTCGGTGTAGCCGGGGATCGAGACCCAGAGATCGCGCGGGATCGAGAGCAACCCAGCCTGCATGGTCACCGGATCCAGTGTCCCCAGGATCATCGTATCGGTGCGCCAGACGTCGTCCTCTTGCTGGCGCTCATCGATCCCCAGCAGCAAGACGGTCACACGATCGGTCCCCTTCCACACAGGAAGCGTCTGCCCCTCTATCCGCTCCACGTTGGGGCTCTCCTCTTCGGAGGACCTGCTGATGGTGAAGTCGGGCAGGATGTCGGAACGGCTCACCTGATCGCGCATCCAACTGTGGACCACGAAGCCGGACGTCGCCGTCACAATGACATAGATGAGGACCAGCCCGACGCGCATCAGGGTCGTGTAGGGTAGCTGAGGCTGCCGCACGCTCGCATTGGCGGTGTCACCCATCGCATCACCTTTCGCCGACGTCATCCTGGTCCCACCGCTAGTTCGCGGGCGCCTGATAATCCTGACCCAACACGACCACAATGTCCTGCGATCCGTCGGAGGGCGCTCCCTGCACCACGCTTGACGGGGGCAGGTCGAGCATCTCGAGCAGCCTCGCAACCGTCGCGGGCTTAGGGCGGTTCTGAATCACCTGCGTGGCGCTGTAGTCCTGACGATCAGCATTGCCGATGTGGGCGACATCAAAGCCCTCTGCACTGAGCAGATCGGCGGTGGAGCCGGCGAGCCCGGCGCGCGTCGTCCCGTTGAGCACGGCAACCGTCGCGACTTCGGGCGTCGGGGTCGGGATCACCAACGTCGGCATCTCCTCCGCCTCCACGACCACGGGTACTATCGTGAAGACGTAGTCGCGCACCTCGCGCATCCGGTCGCGCAGCGGCACCAGCACCTGGGCACCATCCGGCGTCACCCACGGCTGGGTACAGGTCTGGTCGATAACAGCCATGCGGATGTCTTCCTTCTGCACCGCGGTTGCCAGGTTCGCCATCGCCAGGATCTGATCCAGCGCGAGATCGGTGGTCACCGAGGCCTGCAGCGTCTCATAGAGCTGGGGGGCGGTGCGGGCCAGCTGCGGCAGCAGCTCATAGGTCGTCACCCGTTCCAGAATCGCCAGCATCACCTGCTGCTGGCGCCGCGCCCGATCGAAGTCACTGCTCCCGTGGCGCGTGCGCGCGTACTTGAGGGCCATCTCGCCGTTGAAGTGATGCCATCCCGCCTCAATGTAGAGCGGATCGTAACCGTAGGCGTGATCAGGATAGAGCGGATCGCTAATTGTCTCCTCGACGTAGACGTCAATCCCGCCAATCTGATCCACCAGCGAGACGAAGGCCTGGAAGTTGACCCGCACGTAGTAGTCGATCGGGACACCGAAGTTGTACTCAATCGTCTCGATCGCGAGACCCGGCCCATCGCCGGGATGATTATAGGCCTCACCGAGAAAGTGCGCGGTGTTGATGCGACCGTCACGATGACCGGGGATCGGCACCCACAGATCGCGAGGAATTGAAAGCACGCCGGCCTGGCGCGAGGACGGATCCAGCGTGAGCAGCATAATCGTGTCGGTGCGCCACGGGCCACTTTCCTGCGCACGTTCATCGACACCCAGCAGCAAGACCGTCACTCGATCGCGACCACTCCAGGTCGGCAGGAGCTGTCCGAAGCCGTAGGTGACATTCTCGCTGGGCTCGGTGCTGCCGGGCAAGCCGGGCGTGATACCGGGGGTTGCCAGGCTCCCTCGTAGCCACTGAAGCGCGAAGAGGACGACACCCGCGCTGATCGCGACGAGCAAGACGACGAGGAAGCCGGTCAGCAGGATCGGCGCTCGTGAAGATCTCATCAAGGATCGCTGTTTTGTCACCCTATCTCCCGTGTCCATAGTCGCCTCTTCCGGGCAGCACGGGCGTCATTATACCACGCCAACTCGGGTCAGACAGCCAACAGGGCGAGCAGCGCCTTCTCCCAGCGATCGACCGCCGCAGCCGGATCGTAGTGTTCGGTGACAAAGGCCCGCGCCGCAACGCCCATCTCGGCACGGCCCAGGGGGTCCTGCAGCAGGCGGACCACGCCTTCGGCGAAGGATGTCGGCCCGTCAGCCGTCAGGAGCTGCACGCCGGGCATGGCGCCCACACCGTGATTACTGACACTCGTCGCGACGACGGGCACGCCCATCGCCATCGCATCGACGACCTTCTGCAGCAGCCCCCCCGCCACCAGCAGGGGCGAGATGAAGACCGCCGCCGATCGGTACCAGGGCGCCAGATCAGGGACAAATCCGGTGACCACCACCCGCTCGCCGTCTGCGCGGGCCTTCAACGCCTCGGGCGGATCACCGCCCACGATGAGCAACCGGGCTTCCGGACAGCGGGTGAGCACCAGACCCCAGGCGTGATCGAGGAACCAGAGGATCCCCTCCTGGTTGTGATCACGCCCCATCGCCCCCACGAAGAGCAGGTTGGACGCCCCGCCCACAGCAGGCGCGACGTCAGCATCCGCCACCACCGCCGGCGTCAACGGGACCATCAGAAGTCGCGCGGGATCGCAGCGGGGCCTCAGGAGCCGCATATCCCCCTCCGAGATCGCCAGCATCAGGTCATAGTGCCGGCAAAGCCACGGCTCGAGCCGGTGAAAGAACGCCCGCTGGACGAGCGTGACGAGCCGCCGCGGCCCTACAGCGCGCGCCAACCGCTGATCCAGAAGAAACCAGTTGACGTCCTGAGTGCGATAGCTGGCGGGCGGACGCTCGAGGCCCAGAGCGGCAAGCGCCGTCTGCGTCGTCTCGACGTGCATGAGATCCGGCTGCACCTCGCGCAGCACGCGACGTATGGCCCCTCGCAACTCCCAGTAGCTGCGTAGGAAGGCCGCAAGGCGTGGGCCGGATCGGCTGCGATGATGACGGACCGTATCGATGCGATCACAGATCGCCGCGACGTCAGGGAGATGGTGCTGCTCATCGTCGGCGATGCGTGCTACCAACGTGAGCCGATGGCCCCGCGCGTGGAGTGCTGCCATGAGGCGAAAAAGCGATTCCCCCCCGGCGTGACCAACCGAGGGGGCGGGGAACTGCTTATAGGCGATCAGAATGTGTGCCATCTACATCACCGGGCCCACGTGGCGCCGTTGCGCCACGTACACCGGAGTCCCTTCCCAGGATCAGGCGGCAGGGATGACCTGCACAATGACCTCGGGACGATTGCGCGTCTCGCGGTAGAAGAAATCCGATACGCTCTTCTCCACCGCTCGCTGCACGGTCGCTGAGGGTGTGTTGGCACTGATGCCGCGCATCACCCCCTTGACAATCTCCGCCGATTCCGAGAGCACCGCAGTCAGGGCTTCGACCGACGCCATCGCGCGGGCCGTGATCTTCGGCGTCCCGACGAGCTTTCCGGTGCGCTCATCATAGGCGAGGGCGATCGAACAGACGCCCGACTGGGCCAGATCCTCGCGCTGCCGGATCAGGTCAGGGCTCACGGCGTCGCCCACCCAGTTGCCGTCCACGAAGATATAGCCGCCGGGTATCCGCTCTCCGACCTCAACCCCTTCAGCCGTGAATCGGATGACGTAGCCGTTCTCCACCACGGCGATGTTCTCCGGCAGCACCCCCACCTCCTCGGCCAAGGCGGCGTGCAGCTTCAGGTGGCGAAGCTCTCCGTGAATGGGCACGAAGCACTTCGGTCTCAGCACGCTGATGAGGAACTTCTGCTCCTCCTGGCTGGCGTGGCCCGAGACGTGTACCGGAGCGACGGGATGATAGACCACGTTCGCGCCCTTCTGGAAGAGGCGGTTGATGACCCGATGGACGGTCTCCTCATTGCCGGGAATGGTGTGCGACGAGAGCACCACCGTATCGCCCGGGATGATCCGCAACGACGAGTGCCGCCCGGTCGCCAATCGTCCCATAATCGAGCGGGGCTCGCCCTGGGCCCCTGTCGCGATGATGGTGACCTGGTCAGGAGGCAGCCGGTTCACTTCCTGCAAGCTCAGGATCAGATCATCGGGCACATTGAGGTAGCCGAGCTGGCGTGCCATCCGCACGTTCTTGGCCATACTCGTACCGGCGATGGCTACCTTGCGCCCCAAACTGTCCGCCACCTCCATCACCTGCTGGATGCGCGAGATCAGCGACGCAAACGTGGCGACGATCACGCGTCCCTTGGCAGGACGGAAGACGTCGGCGAGCGTCGTGTTCAGCGATTGCTCCGAGAGCGTGCGCCCCGGGTGATCGGCATTGGTGCTGTCGGCAAGCAAGGCCAGCACGCCACGCTGCCCAAACTCGGCGAGCTTGGCGATATCGGTGGGCCAGCTGTCGACCGGCGTATGGTCGAACTTGAAGTCACCGCTATGGACGATCAGGCCTACGGGCGTCGTGATGCCCAGGCCGACCGTATCGGGGATGCTGTGGCAGACGTGGTAGGGCTCCACCGTGAAGGGTCCCAGATGCAGGGT
>CAZYYC010000213.1:0-7924 GCA_964650935.1 uncultured Anaerolineales bacterium
CCGGGCAGATCGGTGTCGTCGAGGATGATGATACCGCCCCGGCGCACCAGGCGACCGAGGTAGTAGAGATCCACGAAGACGGCGTCGAAGCGGTGATTGCCGTCGACGAAGGCGAGATCGAACCGGCGCTCCTCGGCGACGAACCGGGGCAGCGCCAGCTGGGACGGCTCGGGATGGAACTCGGTAAGCGGCACGAGCCCGGCTTCGGCCAGGATCCCGAGGCCGCGGTCGGCGTAGGCGGTTGCCTGAAAGGGATCCAGCACGACGTGCCGCGGATCGGGAGCCCCGTTCAGGAGCAGACCCTCGCAGATGTGGAGCGCGGAGTAGCCGAAGGCGAGGCCGATCTCCAGGGTGTGGACGGCGTTCTCGCGGACGACCCATCTGCGCAGCGCTTCGGCCTCTCCGGTGCTGACCGTCACGGTGCGGAAGTCATGCGTGGCCCCCCCGGTCTCTACGGTGGTCGCCCCCTCCCGATCGAGGCTCTCGATGACGGCACGCACGCGTCGGACGGCTGCCGCTTGACAGTCCCTCATAGGTCTACCTCCCTACGGCGTCTCGATGACCTTGATCTCGTGCTGCAGCGTGGGATTGGGTGAGATCTGTACCGGCTTTCCGCTCGCGGTCGACAGGCCGCGGAGCGTTACCTTGCGGGATCTCGCGTAGGGGAAGGGACGTGCCGTCGGCAGCTTGGGCTGATCGGGCTCCATGCGGGTGTCGTCGGGGTCGGTGAAGAGGTAGGGGCCGGTGTAGTCCTCGGGAGCGTGGCTGTCGTCGACGAAGAGCCTGTCGATGGTGATCTCCCGGGGCATCGTGCAGGGATAGCCGAAGTCGTGCATGCCGTCGTTGGCCACGCCGATGACGTGGGGCCAGGTGACCTCGCCACAGGAGGGGATCCAGCGGCAGTTGCGGATGACCAGGTCGCCCTCCCAGGTGCTGCCGTAATCGTCACGGAAGCGGATCAGGGTGCTGCCGTAGAGGGTCGAATCCTCGACGGTCACGGTGCCGCGTCCGATAGCGTTCAGCCCCTGGTGGCCCAGCGAGCAGCGCCGGATGGTGTAGGTGCCCGAGACGCCCATATGGGTGTCCATCCTCGAGAAGGTGCAGTCTTCCAACAGGATGTTCTTGCAGAAGTTGGAGGCGATGACGCCCCAGCGTGTGCGATCGCAGATGTGGTGCATGCCGCAGTTGGCCAGGTGGAGGTTGGCCACATTGTTGGCGTGGATGTCGTAGGAGCCCATGTTGACCGGTCTGCCCGCTGCGCCGATCGTCGAGTAGATCTTGTGCGGGGTGGCGAAGCAGTTGCGCAGGCTGATGTTGGCACACTGGAAGGCGTTCAGGAAGCCGCGGTAGGGATGGCCCACGGCGGTCTCGCCGACGACGTAGTGGGTCAGGCCGTCGACGACGGTGTTGGAGCGGGTGATGTCGATGTTGCGGGCCCAGTAATTGTAGCCGACGGGCTGCTCCATGCGGTTGGCGAAGGTGGTGAAGATGCCGCCGCGCAGGGTTAGGGGCGTCGCGTCGATGGGATGGGCTTCGATGTTCGTGATGGTGTCATAGTCCCAATCGATGTCGCCCTCGATCGAGCCGTCGCGACGCAGGATGAAGACGTCGTGCTGCGGCACGCCGTTGTTCTGATTGGCGCCCCGGCGGATGTAGCGCCGCGGTGTCTCGCTTTCGACCATGACGTGGCAGTCGTGGCGGGGGCGCACGTTGACCTGCTGCTGGTCCCGCGCCAGCCGGTCGATCTGCAGGGCCTCGGGTTCCAGCAGGGAGCGAACCTCGAAGAGGGGGCGCTTGTGGTCCTCAACGCCGCCGGCGGGGGCGTCGTCGATCGTGAAGCGCGAGGTGGTCCAGTCGGTGTCGGTGGCGATCACGGCGGTGAGCGCCCGGCGCCCCAGGTGGTAGGTCGCGTCGGGCCGGGTCCTGACGGGCAGGCCGTGCGCGTTGGCGTAGGCGTGCGCTTCGCAGATCGCGGGGAGGTCGTCGGTCACGCCGTCGCCGGTCGCGCCGAAGGCCTCGTAGGTGACAACATCCGCTTGATTCGTCATCATGCTCTCCTTAATGGTGTGCTTCTGTAGGTCGGGTAGCTGACCCGACCATGCTCCCGCCTGCAGGCGACCAGCCGCGGTCGAGGCCCGGGCGGGACAGCTTCCCGCCCCACATGCTGCCGTACATCCTGTAGCCGACCCGTCCCCTACCGTGGTGAACCGTGGGCGTCTCGGTTAGCCGCCCTACATAACCTACCGCAGTCTGGATGGGCGATCGGGACCTGCGAGGGCACTACCCTTCTGCGCCTCGGTGAGACTTGCGGCCCCGGGATGCTGGGCCATGATGGGTCTCGCCTTATCCGATGTCCATCACCCGATCGTCAGGAGGCCCCTCGTGAGCCAGGTTGAACAACACGTCTTCGATGCTATCTTCGGGCGCAGAAGCGTCCGTGCGTATCTTGAGGGTCGCGACGTCGAGCCGGCGAAGATCCGGCGTCTGCTCGAAGCTGCGATGGCGGCGCCCTCGGCGTGCAACCTCCAGCCCTGGGAGTTCATCGTCGTCACCGACCCGGAGCGCGTCCGCGCCATCAAAGATAGCATCGCGCGGTGGGGTGACTACAACGCTCCGCTGATTATCGTCGTGTGCGGCGATCCGGATCGCATCCCTTGGGATGGTGATCACGGCGTCCTCGACTGCGCTGCCGCGATCGAGAACATGCTCATCGCGGCGCCGGCCTTGGGTCTGGGCGGTGTCTGGATCGGCGGCTTTGATCGCCAGGCGATTCGCAACCTTCTTGAGATCCCGGAGCCTGTTGTGCCGGTGGGCGTCGTCTACGTCGGCTATCCTGCCGAAGCGCACGCGCCGCGCACGAAGTATCTCGACGAGGCCGTCCACTGGCAGGTCTACGATGCGGAGAGGGAACGTCATCCAAGACCGGGCCGTATCGTGTGACGAGCACCCCATGTGTCGCTCTCTCTGTCGGTGCGCCGCGTCAGCGCGTGCTGCCGCGGCGCCGTGACGTCGGTCGCGAACGCACGGTCGCGCGGTTGAGGACCCTAAAGGTGCCGAGGTCCCGCCGGGTTGTCGTCCACGCGTCCAGGTCGGCTTCGAGCGCGAGGTAGGCGTCCTGCTGTTCGCTGATCGCCCGCTCGCGATCCACCTCCGAATCCCACAGGTCCACGATCATGTACCGCCGGGGGTCGGCGATGTCGCGCAGCACCGTCGTGCCGCGAAAGCCCGGGCAGTCGGAGAAGAGGTCGCTCCAGGCACCGCCGGGCCCGAAGACCAGCTCGAAGCGGCCCCCAGCCCCCGGTTGGGTCATCATCTCATAGACCACTTCAATCATCGTCGTTAGGCCCCTTTCCGGATGTGCCGATCGCCGGATCGCCGAACCTGACGCTGGGCAGGAAGTGCGGTGGACGGCGGACCTGGGTGGCCTGCTCGAAGGCATAGGCCAGCCGGATCAGGGTAGGTTCCTGGTAGGCGCTCGCGAAAAAGGAGATGCCCACCGGCAGGCCGAAGACATACCCCGCCGGGACGGTGAGGTTGGGATAGCCGGCAACTGCGGCGGGTGAGGAGCTGCCGCCCCCGCCGTGGTGGTCGCCGTTGACCCAGTCGGTGAGCCACGCAGGGCCGCCCGAGGGCGCAACGATGGCGTCCAGCTCGTGCTTCTGCAGCGTCGCGTCGATCCCCTCGGCGCGGGCTAAGCGCCGACCGGTTGCCAGCGCTTCGAGGTAGGCCACGTCGGTGAGGGGGCCCTTGGCCTGGGCTGCGAGCATCCGCTCCTGACCGAAATAGGGCATCACGCGCTCGCTGTGCGCCTCGTTGAAGGCAATGATCTCCTCGAGTGTCCTGACGGGGGCGTCGGGGCCCAAGCGTGCCAGGTAGGCGTTGAGATCGGCCTTGAACTCATAGAGCAGGACCTCGATCTCGGTCGGGCCCAGATCGTTGGCGGTGGCGACGTCCGCCGGATCGACGATCGTCGCGCCGAGGTCGCGCATGGTACGGATGCAGGCCTCCATCAGGGCGTCGACACGCGGGTCGAAGCCGAAGGTGTCGCGCGCGACGCCGATGCGTGCCCCCTGCATGCCGTCGGCGTCGAGGAAGGGGGTGTAGTCCATCAGGGCGTTCTCGCGGCTCGCCTCAGTCGCCGGATCCTCGGGATCGACGCCGGTGAGCGCGCCGAGAAGGATCGCCGCGTCGGCGACCGTGCGCGCCATCGGCCCGGCGGTGTCCTGACTGTGCGAGATGGGGATGATGCCCGTCCGGCTCAGCAGGCCCACCGTCGGCTTGATCCCCACGATACCGTTGGTGTGGGAGGGACAGAGGATGGAGCCGTCGGTCTCGGTGCCGATGGCGACCGTGCAGAGGTCCGCAGCGACCGCCACCGCCGATCCCGAACTGGAGCCGCACGGGTTGCGGTTGAGCGCGTAGGGGTTGCGGGTCTGCCCGCCGCGGCTGGACCAGCCGCTGGACGAGCGTGTGGAGCGGAAGTTGGCCCACTCGCTCAGGTTGGTCTTGCCGAGGATGACGGCACCGGCGTCGCGCAGCTTGCGGACGATGAAGGCGTCCTCCGGCGCGATCGAGCCCAGGAGTGCCAGCGACCCGGACGTGGTCATCATGCGGTCCGCCGTGTCGATGTTATCCTTGAGCAGCACCGGGATGCCGTGGAGCGGGCCGCGCGGACCCCGGGTCGCGCGCTCCGCGTCGAGCGCGTCGGCGATCGCGAGCGCGTCGGGGTTGATCTCCATCATGGCGTTGAGCGCCGGGCCGTTGCGATCGAGGCGCTCGATCCGGGCGAGGTAGCGCTCGACCAGGGCTCGGGCGGTAAGTGCGCCCGCCCGCATCTGCGCTTGGATCTCGGAGATGGTGTAGTCTTCCATAAAACAGATTGTAGAGGCCAGTGGGTAGGCGTCAAACGGGAAGGTGCGGATGGGGTACCGGGCGTCGTAGGCAGATTCATCCAGGGCCAATCCATGGTAGACTTAGGGGGGGGCGCAATCGGGTTGGGATCGCGCCCGGGTAGGTCTTCACATTGACTGGGGGCAAGCGACGCATGACAAAGACGCGAGACTCCGTCTACACTAATACGGATGCGGTGTACCAGGAGATCTGCGATTTCCTCGATGCGCTCGCGCCCCTGGATCCCTATATGCTATGGGAATCCGGGCGGATGAACTTCTGGCGGTACAACGTCCATGCAGACAAGGACCCCCAGGCGGCCTTCTTCCGTGACAATGTGCATCTCTGGCGGTCAGAGGATGACGCTTTGGTCGCGCTCTTCATTTCAGAGTATGGCCAGAATGACTTTTTCGTCGAGGTCATGCCCGAGTACCGTGACCTCTATCCCGATATCCTCCGCTGGGTCGAGGACGTGTGGGCGAGGACGCGGTCGACCATAGAGATCGATGTCTTCAGCAACGGTGTGGAGAAGATCCGCCGGTTGAAGGCACATGGATTCCGCTTCAAGTGCCACTCCGAGAACTGGCACATCTACGATCTCGATGAGGTCGATCTCGACTACGCGCTCCCGGAGGGTTTCCGCGTCGTGGCGTTCTCCGACGCGCCTGATTACGCCAGCCGGGTGGCGCTGGTGCGGAGTGCGTTCAGCAATCCCGACTATACCGAAACGCGCCTGAGAAGCCTGATGGCTTCACCGGATTACGTCGATGCCTACAACCTCTCGGTCGTCTCGCCGGCGGGGCAGCACGTGGCGTACTGCGTGGGCTGGCCTGAACGCAACAGCCAGGACACCGGCTACATCGAGCCGGTGGGCACCCACGCCGACTTCCGCCGGCGCGGCTTCGCCTCGGCGGTGATCAAAGCTTGTTTCGGGCGGATGAAGGCCAACGGGGTCCGGACGGTGGAGATCGCTTCTGGCGCGGAGCCCAACATCTCGAACTTCCTCTACGATTCGCTGCGACCCAAGAGCAAGCGAGAGATCCATAAATACACCAAGGCGGTCGCCTAGCTCGACTCATGGCGCAGGATCGCCAAGGGGCGTCGGTCCCTGATTTCCTAGAGCGTGGCGGGATACCCACAGGAGGCAGGAGGATGGCAGAGGAACCTACCAGAAAGGAGAACGCTATCCCCGAGACTTTAGCCCAACAGCGGTTTGGGCGGCACGCTCAGGCCTATGTTACCAGCGCGCCGCACGCCCAGGGCGCCGACCTAGGGCGCTTGCTGGCCTTGGCGCAACCCCAGCCGGATTGGATCATGCTCGATGTCGCGACGGGGGGCGGGCACACGGCGCTGACCTTCGCCCCCTACGTTGCGCACGTGGTCGCGGGCGACCTGACATTACGGATGTTGGAGGCAGCCGAGGCCCATATCCGGGCACAGGGTGTGACCAACGTGAGCTTCCGGCAGGCGGCGGCTGAGGAGCTGCCCTTTGACGACGCGTACTTCGACCTGGTCACCTGCCGCATCGCGCCGCACCACTTCGAGGATGCGGCAGGCTTTGTTCGCGAGGCGGCGCGCGTGCTCAAGCCGGGCGGCGTGCTGCTCGTACAGGATCATCTCGTGCCCGAGGATGCCCTCATCGCCCGCTATACCGAAGCCTTCGAGAAGCTGCGCGATCCCAGCCACAACCGGGCGTTTACGGAGGGTGAGTGGCGCGCGATGTTCGCAGCCGCCGGGATCACGGTGACCCACACGGAACCGTGCGTCAGGGAGCTTAACTATGACGCGTGGGCCGACCGTCAGGGCGTGACGCCCAACACTAAGGCGTGTCTCGACGCGTTGGTGGAACTGGCGCCACCCGCCGTGAGGAACTGGATGTCCCCGCAGGCGTGGGGTACCGCGGAGGCGACCTACAACTGCCACCATGTGCTCCTACGTGGTGAGAAGCGGGGCGACCTCTAGACAGGATCGATCATCGCATTCAATCCCGGCGATCCACAGCCTCCGGACCGGTACTGACACCGGACGGAGAGACCATGCGCTGAGCGAGGTGAGCCATTGGATACCAACGAGGAATACCGGATCGTCTGTGTTGGAGAGCCCGGTCGGGCTGAATGGATGGCCATCGGTGGCGGCATCGGGGCCTACAACGAGCAGCAAGCCGGCGATGACAGCTCGCACAGCTTGTGTTTCGTGCTGCGTGGGCCTGATGAGGAGATCGCCGGCGGCGTGATCGGTGCGGTCCACTATACGTGGCTCTACGTGGATCTCATGTGGGTGAGGGAGGACCTGCGTGGTCAGGGATATGGGCACCGACTGTTGACCCTCGTCGAGGAGGCAGCGCGGGACCTCGGCGCTCAGCACGCCTATCTGGACACGTTCAGCTTTCAGGCGCCGGGCTTCTACGAGAAGCACGGCTATCAGGTCTTCGGCGAGCTGCGTGATTTCCCGCCCGGCCACACGCGCACCTACTTGGCCAAGCAGCTCTAGGCGTTGCTTGAGTCGTTACCTGAACAATAGCGTCACGAACTCGTTGAGGCAGCGGCGCCAGGTCAGCCACTCGTAGGCGACGTCGGGCGTCTCCCAGGTGGTGTAGGCGATGCCGGCGGGATCGTGCAGGTCCAGACGCCCTCGGTGTCGGGCGCCATCTCATAGGGCCCGGGGCCGAGGCCGTTATCCATGCCGCCCGGCTGTACCTGTACGCGGCGCGCATCGGGCGCCTGGAGCTGAAAGGTGATGCTCCCGTCGGGGCGGATGCGCGGGTAGGGTGAGCCGCGCACGTTCGTGGGTGCAGGGTAGCCGTCCGGGTTCATACGAGGTGCCCCCCTTCCTGCGCCTCATCCAGGACCTCGAGAATCGCGGCGACCAATCGGCGGGCGTCCTGCTCGCTCAGCTCGACGGCGACCCGGGCCTCCAGCCCCAGACTCTCGTTGACGAAGTCGAGGTTGAGGGCGTGTTCGTGGGGGATGTGGAAGGGATGGTCGTAGGAGACATTGGCCTGGCTGACCTCAAACCATCCGCTGCTGCCCTTGCC
>CAZYYC010000214.1:0-7908 GCA_964650935.1 uncultured Anaerolineales bacterium
AGTTCTTCCAGCGCGATAAGGAATATGTGGTTCGTGACGGTGAGATCATCATCGTGGATGAGTTCACCGGACGCCTGATGTTCGGGCGCCGCTACTCGGAGGGATTGCACCAGGCTATTGAGGCCAAAGAAGGGGTGGACGTCCGCCGCGAGTCGCTGACCTTTGCGACGATCACCTTCCAGAACTTCTTCCGCATGTACGAGAAGCTGGCGGGTATGACCGGTACCGCTGCGACGGAGGACGAGGAGCTGCACAAGATCTACGATCTTGATGTGGTGATCCTGCCGACCAACGTTGAGTATCGTGCCCGCTTTAGTGATCTCGAGGCGCACGAAGTGGATACTGACGAGGCGAGGGTGGTGTTCGGCGGTGTGCTGAACGAGTCCGACCATCACAAGGTTATGGTCTACGATGGCGACGGCGAGCGCTATTACCGGCGTCTTGATCTGCCCGACCTGATCTACAAGACCGAGCAGGCCAAATTCGCTGCGGTGATCGACGAGATCCAGCAGGCCTGTGAGGCGGGGCGCCCGGTCCTGGTCGGCACGACGGCGATTGAGACCTCTGAGCGACTCTCTAAGCAGTTACAGCGGCGCCGGATTCAGCACAGTGTCCTCAATGCCAAGTATCACGAGCGAGAGGCGCTGATCATTGCGCAGGCGGGTCAACCAGGGGCCGTGACGATAGCGACCAATATGGCCGGCCGTGGTGTTGATATCCTGCTCGGCGGTAATGCCGAGGGTATGGCGCGCGACCAGCTGCGCCGTGAGGGCATTGACCTGACGGCTATTCGTTCGGAGGATTGGGAACGCGCCCTCAAGGTGGCGCGTGAGCTGTCCGCCGGCGGGAACGGCGTTGGGGACGCGGAGGGGCTCTCCGACACGCGCTGGGTCGAGGTTCTGCGCGAGAAGGTAGCTCAAGCACGCGCAGACCGTGAGCGCGTCTACGCTCAGGGAGGCCTGCACGTCATCGGCACCGAGCGCCACGAGGCGCGCCGTATCGACAACCAGTTGCGGGGTCGTGCGGGTCGGCAGGGCGATCCGGGATCAAGCCGCTTCTTCATCTCGCTCGAGGATGAGTTGATGCGGCGGTTCGGTGGCGAGCGTCTGCAGCCGTGGATGGACCGCGCAGGTCTTGAGGAAGACGCTCTCGAGTCCGGCCTGCTGGGACGTGTCATCGAGTCCGTCCAGGAGCGCGTGGAGGGCTACAACTTCGATATCCGCAAGCACGTTCTGGAATATGACAACGTCGTCAACAAACAGCGTGAGGTCGTCTACGCTGAGCGACGTAAGGTCCTCAGTCGGCCGGATCTTCACGACGACCTGATGTCGATGCTCGAGGCCGAGGTGCGCGGTGTTATCGGTGGACGCCAGGACGGGGTCGAGGCGGGGGATGCGGAGGCCGTGTTGGCGGAGCTTCGGCGGTTCTTGCCTATCCCACGGACCTTCGACACGGCAGCGCTTGAGCGTCTCGAGACCGATGCATTGGTGGACCGCGTCGTGGCGTGGGCTGAAGAGACCTACTGGAAGATGAATGAGGGTCTGGGAGAGGATCTCTATCGCGCGATGCGCCAGCAGGAGACGCCGGTGCGGGCGCTTTTTGAGACGTCTGATCCCTTCTACAGCAGGGTCCGCGAAGCGCTTGAGGCATCGGCAGAGGCTGACGCTTTTGCACCCTGGTACGATCAGCCCGTACGCCGTCTGCCGGAGGAGCTGGAGACTCTGGCGCGTCAGGCCGTCATCGATGCGCACCGAGTCTTTCGTGATCGCCGCCTGATGGTGCGCCAGATCGACGATCATTGGGTGCAGCACCTGACGAGCCTAGATATGCTCCGCGAGGGCATCGGACTGCGTGCCGTCGGTCAGCAGAACCCCTTGGTGGCGTATCAGAAAGAGGCGTTTGAGATGTATCAGGAGATGCTCGCCTCGATTCAATCTCAGATCGTGCGCTCGCTCTTCCTGATCCCGCAGATGTCGACGGCGGGTGGACAGCGACAACCCGCCGGCGCCCCGTTCGCGCAGACGCGACAGCGGCAGCTGACGTTCAGGGCCAGCGGCGGTGGCGCTGCCGGTGAGACGGCTCCTGAGCCGCATCGGGCTTCGAGCAAGCCGGGTCGCAATGACCCCTGTTGGTGTGGTAGTGGGAAGAAGTACAAGGATTGTCACTGGCGGTCTGACCGGCGAGGTCAGGGCGCCGCGTGATCTGCCTCTGCCGAAAGATCCGGATCGCGATAGGATGGTAACCGATATGGCGCACCTGGCGTTGATCGCCGAGATCAGTGAGATGGTGGTCAAAGACGTGCCCAGCGAACACGTCTTTGTCGAAGCCCTGGAACGAATGCGCGAGGTGTATGACCTCGATGCGGTCGTCGTCTGTGCGGGCGATCCCTTGACATTGAGGATGCAGAGTGGTGGCCCGCTGATCGCGCCGGGCACCCTGGTCCCGCCGGGGCTGACGCAGGTCGCACTTCAGGAACGACGCATGATGGTAGCGCGCGAATCCCACCCCTACGCCCATCGGTCGCTGCCCCCGTGGGCCTCCGAAGCCGTCCATACGGAGGTGGCCCTGCCGCTCTCCTATCGCGCTCGTCAGATCGGGGTCCTGGATCTCTGTTACGCCGGCATGCGTTCGTTGGAGGAGGAGGACCTTGAGGCCTTTCGGGTCTTGGGTCGACTTCTGTCCATTGTCATCGCGCAGGAGGGTTGGGGCAGGGGCGATGCGTCCTCTGAGGAGCTCAAGCGGGCCTATCAGCGTCTGCAGGAGTTCGCGGAACTCAAGGGACAGATCCTCCAGAATGTCTCCCACGAGTTGCGCACCCCTTTGACCCTGATCAAGGGTTACCTAGAGCTGTTGATGGACGAACAGATGGGTGAGCTGTTGCCCGAGCAGCGCGAGACGCTGCAGATGTTATGCGATCGTGTGGACGATATCGTGACCATTGTCGAGCGTACCGTGGCTTTGAGTCCCCTTCAGACACTCTCGTTGACCTACGAGAAGATCCTGGTGGCGGATCTGCTGGAAGAGCTGGTGGAGGTCTTCCGGCGGCGGACGACGGGTTCCCCTGTGGCGATCGATCTTCATCCGGTGGATCCGGCGCTCTACTTTTACGGTGATCTCGAGCGGATCAGGCAGGTTTGCTACAATCTCGTGGACAACTCGGTGAAGTTCAGTCCGAGCGGAGGACGAGTCTCAGTTGAGGCTCTTGCTGATGGCGCCAACGTCCACCTTGTGATTGCCGATCAGGGGATTGGGATTCCACAACCGCAGCTGACCCAGATCTTTGAGACCTTCTATCAGATTGACGGATCCTCGACGCGCCGCTTCGGCGGTCTGGGCCTGGGCTTGACGGTCGTTAACCGCGTGGTGGCGGCGCACAAGGGTGAGATCTGGGTCGAGAGCGAGGTGGGACGCGGGAGCACCTTCCATGTCCTCTTGCCGATCCAGGTGCCTCAGGAGACCGAGCCGATCGTGGGCTGAGGAGGAAGTCGATGGGCAAGCTGGTGACGACCGGTGAGACGTCCCAACGGGACGCCCTGGCGCAGGGGATATCCCGACGGGACGTCGAGCGTCAGCAGCGTCGGCGGCATCCTCTGTGGTCGTGGGCATACCGGCTGCCGAAAATCGATCTGCACCGTCATCTTGAGGGTTCGTTGCGCATCAGGACCTTGACGGAGCTCGGTCGCGATCACGGCATTGACTTACCCAGCTATGACGTCGAGGGGCTCCGTCCCTATGTGCAGATGACCGATGACCCGCCTGGCTTCCAGCGATTCATCGGCAAGTTCAAGCTACTGCGCAGGTTTTTCACCTCCAAAGAGGTCGTCCAGCGGATCACGCGTGAGGCGATTGTCGACGCCGCACGCGACCATCTGATCTACCTCGAGTTGCGTTTCAACCCTCTCGCTTTGGCGCAGGTCCGTGGCTTTTCGTTTGCCGAGGTCGTGGACTGGGTCGTGGAAGCCACGGTTGCGGCGGAGAGGGACACAGGGGTACGGACTTGCCTGATCCTCCAGATCCCTCGAAACGAGCCCTTAAGCGTTGCCGAAGAGATCGTTGATGTGGCGCTGGGTGCCTTTGGGCCATGGGTTCGAGGGATCGACCTGGCGGGCGATGAGGTCAACTACCCGCCCGAACGCTTCATCGCACCCTTTCAGAGGGCTTTCGATGCCGGGTTGCACATCACGGTCCACGCCGGTGAGGCGATGGGCGCGGAGAGCGTGCGGCGAGCCATTCTGCACCTGCATCCGCAGCGGATCGGCCACGGCGTGCGTGCGATCGAGAGCTCTGCTGTGATACGCATGCTCTATGAGCAGCAGATTGCCCTGGAGGTCTGCCCCACGAGCAACCTCGATACCGGTGTCGTGCCGGCGCTGAGCCGGCATCCCCTGCCCGACCTGCTGAACTTGCGGCTTCGCGTGACCCTCAACACAGATGATCCCAGCATCAGTGATACGACGTTGACCGATGAGGTCTGGGTTGCGACACAGGAGATGGGATTGACCAAGCCGCTGATTTACCGCATGCTGCATAACGCTCTGGACGCGGCGTTCGTGCCTGTTGAGGAGAAGGCCGCGTTGCAGGATCGGCTGTCTGAGACGGCGGATCAGCAGTCGGGAGGCTCAGTCCCGGCTGAGATAAGCTGATCGTCTGGGGAGGTCCCCGTCGGCGGATCCAGGCTCGGAAAAGGCGTCTCCCCCAACCACCTGAGGATGATCTCGCGAACGAGGCGCGCACCGATCTCAAGTGCTCGCTCATCCACATCGTAGTCCGGCGTGTGTAGAATGCTGGATAGGTTATCCTCGGCGTTCGCGGTGCCCAGCCAGATGAGCGCCGTCGGTACCTCCGCGGCGTAGAGCGCCAGATCTTCGTGGGCGAAAGGATAGGGCGTTCGGAATCTCAGGACGTTCTCCGGTCCAAGCATCCCCTCAACCATGGGCATGATGGCCTTTACCAGTCCGGGGTGGTTCTGGAGCGGCGGATTGCTGAACGTGACCATGAGATCGTAGCTGGCGCCGTGGTTGGCGACAACCCTGTCCAGCGTCTCACGGATGCGCTGCTGAACCTCGGGGCGGATCGCGAAGTCCGCAATGCTCACCAGCCCCAGCAGATCATAAGGCGGGTCTGCACCCGGTGTGGCCGGCCAGCATTTGAGAAAAGTGGCTCGAGTTGGGTCGGTCCCACGATCGCCCCCGGCCTCCTGTTTCCTGACCATGTCGTCGATCAGCGCTTGGAACTCATCTGCCGTTTGGGGCGCGACGGAGGTGCTGAGGGCTTCCAAGGCCGCGATGGCGTCGCGCATGATGGTCTTGAGGTCGCCGGCAGGCGCGTAGAAGCGGACCCTGAACTCCTCTATGCCGGCGAGGCAGTGGCCCATCGCCACGCCGATTGAGCCGACTTGCAGGGGAAAGGCGTGAAGCGCCAAGATGGCCTCCGGGCGGTACCGGGGTAGCAAGCCATCCGCCAGCATTGCGCGTGCGCCGTCAAGCGATTCCTCAGCCGGCTGAAAGACGAAGACCACCTGACCATGGAGTCGGTCGTGGGTCTCACTGAGCCACTCGGCTATCCCTAGCGCGATGGCCATGTGAAGGTCGTGCCCACAAGCGTGCTTGACGCCCAAGGGGAGCGGCGCGTAGGGTCTGCCGAGCGTGTCCTGGATCGGTAGTGCGTCCATATCGGCACGATACGCGATGGTGGGGCCGGGATGATCTCCTGCCAGCAGTCCGACGACGCCCGTACCGCCGACCCCCTCCTCCACTTGCAGGCCTGCTCTGCGGAGATGGTATGCAACGAACCGCGCGGTCTTTCTCTCCTCGCCTGACAGCTCAGGATGGGTGTGCAGATGGCGTCGTAGCGCGATCAGCCGGTTCAGCCGATGCTCTGGATCCTCATATCGGGCCTGTTGCTGGGTGTCAGACGTCATCAAGCATCTCCGGCAGGTATCCGTTGTCCGCAGCTTCTACTCCTGATTCTACTGCGACGTCAGTAGAGGGCCATGCCGGTGGTTGCCCATCGATGGGAAGCTAATCGTCCGGCGCCAGCAGTGGCCTCAAGAGGGGACTGTCCAGTGAGCTGACCACATCGAAGAGCGTGTCCAGGTGCATCATCTCATAGAAGATGCGTATGGGATTTCCCGGGGGACAGACTAAGGTGACGCTGCCCCCGGTCGCCTGCGCGCGCTTGAGCAAATGGAGCAATGGATAGTCACCATCGGCGTCGACGATGCGAACGGCGGACAGGTCTACAACGAAGTGCGCGGCTCCCTCGTCCAGGAGTTGGTCGAACTCCTCGATGAGCAGCGGAGCGCTGAAGGCGTCCATCCGCTCGCCCAGCGTGACGATGAGGATCTCCCCTACTTGTTCGGTCTCGGTTATCTCCTGCATGGTCTGCTCGATCATAAATGACCACGTCCTTTCATGACGTCGAAGGGCTGCAAGTTCTATCGCCACCATCGCCCGCTCCCTTTCCGCGATCTTTGACTGTATCGTTAGAGAGACCCCACTTCCCTCTTACTTGCAATCGTAACACATTCCCACTGAGTGCGAATTACCGCTGTGTTTCGGTATGATTACTCTAACTTTAAGCTGTTTGACGCATGCCCCCTGCTGCCTATAATGGCGAGTGGCAGTTTGCGGTCTGTCTCCAGCGTAGGTGAGGGTGGGAGCGATGACGCCCTTGATGCTGTTCACGATAGCCTGGATCGGTGGTCTCCTACTGGGGCAGGGGATCGAGACGCCCGCAGTCTGGTACCTCCTGGCTTTTCCCCCCGCATCGGTGCTGCTCGTTGGCTGGGGTGACCGGCGTTGGGGACGGCGCAGCGCCGCGATGCTGGTCGGGCTGGCGTTGGGGGCTCTGCGTATGAGCGTTGCTCAGCCGGACATCACTGCAGATCATATCGCGTTCTACCGCGACCGCGGTCAGGTGACGATCGAGGGCGTGGTGATCGCCGATCCGGATCGGCGCGCACTCGATACCCGACTACGTGTCCGCGTCGATGAGCTGACGGTTGGAGAAGCGGCGCCCCAGTCCGTAGAGGGGAAGCTCCTGGTCTACGTGCCACCCTATCCACGCATCCACTATGGAGATCGCCTACGAGCGGTCGGCCTTCTGGAAACGCCCCCCGTCTTTGAAGACTTCTCGTTCGCAGACTACCTGGCCCGCGAGGGGATCTATGCACTGTTACGCGAGGTTGACGCTCACGTGCTGGCGTCCCATCAGGCGAACCCGTTGATGGATGGGGTGCTGCGTTTCAAGTCCACCGCACACCAACGGCTGCAGTTGATGCTCCCCGAGCCCCAGGGTGCCTTGCTTGCCGGCGTGCTGTTAGGCATCGAGCAGGGCATCCCCGAGCCGCTGGTCGAGGCTTTTGAAAGAACGGGTGCCAGTCACATCGTCGCGATCTCCGGCTTCAACCTGACGATGGTGGCGGCGCTGGTGACGCGGATGGCGCGCGGTCTCCTCGACCGGCGTGGAGGCCTGTTGGCTGCTCTGTCGGCTATCTGGATCTATGTCATCTTGGTGGGGGCTGATGCTTCTGTGATGCGGGCGGGGGTCATGTCCTCACTGATCGCCTTAGGGCAGCAGGAGCAGCGCAAGCCACACGGGCCGACGTCCCTGGCAGCAGCCACGTTGGTGCTCTCGGTGCTGAATCCTTTCGTGCTTTGGGATGTGGGGTTCCAACTCAGCGCGGCTGCCGTGGTGGGCATGCTGATCCTGGCACCGCCCGTGGCAGCCTGGTGCGCTGCGCTCTTGTCACGGTGGGTCCGCCACGAGTTGGCAGAACGGCTCATCGGCGTGCTCAACGACATCCTGATCGTCACCAGTGTCGTGCAGCTGACGACACTGGGCATCATCGTGGCCAATTTCCATGCCATTCCGTTGGTGGCTCCGTTGACCAACTTCCTGATCCTG
>CAZYYC010000215.1:0-7876 GCA_964650935.1 uncultured Anaerolineales bacterium
GGGGGGGGGGGGGCCCCCCCCCCCCCCCACCCCCGCGTCGCTCACCTTTTGGGGAAAACTGACGCACACCCTAACCGGTGGGTGCAGTGAGGGCTGGTGATCTTCCGGGAAGCCCAAAGGGGCGTGGTGTTGTGGGGGGGCAGGCGTCCGGCGGGCTCGTGGGGTTGAGGGGGGCTCTGTGAGCTTCCCGGAAGAGGGTTGCCGGTGAGTGGGGCTGATGTAGAATGCTCGCGAAGCTCATCCGGCACGGAGGCTGCCTTGATACCCAATCAGTGGTACGTCGTGCTCAGCTCCTCGCAGGTGCGTCGCCGTCCCATCGGCGTGACCCGGTTAGGTGAGAACCTGGTGTTCTGGCGTGACGCCGAGGGGCGTGTCGCCTGCATGCGCGATCACTGCGTGCATCGCGGGTCCCAGCTCAGCCGGGGCAAGGTGACGGAGGAGGGTCATCTGGCATGTCCTTTCCATGGCTTTCGCTACGACGCGAGCGGTCGGGTCACGCTGATCCCCGCCCACGGTCGGGCCGCAGCGGTGCCCGAGCGCTTCAGGGGAAGGGGCTACCCGACCCACGAGGCTCACGGCTTCATCTGGATCTGGTGGGGCGAGGAGTCGTCACCGCCGCCGGGTCCGCCGCGCTTCTTCGATGACCTGGGAGATGGGTTTGTCTACGGCGAGGCGATCGATGCGTGGGCGACGCACTACACGCGCGTGATCGAGAATCAGCTGGATGTCGTCCACCTGCCCTTTGTTCACCCTAACACGATTGGGCGCGGGGGGCAGTCGCTGGTGGACGGACCGGTGGTTCGTTGGGAAGGTAACGATCGTTTTGACTTCTACGTTTACAATCGGGTGGATAACGGCACGCCGCCGCGGCGTCCGGAGGAGATCACGCCGGACCCGGCGCGGGACTTTCGGCTGGGCTTCATCTTCCCCAATCTGTGGCAGAACTACATCGGTGACGACGTGCGGGTGATGGCGGCGTTCGTGCCCGTCGACGATGAGCAGACGCTGCTCTATCTGCGCTTCTACCAGCGCTTCCTGCGGCTGCCGCTGCTGCGCGATCTGGTGGCGCGCCTGGCGATGCCCTTCAACCTGATCATCGCGCATCAGGATCGGCGCGTCGTGGTCACGCAGCGCCCCAAGCGGGCGGCATCGCGGATGGGGGAACAGCTGATCCAGGGGGACGGGCCGATCGTGGCCTACCGCAGGCGACGGGCGGAGCTATGGGCGGCGGCAGAGGGCGTTGATGACTGAGCTGGAGTTGCTGGTGGTGATGGTCGCGGTAGCCGCTGTGTTATCGGCGGCACTGATGGCCTACCTCGAACACACGTCGGTCAAGGACGATGAGCAGGCGCATCGCGAGGTGCTCAAGCGCGAACCGCGCTATCAGGAGCACCGACGACGCAGGCGTTAGGGATGTGGTGATGAGCGTGGGATGCTTCCTGGCGGGGATCGGGGCGCTGGTGTGGTCGCCTGAACGGGAGGCCTACCTGCTGGTGCAGCGAAGTGGCGCGAAGGACTTCGCGCCGGGGGCGTGGGAGTGTGTGACCGGGCGCGTCGACCAGGGCGAGGGGTTCGAGGAGGCGCTGCACCGCGAGGTCCGTGAGGAGCTGGGGGTGGCGGTGGCGATCGATTTCCTGCTGGGGACGACGCACTTCTACCGCGGGGCGCCCGTTGCGGCGAACGAGCTGCTGGGTGTGGTCTATCACTGCACGCTGTTGACGGCGGATCCGATCCGGTTGAGCGCAGAGCACGAGGCACTGCGCTGGGTCACGCCGGAGGAGGCGCCGGCGCTGCTGCGCGACGAGCATCCGAGTGAGGCGTGGTTGAAGCGGTTGCTGGTGCGGGCGGCGTGGATGCGGGCGGAGCTTCCCGCGGCGTTGGTCGCGCGCACGCGCGCCGAGGGCGCCGAGCTGGGGTAGGGGGCGGGGGCGCTACTGCGAGTTGATGACCCTCGAGGCAGGGCATCCCGCCCAAGGGCTTTCCGCAGGCCTTGGGCGGTGGTCTGACGGCGATACGGCGCGGTGCAGCGCCCTTGATGCTCCTCGAGGCGGGTTACCGCTCAAGGCCGTCGGCCCGAGTGGCCTCGGGCTTGGCCCTTGAGCGGGATGCAGAGGGAGGAGGCGGCTCGCTAGTCGAGTTGGAGGGTGCGGGTGAGTTGGGGCTCGCGGTCGACGGCGTCGGCGTAGAGGCCGCGGTAGGCGGGCGGGAGCAGGGCGGCGATGCGCGCCATGATCTCGTCGGCGGCGGCCTGACGCAGCGCCCGACCGGCACGCTTGCCCCCGAGGTCGAGCGCGAAGGGCTCGCCGACCCTGACGTGGAAGTCGGTGCGCTTGAGCCGACCGACGTTGCGGCGGTAGTGCTCGTGCCCGTAGCAGGCGATGGGGAGCAGCGGCGCGCCGCTGCGCTCGGCCAAGAGGACGACGCCGGGCAGCCCTTGCTGGAGCTTGCCGTCGTGGCTGCGGGTGCCCTCCGGGGCCACGGCCAGGATCTTGCCCGCCGCGAGCGCGTCCAGCGCGCTACGAAAGGCCTCGGCATCGGCCTCGCCACGATGGAGCGGGATGGCGCCCCAGAGCCGTGCCAGCGGGCCGTAGAGTGTGTGCGACCAGGTCTCGGCCTTGGCGAAGGCGGTGGCGGGACGCGGCATGAGGCGCGTGTAGACGACCGGGGCCTCCAGCGAGTTGATGTGGTTGGAGACGAGGATCAGGGGTCCCTTATCGGGGATGCGCTGCATCTCGGCAGCATCGATCCGACAGGTCAGCGCCAGGAGGGCCCGGATGGTGCCCGTGACCAGCGTATACGCGATGCCCATCGTGGAGCTAGCACCCCTTTCCGTTGCTAGGTGCCCGGCTGATGACGTCGATCTGGTCGGGCAGGATGGTGACACGCAGCTGACGGGCCTCGGTGCAGAGCAGCTCGCCATCGGCGTGGGTCGGCAGGGCGCCGTTGTGGGAGGTCACGTCGAGGCAGCGGGTGCGCGCGGTCGAGATGGGGGCCTGGGTCGCCTGCGAGCCGCGCATGAAATGCGGCACCAGCGCGAGGATGTGCAGCCGGCCCACCTCGCGCGCGATGCAGAGGTCGAAGAGCCCGTCGGCGGGATCGCCCTCAGGCGCCATCAGGAAGCCGCCGCCCATGCGTCGCCCGTTCATCACCGAGACCATCAGTGCGGGCAGCTCCAGGGTGTTGCGGTGTCCGTTGGCCGCGTCGTCGAACTCGAGCGTCAGGAGGGGGGCCTGGTAGTAGAGGAAGGTGGTCTTGAGTGCCGCGACGACGTAGCCGGCGAAGCCGCGCAGCCGCTTGAGCTTGCCGGCCTCGATGCCCACCACGGTGTCGAAGCCGATGCCGATGCCGTTGCCGAAATAGCGCCCGGCGGCGTCGCCACAGACGACGTGTCCGACATCGCGCGTGCGGCGGTGGCCCTCGGCGAGCGTGCGGATCCCCTCGTCCAGCGGAGTGGGGATGTCCGCGCCGAAGGCGAAGTCGTTGCCGCGACCGATGCAGAGGACGCCCATTGCGGTCGTGCGCGCCTCGAGCGGCAGGCGCATCAGGCCGTTGAGCACCTCGTTGGCGGTGCCGTCGCCGCCTGCGGCGACGACGACGTCCACACCGGCCTCGGCGGCGGCTTGGGCCAGATCGGCTGCGTGCCAGGGCCTTTCGGTCAGCACGAGCTCATAGTCGAGGCCCGCGTCGCGCATGAGCGCGTCGATCTGCGGGACCCTGGCGCGCGCGGTGCCGTGGCCCGCCGCGGGATTGACGATGACTGTGTAGTTCATGGACCTCACTCGTAGGGTTAGCCGCGCACGATGGCGCCTAGGGCCTGCTCCAGCCGCTGCTTGAGCTGGCGGTGTGACGTGCTGCTGTTGGACTGAAGGCTGTAGCGCTGTTTGCCTGCCGCGCTCTCGATGGTCATCCGGGTATGGTCGGAGGTGTAGCTTTGGTCGGAGTTATCGACGATGCGGCGCAGCCGCACGCGCGAGACCGAGGCGTTGGGGATGAAGAAGCTCTCGGGGTCCTGGGCCAGGATCTGGTCCGGTGACATCGCTTGAAAGCGCTCGACGAGCCGGTTGAGCCAGCCCATCTGCGCGGCAGCTTGCTTGAAGAAGCCCTTGCCCTCGGCCTTGGCAGCATCGCGCGCCTCCATCACCATTTGGTTCATGGCCTTGGTGCTCAGGTGGGCGAAGATCATCCGCGAGGGGGTGAGGACCAGGACGTAGTTGGCCTGGCCCATGTTGAGAAAACCCTTGGCGCGGGTCACGCCGGTCGTGATGCTCAGGATGGGCTCGGCGCTCTGCGGAGCAGGGGCGGGCGCCGGTGGTGGCGGCGGTGTGTAGGCGGGCGCGGGCGGCGGCGGCGTGCTTTCGGCTGCGGCGGTTCGCACGGGCGCACCGCACTGGTTGCAGAAGCGCGCACCTGCGGGAAGCCGGGCTCCACATTGGGTGCAGAAGCGGGATGGTGGTGTGCTCATGCAGGATCTCCTCTTGGTTCGGCGGTCGCAGGAGCACCCGGCAGGGCCCCCACGATGCATAGTGCGACGACGACAGCGTGGGGCAGCGCATAAGCCCAATGGGCGACGAACGAGGAGGGCGGCGTGCCGTCCGAGATGCCCGATCCGTGGAAGACGAACCATAGGACGATGGGCGGGAGCTGCATCAGGGCCGTGGTGACCGCGACCAGGGGCATGGCGACCCGCACCAAGGCGGCGGATGTCGCTACCTGGGCTGCGGCGCCCACGACAAGGGCGGCTCCCAGGATCACGGCCACACGCCCCCACGCCGCGACCTCGGCCTCGGTCGGGCCGAAGGCGTAGCCGGCATATAGCAGGCCGAGCGCCGCGGCGCCCAACCCGCCCAATGCGGATGCCCCCCATGTTAGGCCGGATCCCCCCCTTTGGTTAGCCACGGGACCAGTATAAGTGGGATGCGGTAGGCGTCAACCGGAGGACGCGTCGGGGTTGTCTAGACCCCAAAGGTCGGGCGCCGGCGGGGTGGAGAGGTGGGTCAGTAGAAGCTCTGCCGCACTGATGAGGGCGCGTGTCGGGCGGCCCGCCTGTGCGGTGTTGGGCGGGTAGGGGGAGAGCGCTATGAGGTCGCCCTTGGTGGTGAAGACCACGGCGGGTGGGAGTTCGAGCAGGGCGGTGCGGCGGGCGTCGGTGAGGAAGGCGCGCACCGCGTCCTCGTCGTCGCCCAGCGCGACGAAGCGCTCGCTGAACTCCACATCGTCGGGATAGGCGATGCGCACCAGGCCGCTGATGCCGCCGATGAGGTCGAGCGCGCGCTGCAGGGCTGCCTGGGCCAGGCCCCCGGATGGCTGCGGGGCGCCGGGCAGCAGCACCAGCGACGGCGCGCCAAGGTCCGAAATGAGCGCGGCGAGCGTGCCGGCGCCCAACCAGATGTGCCCGGCGTCGCCGCCTTGGGTGTCGAGGAGGTAAAGCTCGCCGGCGGGCGTGCTACGGCGGTGCAGGTTGCCGATCGTGGGTGGCGGCCCCTCGGCGTGGGCCTGCAGCGAGGCGAGGGCGTCGCGCAGGGCCGGGGGTGGCGACGCCACCGGCTCGAAGCCCAGGGCGGTGAGCTCGTCGCCGCGCTCGGCGCGCCGCTTGCGGGTCGCCGCGACGGCCCAGATGATGGCGCCGACGATCACGGCGACGAGGAGGACGGCGAGAGCGACTAGGATCAACAGAAACCAGATACGCACAGGTGATCTCCCTTTAGTTCCAAGCGAGCTCGCCACGACGCGACCAATAGCGGTCGGGCGGTTCGGCGAGGGGCGTGAGCTGCTCTGCTGCCCGGGCATCCCAGGCGACGGTGAGCGCGCCGAGATTCGACGTCAGGTGATCGACGCGGGCCGCCCCGCTGAGCACCAGATCGGCCCAGGGCTCGGCGAGGACGGCGGCGAGGGCTAAGGCATCCACCGACGCGCTGAGCCGGTCCGCCTCCGCGCGGAGCAACGCCATGGGTTCGGCGAAGTCGGGCGCGTCGTTCTTGGGGGTCAGGAGGCCGTTGGCGAGCGCTTCCTTAACGATGATGCCCATCCCCGCCGCGTGCGCCTGGCGCAGGATCCCGGTCGTGGAGCGCTCCAGCAGGTTCCAGGTGACCTGGACCGTCTCGAAGACGCGCCGTCCGTCGAGCTCCAGCGTCAGGGCCCGCTCGATCACCTCGGCCTGGCGCGGGCCGCTGACGGTCATCCCGATGGCGACGCCGAGATCGTGCAGGCGGGCGAGCTCGCGCAGCACGGGGAGGTTGTCCAGGATACCGCTGGCGAGGGTCGCCGAATGGACCTGGTAGAGGCAGAGGTAGGGGCCCAGGTGCACCTGGCTCTCCTGCCACTGGCGCTGCAGCACGGCGAGCGAGTGTTCCTTGACCTCGTGGACCTCGGCGTCGACCTGCCAATCGGCGGTGTAGGTGTAGCCCCACTTCGAGCCGACGACGACCTCGCCGCAGGCGAACTCGCGCTGGTGCAGCCAGCTGCCGAGGAAGGCCTCGGCGCGGCCATAGGAGCGGGCGGCGTCCACGTAGCGGATGCCGCCCGCGAAGGCGGCGTCGAGCACGTCGTGAGCGTGGGCCTCCATCGCCTCGACGTCGTAGTCGCGACCCAGGTCGGCGGCGTGGTCGAGATTGATGTAGCCGGGCCGCCCCAGTGCGGCGAGCCCGAGTCCCAATCGCGAGACTCTGAGGCCCGTGGTGCCCAGCAGTCGCATCGGCATCTCAGTCATCGGCTATCCCAGGGGGTGCCCGGACCAGTGGGCGGGCGGCGTGACGTCCAGCCACGCGGCGACGGTCGGGGCGATGTCGAGGATCGAGGCGGGGCCGGTGAGTTGACCCTGCGGCGCGGCGCCGTGGTTGGGCCGCAGCACGATCGGGATCGTCATATCCTCGGCGCTCTCGGTGCCGTGTCCGGTACCGTGACCGCCGTGGTCGGCGGTCACGATCAGGCTCCAGTCGGGGAAGGAGCGGGTCAGCGCGTCGATGCAGCGGTCGGCGTTCTCGATGGCCTCGATGTAGGCCGATGACATCCAGCCGACCTCGTGTCCGGCGACGTCGGTGTAGCCCAGGTAGAGGAAGGCGAAGTCGACCGGGTCCTCGCGCAGTGTGTCGATCGCCAGCCGGGTGAGGGCGGTGTCGCCGCCGCCGGCAGGATCGTGGCTGTTGTTGAGGTGGATGCCGGCGTGCAGCGCGCCGGGGCGCGAGAGGTCGCGCAGCTGTTCCCAGTTGTAGAAGGAGGCGGCTTTGAGCCCTGCTTGGGCGACGACCTCGAAGAGGCTCGCCTGCACCGAGGCGGGCGAGAAGAGGTTGGTGGTGACGCCGTGCTCCTGGGGCGGGGTGCCCTGGAAGAGCGACGTGATGCAGGGGAGGGTGATCGAGGGCATCACGGTGGTGGCCGACATCGTCCAGGCGCCGGCGTCCATCAGCGCGTCGATAGCGGGCGTGTGGGCCTGCTGCAGGCCGTCGGGCCGCATACCGTCGATGAGGATGAGAAGGGTGGGCTGGGTCATAGGTCTCCTTGTGTTTTGGGTGTGTGTTGAGGGGATTGTACAGGGATTCGGTGTGCGGGCCAGGGGGGGGTATAGCGCTCAAGGCTGCAATCGACATCCCGCCCAAGGGCTTTCCGCAGGCCTTGGGCGGTGGTCTGGCGGGCACTGCTCGATGGGCGACTGTTGATGGCCATCGAGGCGGGCACCCGCTCAAATCCGCAGTCAGTATATCGCCCAAAGCCGCTCCGGCGGCTCTGAGCGGTGGTCTGGCGAGGGCGGCTCGGTGAAGACCGTTGATGGTGCTCGAGGCGGGACACCGCTCAAGGCCCCCGGAAGGCCCTTGAGCGGGATGCGTCGTGAAGGCGGCTCGTGGCGCGGGTCTTGATGTGTGTTGAGGCGGGTGTCCCGCTC
>CAZYYC010000216.1:0-7784 GCA_964650935.1 uncultured Anaerolineales bacterium
TCGCCGCGATTGGTAGTCTGACGACTTTGCCAGTCTGAGATATCATCCCCGGGCCGAAAGGCCCGGGGATTTCTCATGGTCCGTGATGTTTGCCGACGCGCTGAAGCGTGCTAAGGTATAGGGAAAGCTGGGCGTGAGCCTGCTTCATCACCCGCAGGGAGGTGTGAGGATGATCATTCTAGGTGTGGACATTGGGGGCTCCGGCATCAAGGGGGCGCCCGTGGATACGGAGACGGGAGAGCTCCTCAGCGGTCGCTTTCGCATTCCGACACCTGAGGGGGCGCGGCCCAAGCAGGTCGCCGAAGTCGTCGCCGAGGTGGCTCGCAACTTCGACTGGAAGGGGCCGATCGGTTGCGGCTTTCCGGCGGTGATCCAGCATGGCGTCGCACGCACGGCGGCGAATGTGCACAAGAGCTGGATCGGCACGCACGCGGAGGAGCTGTTCGCTGAGACGACCGGATGCCCCGTCCGCGTGCTGAACGACGCCGATGTTGCCGGCATCGCCGAGATGCGCTTCGGTGCCGGGCGCGACCGGGACGGCGTGGTCTTCATCATCACCATCGGTACCGGGTTGGGCACGGCGCTCTTCACAAACGGTGTGCTGGTCCCCAACACCGAATTAGGCCACATCGAGATGGATGGGCAGGATGCGGAGTGGCAGGCCTCGGACGCGGCGCGGCAGCGCGATGGACTCAAGTGGCGCGAATGGGCGCTGCGCTTTGACCGCTACCTCGGGCGCCTCGACGCGCTCTTCTGGCCCGATCTCTTCATCCTGGGTGGCGGGGCCAGCAAGAAGATGAAGAAGTTCCAGGACATCCTCAGCGTCAACGCCAAGATCGTGCCGGCGGAGCTGCGCAACGAGGCCGGCATCGTGGGCGCTGCGATCGCGGCGGAGGCACTGGCCACCGAGGCCTAGGTCAGTTGGTTGCGGATGCTACGACGGCGGGGCACCCAATTGGGTGCCCCGCCGTTGTTGATGCGTCGTGGTCGGTTGTCAAGCGGGCTAGTCGTAGCGTCCGAGTTCCTTCGCCAACTCGACGATGGTGCGGAAGTTCTCCAGGCTCACCGCCGAGGGGACTGAGTGGTCCGAGGAGAAGATGTAGCCGCCGCTCTCCTTGAGCACCGGGATGACCCGGCGCATCTCGGCCTCGATCGCCTCTCTGTCGTCCCAGAGCACGGCGTTGATCCCGCCGTGGAGCACGAGTCGCTCACCGTAGGCCTGTTTGAGGGCGATGGGGTCCATCCCCGCCTTCACCTCCAGAGGGTTGAGTGCATCGACGCCGATCTCCACGAGCTCCGGCACGAAGGGCCGGATGTCGCCGCAGGAATGCAGGCGGACCTTGACACCCTTGGCGTGGGCCCATTCGACGGCGCGCCGGTGGACCGGCTTGAGCAGTTTGCGGTAGGTGCGCACCGAGAAGAACTGGTTCTGCTTGTAGCCCATGTCGTCGGGCCAGGTCACCTCGTCAAAGGTGTAGCCGGCGTCCCAGACCTGCTCGAGCAGAGCGAGGTTGACGTCGAGGAAAGTGTTGAACATGTCGACGCACCACTCAGGGTCGGTGAGCAGCGCCATCAGAAGCCGCTCGGTGCCGACTGTCCAGGAGTGTGTCACATCGAAGCCGAACCAGAGCCCCGCCTCGATCCAGCGGCCCTCTTTGCGCCAGGTCGCGTAATCGCGGGCGAGACGCTCCCAGGGGATGCGGTCGCGGCTGGGCGTCATGCGCTCTTTGGCTGCCGACCACGCGTCGGGCCCATCGATCTTGAAGTCGATGAACTCGGGCGTGGAGGCGATGTGCTTCCAGTTCTTGAGCGTCGCCCCCCATTGGGTGGTGTTGATGACGTACTCGTCGGTCTCCTCGATGACCTCGACGGGATAGCGCGGGCTGTTGTCGACGCCGATGTGCGCGATTTTGTCGAGGCCGAAGAAGTCGACGTAGCTGACGTCCTCGGGCATGCCCTCGCGTTGCCATCGCTCAATCGTCGCTCCCCATGGGGAGTCGATGACTGGGATGCGGTCGGGCTCCTGGTGAGCGTAGACGCGCGTGTAGCGTTCGTGGGTCGTCAGGCGATCACGCACTTACTTGCCTCGTGCCTCGCGGATCCACTGCAAGGCCTGGCGGGCGGCCTCGGTGATCTTGCCGTAGTCGCCCGCAGCAAGCCACTCCTTACGCGCCATCGCGCTGCCCATACCGACGCAGACCGCACCGGCCTTGATCCAGCCCTTGATGTTGTCCTCCTCCAGTGAGACGCCGCCCGTCGGCATCAGGCGCGTCCAGGGCATCGGCGCCGTGACCGCCTTGATGAAGCCCGGGCCACCGACCTGCGTTCCGGGGAAGACCTTGCAGATCTCGCAGCCGAGCTCCTCGGCGGCGGAGATCTCGCTGACGGTGCCGCATCCGGGCATATAGGCGATCTTGCGGCGGTTGCAGACCTTGGCGACCTCGGAGTTGAGCATCGGGCCCACGACGAAGTTGGCGCCATAGGACATCGCAATCCCCGCTGTAGGTGCGTCCGAGATCGAGCCGACACCCAGGATCACCTGGGGTTCGGCCTTGGCGAAATAGGGCACCAGCTCCTTGAAGACCTCCATTGCCTGATCGCCGCGGTTGGTGAACTCGACGACGCGGGCGCCGCCCTCGGCGAGGGCGTGGATCACCTTCTTGCAGACATCGACATCATCGTGGTAGAAGAGGGGCACCAGCCCCACATCCATCATCGTGGTGAGCACGGTCATACGGTCGAAACGAGCCATCATTTGCCTCCTGTCGTCGCTGGGTTGTGGGTTGGGTGGGCCAAGGGTCTAGCGGCTGACACGCCCTGAGGCGTCGCCGCCCATCAGCTTCTCGACCTCGGCGACGCCGACCAGATTGAAGTCGCCGGTGATGCTGTGCTTGAGGGCCGACGCCGCCACCGCGAAGTCGATGGCCCGCTGTTTGTCCTCGTAGGTCAGCAAGCCGTAGATCAGGCCGCCCATGAAGCTATCGCCGCCGCCGACACGGTCGACGATGTGCGTGATGTCATAGGTGGGGGCGGTGTAGACCTCGCCGTCGTGCCACAGGATCCCGCTCCAGGTGTTGTGGCTGGCGGAGAGCGAGCCACGCAGCGTGATGGCGATCGTCTGCAGGTTGGGGAAGCGTGCCTTGAGTTGCTCGCAGACGTAGACATAGGCGTCCGCCTTGACGTTGCCCTTGGTCACGTCGACTTCGGGGGCGTGGATGCCGAAGACCTTGTCCGCGTCTTCCTCGTTACCGATGGCCACATCGGTGTGGCTGACCAGCTCCTCCATGACCTCGACGGGCTTCTTGCCCCACTTCCACAGCTTGCTGCGGTAGTTCAGGTCGCACGAGACCGTCAGGCCTGCCTTCTTGGCGGCCTTGGCGGCCTCGAGACAGACGGCGGCGGCCCCGGCGGAGATCGCCGGCGTGATGCCGGTCCAGTGGAACCAGCCCGCGTCCTTGAAGACGGTGTCCCAGTCGATCATGCCCGGCTCGATGGTCGCCAGCGCCGACCCGGCGCGATCGTAGACCACCTTGGAGCCGCGCTGGACGGCCCCCATCTCCAGAAAGTAGATGCCGAGACGGTCGCCGCCGCGCACGATATGGCGCGTGCCCACGCCATACTGGCGGATGAAGTTCAGGCAGGCGTCGCCGATGTCGTTCTTGGGCAGCCGTGTGACGTATTCGACGGGCAGGCCATAGTTGGCCACGGAGACTGCAACGTTGGCCTCGCCGCCGCCGTAGATGACGTCGAAGCTGTTGGCCTGGATGAAGCGCAAGAAGTTGGGGGGTGCGAGCCGCAGCATGATCTCGCCAAAGGTGACGATGGTTTTCATAGTCTGCTCCTTATCGGGTGTTAGGACGTTTGACAGTCGCCCGCTTATCTTATATCCTGGCTTGGGTGTGTCAAGAATCCCCTAGGAGCCACCGTGATGACCCATATCCATGACCTGATTGAGCCCATTCTGCGCATCCACGATCGGATGCGCGATGCCATTGTCGCAGCGACGGAGCGGGCTGCTGTTGACGACCTCTCCCAGATTGACCACGACAAGGCGGGCGACACGATCTACGCGATCGATCGCGTTAGCGAGGAGCAGCTCGTAGCCGACGTCGCCGCCGAGGTGGCATCGCTGGGACCGGTGGTGCTGATCGCCGAGGGACTGCCTGATGGAGGTCAGGTGGTGCTCCCGCACGGTGCCGACGCGTCGGATGCCGAGTGGCGCGTGATCGTCGATCCCATTGACGGCACGCGCGGGCTGATGTACCAGAAGCGCAGTGCGTGGATCCTCACCGGTGTGGCCCCCAATCTGGGTGAGTCGACGTCCCTGCAGGATATCGTCTTCGCCGTTCAGACCGAGGTGCCGCTGGTGAAGCAGCATCTGGCGGATCAGGTGTGGGCGGTGCGGGACGGGGAGGTGCACGCCGCGCGGCTCAACCGGCTGACCGGGGAGCGCCGGGCGCTGACGCTGCGTCCTTCGCGGGCGACGACGATCGCCCACGGGTTCGCGACCGTGGCGCGCTTCTTCCCGGGGCCGCGCGAGGTGCTGACTGCGGTCGACGAGGAGATCGTGGCGGAGGTGCTGGGGCCTGTCCGGCCGGGCAAGGCGCTCTGCTTCGAGGATCAGTATATCTCGACCGGCGGGCAGCTCTACGAGCTGATGGCGGGCCACGATCGCTTCATCGCCGACCTGCGGCCCCTGACCGAGCCGCTGCTGGCGCGGCAGGGCCTATCGTTGGGCCTCTGCTGTCACCCCTACGATATCTGTACCGCGCTCATCGCTGAGGCGCTGGGCGTCGTGCTGACGGCGGCGGATGGTACCGCGCTGGACGCACCGCTCGATGTGGACAGCGACGTCGCCTGGGTCGGCTATGCCAACGCCGCGATCCGCGCCGCCGTCGAGCCGGCTCTGCAGGCCGCGCTGAGACGGCATGACCTGCTGACCTGACGCCATCCCGCCCAAAGGCTTTCCGGAGGCTTTGGGCGGTGGTCTGACGGCGGTACGTTGTTGAACGAACCGTGGATGCCTTGCGCGGCGGGCTACCGCTCAGGGCCCGCGGAAGGCCCCTGAGCGGGATGCGTGGCTCTAGTTCACCTGGTAGTTAGGCGGCTCGCGCGTGATGGTCACGCTGTGCGGATGGCTTTCGACGAGGCCCGCGTTGGAGATTCTGATGAAGCGCGCCTTGGCGTGCAGCTCCGCCAGGTCCGCGGCACCGGCGTAGCCCAGACCCGATCGAACGCCCCCAATGAGCTGCTGGATGTAGTCGTGGAGCGGCCCCTTGTAGGGCACGCGGGCTTCTACACCCTCGGGGACGGTTTTGCCGCTGTTGCCCTGCCCGCTGCCGTAGCGATCGCGGCCATAGCCGCGCATAGCGCCGAGACTGCCCATCCCGCGGTACTCCTTGAAGCGCCGACCGTCGTAGAAGACGACGTCACCCGGCGCCTCGTCCATGCCCGCGAGCATGCTGCCCAGCATGACCAGGTTCGCGCCACCGGCAAGCGCCTTGACGATGTCGCCACTGTACTTGATGCCGCCGTCGGCGATGATGGGGATGCCGCGTGCGCCGGCGGCCTTGACGCAGTTGTAGATCGCCGTCATCTGGGGCATGCCCGCGCCTGAGACGATGCGCGTTGTGCAGATGGAGCCTGCCCCGACGCCGACCTTGACGACGTCGGCCCCCGCGTCGATGAGCGCCGTCGTGCCCTCCTCGGTGACCACGTTGCCTGCCATGATGGGCAGGTTGGGCGCCACCTCGCGGATGCGCCGGATCGCGCGCAGGACGCCTGCCGAGTGTCCGTGAGCCGTGTCAATGGCGACGATGTCGAGCCCTGCCGCCGTCAGCAGCTCGATGCGCTGCTCGAGATCGGCGCCCACGCCGACCGCTGCACCGACCCGTAGCCGGCCCTGGGTGTCCGACGTGGCGTTGGGGAAGTCGCGAGCTTTCTGAATGTCCTTGACCGTGATCAGACCTTTGAGGATGTTGTGCTCGTCCACCAGCACCAGCTTCTCGATCCGATGCTGGTGAAGCAGGCGCTTGGCCTCCTCGATACCGATGTCGACAGGGGCTGAGATGATGTTCTCGGAGGTCATGAACTCGGTGACGGGCTTATCGTAGTCCGCCGGATCGACGAAGCGGAAGTCGCGGTTGGTGAGGATGCCGACCAGGCGGTTGTCCGCCTCGGCAATGGGGACGCCGCTGATGTGGTAGGTGGACATGATGTCCTCCGCATCGCGCAGTGTGGCGGTGGGCGGCAGCGTGATCGGATCGACGATCATGCCCGACTGCGATCGCTTGACCTTAGCCACCTCACCGGCCTGGGCCTCGGGCGACATGTTGCGGTGGATGATGCCCAGCCCGCCCTCTCGCGCCAGGGCGATGCCCATCGGCGCCTCGGTGACGGTGTCCATCGCCGCCGAGATGACCGGAATGGCGAGCCGGATCTTGTCGGTCAATTGGGTGCTGATGTCGGTCTCACCGGGCAGCACGTTGGTGTAGCCCGGCACGATGAGGACGTCGTCGAAGGTCAGTGCCTCAACTCCGCTGAACAGCTCGTGATGGTCCATACAGCTTTTTCCCCCTTTGGTTCGCGGCTGATGGAGCTATTGTAGCCGAGCTTTGGGAAGAGCCCAACAGCTCACGTAGCGTAGGACAGAATGCTATCCCGCCCAGCCTTCCCGGCGAGCAGGGTCGGACGGGACGTGCAACCTACGGCGCTCCGGTCAGGCGCGCGATGACGGCGTCGGCGAAGGCTTGGGTGCCGACGACGGTGGCATCGGGACGCCCGGGCTTGAGGTCTGCCGTCACGGCGTTGCCGGTCTCGATGACGTCGGCGACGGCGCGCTCGACGGCGCCCGCAGCCTCCGGTTCGCCCAGATGGCGCAGCATCAGGGCCGCACTGAGGATGGTCGCCGTCGGGTTGGCGATGTCTCGACCGGCGATATCGGGCGCCGACCCATGCACGGGCTCGAAGACCGCCAAGTCCGCGCCGATGTTGGCCCCGGGCGCCACGCCCAAGCCGCCCACCAGGCCCGCGCAGAGGTCGCTGACGATGTCGCCGAAGAGGTTGGGCATCACCATAACATCGTAGGCTTCGGGCTGCAGCGCGAGCTGCATACAGGCATTGTCCACGATGAGGTCGGTGAAGGCAATGTCCGGATAGTCCTCTGCGACCTCGCGCGCCACGCGTAGGAAGAGGCCGTCGGTGACCTTAAGGATGTTGGCCTTGTGGACCGCCGCGACCTGCCGGCGCCCGTTGTAGCGTGCGTAGTCGAAGGCATAGCGCACGACGCGCTCGGAGGCCTTGCGCGTGATGATGCGGATCGCTTCGGCGGCTTCGTCGGGCACGACCTCGTGCTCGATGCCGACGTAGAGCCCCTCGGTATTTTCGCGAACCACGACCAGGTCGACGTCGGGCCGGGCGCGGGGCAGCCCACGCATGCTGAGCGCGGGCCGCACGTTGGCATAGAGGTCGAGCGCCTTGCGGATAGCGACGTTGACGCTGCGGAATCCCACGCCGATGGGCGTGGTGACCGGGCCCTTGAGCGCGACGCCGCTCGCCCGGATCGCGTCAAGTACTCGGTCGGGGAGCGGCGTGCCGGTTTCCTCCATCACGGCGGCGCCTGCCTCCTGGACGTTCCAGTCGAAGGCGAGGCCGGTCGCCTCCAGCACACGGCGTGCAGCGCCGGTGACCTCCGGGCCGATGCCGTCGCCGGGGATCAGCGTGACGGTAATGGGCGTCGTATGCATCGGTCAGGCCTCGGCACTGCGGGTGAGATTGAGCAGGCC
>CAZYYC010000217.1:0-7708 GCA_964650935.1 uncultured Anaerolineales bacterium
GCGCATCCGCGACTACGGGATGCAGATCTGTTGTCCTACCGCGAGCACAGAGGGATTGGGGATGCTGTTGTACTGCGCCAGGAAGTACTGGCTGTAGTTGTACCGCAGGCCGATCCGGAACAGATTGTCGCCGGGCTTCACCACATAGACGTTCGTGCAGCCTGCCGGCAGCGGGGGCTGCGTCGGCGTCGTGCCGTCGCTCGGCGGGATCGTTAGCGTCTGCCCGACCAGGATCACAGATGGATTCGTGATGTTGTTCGCCTGGGCCAGGGCCTGCAGTGATACGTTGTGCCGCAGGGCGATCCGGAAGAGATTGTCACCCGGTTGAACCACGTAGGACGACGCGCCTCCGGTGACCACCGGCGTGGGTGCCTCGGTCACCGCCTCCACCGTCTCGATCACCTCAGGCTCCGTAGGGGCCTCAGGGGGTTCAGTGACGACAGGCTCAGGCTGCTCCGTCTCGACGATGACCTCCGTCGGTTCCGGCGTCGCCTCGTCGGGCGGCGTCGTCTCCTCAAGGGCATCCGGCGTCTCGGTCTCCTCGACCTCCGGGGCCACCTCGAAGCTGGTGATGGGCTCCTCTTCCTCCTGCAGCTCGTCTATGGGGGGGACGGCTGACCTGCGACAGCCCACCAACAGGGCCGAGAGGACCATCACACCAATCAGTACTAGGGCTAGCGGTCTACGGACCATCGGAACGCTCCTTTCTCCTGGATATACCGTCAATTATACGTAAAAAACCAGTTGGTCGCAAACGACACGTCCGTGCTGCAAGTCATTATACTACCATTCACAAGAGCTTGCTTGACGAAACTGACTGAGGCCCTATAATGTGAACCTAGCTAAAGACAAAGGAGATTTCCCCATGATTGATGCCAATGAGCTGCGCAAAGGGACCACGTTCCTGCTCGACGGTGAGCTGTTCGAGGTTCTGGAGTATCAGCACTATAAGCCGGGCCGGGGCAACGCCATTATCCGCACCAAGATCCGCAACATGCGCAGCGGGGCGATCATTCCTAAGAACTTCCTCGACGGTCATCGTTTCGAGGATGCGCCTGTCGAGCGCCTCACCGCCCAATACCTCTACACCGACGGCGAGTACTACCACTTTATGGAGTCAGAGACGTACGAGCAGCACCGCATCCACCGGGATCGTATCGACGACAAAGCCGGCTTCCTCAAGGACGGTATGGAGATTGCGCTCACGTTGATGGGCAGTGAGATCCTGGGTATCGACCTCCCCGCTGCGGTCGAGCTCGAGGTCACCGAATCCGAGATGGCCGTTGTCGGCGACACCGCCACCGGTGCGACCAAGACGGTGGTCTGCAGCACCGGACTGAGAGTCCAGGTGCCCCTCTTCGTCAACGTCGGCGACGTGATCCGCGTCGACACAGCCGAGGGCAAGTACCAGACGCGCGTCTAGCGGACGAGGTGACAGCCGGGCCACACGGGAATGCCCAGAGCGATGGAAAGACACCTACCTTCACACGAGCCTGAGGCGCCCCCGATGACGGGGGCGTCCCCGTCTGAGCGTCTCGCGACGACCGATCTTGAGCCCTTCGCCGGTCGCTGGATCGCTCAGACGCACAACCTGAGCATCGCAGGTACGGGCGAGACGCCGGAAGAGGCGCGTCGGAACGCGGAGGCGCGTCGGAACGCGGAGGCGCGTCGGAACGCGGAGGCGCGTCGGAATGCGCACGTCGTTACCTCAGCCGACGATCTGGCTCTGAGCTGGGTCACCCCCGTCGCCCCGCATCTCATCATCCCCGCCTGGCCCTTCTTTGCCATCCGTCCTCTATTCCCCGATGGGGACATCTGGCTGGCAGGAGGGGCAGTGCGCGACCTACTGCTTCGACGCACACCGCACGACTGGGACTTTGTACTCGCCGGATCGGGGACCCACCTCGCACGCCGGGTCGCCAACGCCCTGGGCGGCGACTACTACGCGCTGGACGGGGAGCGCGACACCGGTCGCGCGCTTGTGAGGGACCCCGCGACCGGCCAGGTCATCACACTGGACTTTGCCACCCTTCGCGCTGCGACTATCATGGACGATCTGCGCGGGCGAGACTTCACCGTCAACGCTATGGCCCTCACGCCCGCCGGACACCTTCTGGATCCCACCGGGGGCTACGATGACCTCAGGGCCCGCTGTCTGCGTGCCACCGGCCCCACAGCCTTTCGGGATGATCCCATTCGACTCCTGCGCGCGGTCCGCTTAGCCCAACAACTCAACAGCACGCTAGATCCCGCGACGGCGCACGCCATCCGCTCTGAGGCCACGGCGCTTCGCTCGGTCGCCTCGGAGCGCATTCGCAGTGAACTCGTGGCCCTACTGTCCGGAGAGGTGACGGCCCAGGCGATCCGCCGCCTGAGCGACCTCGCGCTGGCCCAGCACGTCGCACCGGAGATCGCTTTCCTGGAGCCCGCCGCGATCGCCAGGGTCGTGACGGTGATGGAGCACCTCGACCGCACGATTGCGGTCTGTACGTCACCCAGCGTGGATCGCGACCCCGACACGACCTGTCCCTGGATGGCCGACACGCTCGACAGTCCTGACGTCGTGAGCGCCCTGGACCGCTATCTCAGCGCCGGCGTGGGTGCCGGCACGACCCGTGCCGTCCTGATGAAATGCGCTGCGCTCTTCTGTGGCTCGGCCCAGCTGCGTCCTGCGATGCAGCCGGACGTTGCCGGCCCCGATCAGGGCCGGGTCGCCGCCGATGTCGCCACGAAGCGCATGGAGGCACTGCGCTTCTCGCGAGCTGAGATCGCCGTGGTGCGCCGGCTTTTGATAGGTCAGGACGCCTTCATCGCCCTGCTCAACAACGACAGCGAGCGTCCGGCGCGTGCACCGAGCCGGCGCATGATGTACCGCTTCTTCCAGGTGACCGACGACGACGGTATCGCCGCGGCGATGCTCTCGCTGGCCCGTCTCGCCGCTGAGGAGACTGCACCGACCTCGACTCAGCCGTCGACGTATGGTGCCATGGCCGGCGCCTTGATCGACGCCTACCTCTGCCGACACGCAGAGATTGTTGCGCCCACGCTGTTGCTCTCGGGGTCGGACGCGATCGAATTAGGGATCCCACACGGCCCGGCTATCGGCGCAGCCCTTGCCCACCTCCGCGAGGCTCAAGCCACCGGCGAGGTCACCTCCGTCGCCGCGGCACGCGAGCTGCTGATAGAGTTTACTCAGGCGATCGACCTGGAGTCGCAGGGATGAGACCGCGCCGGACCCTCCCCACCACAGGACACGCCCCGACAGCCCGCGGGTCACGCATCCCCCCCTGGCTGCTCCTCCTGATGCTGTGCACAGTGTGCCTCTTCGGCTGCGCATCGCCCGAGCCGCGGCCCACGCCCACCGCGACGCGCACGCCCATCATTCCGACGCCGACGCCGACCTCCACCCCGACACCCACGCCGACGGCGACACCGACCCCAACGCCCACACCGACGCCGACCCTGCCGCCGGGCCTGGTCCTGCCTCCGACCCCGGTCACCTCTGCGCTGTGCCCACCCCTACCGGCGGACCTTTACGCTCTTCGCGAGGGCCGGCTTCTCGTCTGCCTGGCCGAGGGCGGCACACCGGATCGCGTCGACGTCGCTCCTGAGGCCATCGGTCACCAGATCCTCGGCTACCGCGTCGCACCGGGCGGGCGCTACGTCGCCTACGCAACCGATGAGGGTGAGCTCTGGCTGCTCGATCGCGCCGAGCGAATCCATACCCGACTGCCGATCGCGGGACGCCTGCTTCACCAGGACACCGCCTATTTCGAGTTCGTCGATGCGGGCGAGACCCTGATCTACCTGGGCTGGGGCGTCCGAGCAGGCGGCGGTCCCGAGATCGCCACGCCCGAAAGTGGAACGCTCTTCGCCCTCTCGACCACCGACCCGCGCGAGCTTCAGGCCGTCCTGGGCTTCTGCGCGGGCACCGCATCGGCACCCTGCCGAGGCTTCCTCACCTCGCCCGACGAGACGGCGCTGGCAATGGTCGACATGCACGGCATCTGGACCATCGACCGCGCCGATCCTGAGACACCACGACGCCTCGGTCACGCGGGCGCCGCAACGCCGACAGTGCGCGCCTGGTCACCCGACGGTCTCTGGCTTCTCATCGCGAGCGTGCCGGAGGTCGGCGCGTCCGACCTCGCCCTCCTCTCCACGCAAGCCGAGGACGTACCGCTCGCCACGTTTCCCCTCTGCCGCGGCGGCGCCTGCACCACCGGAGCCGCCTGGACGACCGACGAACTGGGAGCGCACCATCTCTGGGTGACCTGGGACACCGATGCGGTTGGCTGTGCCGGGCGCATCACGCCCGATCCCACGCAACCGCTCCAACCTGTGGCGCCCACCTGCCGGGCCACGACCTTCCCCCTGCACCCGCGCTCACCCTTCGTCGGTGAGGCCCTTCTGCTCTTCGACGCAGAGGTGACCGTCCTTCACGGAGGGCGCAGCAGCCCCGTCGACGGTCTCTACGTCCTGATCGAAGGGGGCACAGCCGATGTGCCGGCGGACCTGCGGCCCCTCGCCATCTTCCCCAGCGGCGTCGGCTCTCCCGCGGCCCCGTGGGTCACGGTCTGGTCGCCCGACGGCAGCGCCTTCATCATCAACGATGAGACCGATCGCCCGGCCTACATCGGCGTCCTTGGGCCGCCTGCCCTCTGGGACGTCCGCGATCTCCTCGCAGGGGCTGACGACTTCATCTGGGCCGAGGTTGGGCCATGAGGAACCGCCGCGTGCCCGCAGCCCTGATGCCTCTGCTCCTGGCGTTGGGTCTCTTGCTGGCCGTCCAGGCCTGCGCGCCCTCGGCAGTCTCCATGACCAGCCCCACCTACCGCGTGACGCTGATCATCGCCGGGGAGCCTGAGATCCGCGAGACCCAGGCCACCACGGTCAGGGCCTTGCTCAACGAGGCCGGCGTCCACATCGGCGAGCTCGATCGCGTTCACCCGCCTGAGACAACTGCGCTGACCGATGACCTGACGGTCACCGTCGTGCGTGTCGCCCAGACCACCCACGTCATGACACAGACCATTCCCTTCGAACGCCAGGTCGTGCGCGACGTGTCGGTGCCGTTAGGCGAGACGCAACTCCTGCAGACGGGTCAGGCCGGCATCTTGGAGCGCCACTACCGCATCACGATCGAAGACGGGGCCGAGACCGAGCGCATCCTCACGCGTGAGGTGATGGCCCAGCCTCCCCAGCACGAGGTGCGCCTCGTCGGCGCGAGGCCACAGCCGGAGAATGTACCGATCACCGGCACCCTCGCTTATCTCAGTCAGCAGGACGCCTGGGTTATCCGGGAGTCCTCATTCCAACGCCGTCGGCTGACCCACCTCGGCGATCTCGACGGTCGCGTCTTCGCCCTCTCACCCGATGCGCGACACCTCCTCTTCACACGCGCCGTCACCGACTCGGAGCACCTCAACAGTCTCTGGTGGGTTCGCACGACCGAGGCAGCCCCCGAGCCGCTGCCGTTCGACGTCGACGATGTCCTATGGGCCCAATGGGCGCCCGACAGCCAGCGCCTCGCGTGGACCACCGCAGAGGTCACCGAACAGGCACCCGGATGGCGCGGCGAGAACGACCTGCGCATCGCCACCCTCACGACGCGCGACGCCCTGGCGCCTAGGCCCGCCGTGATTGAGCCCGAGCCCGGTGGCGGCTACGGCTGGTGGGGCACCCGCTATGCCTGGGACCCCGCCGGGGAACGACTGGCCTACAGCCGTCCCGAAGCGGTCGGGGTGGTGACGGCCCGCAATGGAGCCCGTACGGAGCTGGTCACCTTCTCCCCCTTTCGCACCTTCAGCAGTTGGGCCTGGCACCCCTCTGTCACATGGTCGCCCGATGGCGCCTACCTCGTCACGGTGGTGCATGGCGGCGCAGCGGACGAAAAGCCTGAGGAGAGCCCCGTCTTCAACCTCGTCGTCCTGGAGGCCGAGGGGGCTTTCAGCGCCACGCTCGCGCTCGAGGTGGGCATGTGGTCAAATCCCCAGTATGCCCCCGACGGTGAGCGCCTCCTCTTCGGTCGCGCCGTGATCCCCTACCAGAGCGCGACCAGCCGCTACACCCTCCACCTGATGGATCGTGACGGCTCGAATCAGCGGGCCTTGCCGCTGCCCACAGGTGGCCTGGAGATCCCGGAGTGGGCGTGGAGTCCGGATGGCGAGGCCGTGGCCTTCGTGCACCTGGGGGACATCTTCGTCCTGGACCTCGCCTCCGGGGAGATCGAGAGCCTCACCAACGAGGGCAACGTCACGCTGATCCGCTGGTACTGAACGGTGCTGGGGCTATAATGACCGCAGCGACGCCTCACGCGGGCCGGCCCGCGTGGCCAGTCTATCAAAGGGAGTGTCTATGCGCGTTCTGATCACCGGTGCGACAGGCTTTGTGGGCAAACACCTGCGCCACCGCCTGCTCGCACACCACCCCGACAGCCTCGTCATCGGCACGACCTTTCCTGATCACGTACCGGCAGCCGCTGCCGACCCACGTGACCGGCTTGTGGCACTCGACCTGCGCGACCGCAACGCGACGATCAGCCTGATGCGGACAGCGCGGCCCGAGGCCATCGTCCACTTAGCGGCGCAATCTCACATCCCCACCGCCTACGAGGATCCCTGGGCCACCCTGGAGAACAACATCCTGGGCCAGCTCAACCTGCTCGAGGCCTGTCTCGCTACCGACCTCCGCCCGCGCGTCCTGGTGATCGGATCGGGCGAGGAGTACGGACGGGCGCCGGAAGCCGAGCTGCCCTTGACCGAGGATCACCCCCTGCGCCCGGAGAACCCCTACAGCGTCAGCAAGGTCGCCCAGGACGTGATGGGATACCAGTACTTCATCAGCTACGGGATCCCTGTCGTGCGGGTGCGCCCTTTTAACCATATGGGGCCGGGTCAGGCGCCAAGGTTCGTCCTGCCGGCCTTCGCCAGCCAGATCGCCGAGATCGAGGCCGGCCTCCGTGAGCCGGTGCTCCACGTGGGCAACCTCAGCCCGGCTCGCGACTTCACCGACGTCCGCGACGTCGTCGCCGCCTACGACCTGATCCTGTCGCACGGGAAGGCCGGCGAGGTCTATAACGTCGCCTCCGGGCGCCCCGTGACGATGCAGGCTCTCGTGGATCGCCTGATCGACCACGTCGGGATGCCGGTCGAGATCCGCCGCGATCCCGACCGCTATCGCCCGGCGGATATTCCCATCATCTACGGTAGTGCTGCGAAGCTGCAGCATGACACCGGTTGGTCACCGCAGATCCCGCTTTCGCAGACCATCGCGGATGTTCTCGACGAATGGCGGGCTCACATCACCCAAGGAGATAGACCATGACAGCGAAACGCGCCCTGATTACGGGCATCACCGGACAGGACGGATCGTACCTGGCGGAGTTCCTGCTCGACCGGGGATATGAAGTCCTCGGGCTGGTTCGCCGGACCAGCACCGTGACCTTCTCGCGCATCCAGCACATCCAGGATCGCATTGAGCTGGTCTCAGGCGACCTCCTCGACCAAGGATCCCTGATCACCACGATGCGCGAGTGGCATCCCCAAGAGGTCTACAACCTCGCCGCCCAGTCCTTCGTGCCGGCCTCGTGGCAGCAGCCGGTCTTCACGGGCAATGTCACCGCCCTCGGCGTGACCCGGATGCTCGAGGCCATTCGTGCCGTCGACACCAGCATCCGCTTCTACCAGGCCAGCTCATCCGAGATGTT
>CAZYYC010000218.1:0-7609 GCA_964650935.1 uncultured Anaerolineales bacterium
TGCGCGCGACAAGCCATTCGGTGATCTCCTCCACGCGCTCATCGATGGCCTCAGGTACATCGCTCACCACCTGCTCACGGAACTGCGCCTCCAACCTAGGGCGGTCCAGAAGGTCAAAGAAATGGACCAGGCGCAGCGTCTCATCGAAGAAGGCCACCCCACGGTTCTCCAGGATCTGAAGCTGTCGGTCGACATCGGAGAGCCGCAGACGGAACTCACGGGCCATATCCTCTCGGTAGACCGTGAGTTGCTGCGTGATGTTATTCATCACGACAACATCCTCCTCCAACAGCGCCCTCCGCCCATCGATTACCTGAAGGTACTTACCTGCCAGATGCAGGCCAACGCCGAGCGGGTTCAGCAGCTTCAGCCGCACCCGCTCCTTCTCGTCGAGTCGCTCGACGATATAGGCCTCCAGCGCCTCAAGGCGGCTGACGGCAAGGCCTGCGGCATCCTCCGCCAGTTTGGCGCGGAGCGCCCCGCGCGCCGAGACAGGAAACACGTCGGGGACAAAGCCGAGTAACGTCTGGATATGCTCCTTGACGAAGCTTTCGACCGCCACGAGGTCCTCTGGGGCATCGAGGATGTCGATCTTGTTCAAGACCACCACGACCTTCTTGCCCCATTCACGTATGAGTTCGAGGAAGGCCCGCTCGCTTTGGGTGAAGGGGCGATCCACCGAAGTGACAAAGAGGACCAGGTCGGAGCGTGGGACATAGTCACGCGTCATCGCCTCGTGCTCACGGTAGATCGCGTTCGTCCCGGGCGTGTCGACGATGGTGATCTGCCTAAGCATCGGCGCCGGCACCAAGTAGACATCGACGTCGGCGTCGCCCGCAGTGCGCTCCAAGGACGCTCCGTACCGGAGCAGATGAATCCGGGTCGTGGTCGGCGTCGCACCTGTCTCAAGGAGAGATTCCCCGAAGAGGGCATTGATCAGGGCACTCTTTCCGGCATTGAACTCTCCCACGACGACCAGCAGGAAGAGCTCATCGAGCTGTTGAACTGCGCGACCCAGCACGGTACGGTCCTCGTCGGTCGCGGGAAACTGCGCCAACGCAATCTGAAGTCGGGTGAGCCAACGGCGCTCATCCTTGAGTATCTCCTCGGTAGCTTGGCTTAGGATCTTAGGCTGCATGGCACCTCCCTGTCGCATCCCAGTATGCCGAGATGATGCAGAAAGACAAGACAGCACTGGGCAGCTGAGAAGCAGGCAAGTCGAGCATCAGTCTCCGCTTAAGAAGACCCTAACAGCATCCAGCCACGGGCCCGGACACTCCTCTTGGGGTACATGGCCACAGGCTTCGAGAAGGACCAGCGTCGCGTTAGGTAGGTCACCGGCAAGACGGATGCTCTGCTCCGTAGGCACGATCCGGTCATCATCGCCCGTGATCACCAGCGTGGGAAGCGTCAACTCCGCGAGGCGTTCCGGAAGATCGGGGCGGCGTGACGCACGGGTCAGCTCCCAGAGCGCACGATCCCAATCATGCGCGTTCAGCGGCCTCTGGTAACCCTCCCAGAAGTCCTCCGGGATGCGATCGGGATCATGCCAGGCCGAGCGTCCGAAATCGAGCCCCCAATCCCGGATCCGGCGCGCGATGAGCGGCCCTAGGCGATCCATCTGGGGTGTCCGGAGCAGAGGAAGCACGAAGGCCGGCGTGCCACCGCCCGTGTAGATCGCCGCATCCACCAGGATCAGAGCGTCGACCCGTTCCGGATGAGCCAAGGCGGTGAGGGCAGCGACCGTCCCACCGGCGGAGTTACCCACAAGAATCGCCGATTCCACACCCAGCGCATCCATCAAACCCACGACAAGCCGCGGCTGCGCCTCGTAGCTATAGGGATTGTAACCGGGCCAGTCGGCACTATCACGCATCGGGCGCTCGGTCAAGCCGAAGGCGGGACGGTCAAAGGCGATCACAGTCCCTGCCTCGGCGAGAGGCACCATCACCTCGCGCCACGAGAAGGCGCTGGCGCCGAAGCCGTGCAGCAACAACAATGCAGGACGTCCCTCACCCATCTGCTTATAGTGAACACGAAGGCCATCAACCTCGATGAAGCGGCTATCCGGATCGGCCAACACCTCGGGCGCCACGGTTCCCTCGAGAGGCGGTACAGGGACCAGGAAGGGGCCCAGCAGCAACAGCACCATCAGCACAGCCACGCTACCCAGCAGAATCTTGACACCACGTCGCATCATGACTCACCTTCGAAGCATGTGAAGGATGTTCCGGAGACGGAATCCCCCAGCCCCTGGAGAAAAGCCGCTGTGGCTTCCACGATCTGCGCCCACTGCGCCACTGCCGTCAGCTCTGCGGGGTTGTCCCCACGTTGTGCGCCATAGGCGCCGAACTGAGCGTGATTTCCACCCTCGATTGCAGCCCAACATGCCTCCGCCGGCAGCCGTGACACAGATTCGATCCTCTCCTCCTCCGTCATCAATCCATCGCGTGTCGCATAGACGGAGAGTACAGCCACATCCTCTCGCGCTGACAGATCATCACCCGCGGCGGGATAGGCGGCCCAGAGAACCAGACCGTCAACCATTCCCTGCCGGCGGCTGACGAAGTTCGCTGCCATCGCCCCGCCCAACGAATGGCCGCCGATGGCCCAGGTCTCGATGTCGGGATAGGCCGCAATCACCGCTTCAGCACGACCCGGCGCAAGGACCGCTAGGTTCAGCGGCATCGGCACGATCACGACAGCGAACCCGCGCTCGGCAAGGGCCCGCGCCGGCGGTGCATAGGCTCGCGGATCGACGCGTCCCCCGGGATAGAGAACCAGCCCCGTCGAGCTCTGCACCGCTCCTGGGAGGAAGGTGATCCACGGGCCTTCCATCACAACCACGCCGGCATCCGATGTTAGCGCCGCCAGGGCTTCCCCGGACGGGGAAAGTGGCGTGTTTGCCCACAGGGCAAAAGCAACAAGCGCCAGTGCGACCACCACCAACAGAATCGAGCCGACCCTAGCTACCCTTGTTCTCATAGCCTCCTCCATCATCCACGCCACCGATAGGTGTTGATGGCTGCGCCCGTGCCCGGTCATACGCCGCAATCGCTCGCTCACGGGCGACCTTGTGCTCGACGATTGGCGCCGGATAATCCAGTCCGACAATGCACCCGCTCCTCTCCTGCCGCGCTCGCGACATCGTCCAGGGATGATGGATGACCTCATCCGGAACGTCCGCCAACTCGGGCACCCAACGACGGATATACGCACCCTCCGGATCATAGCGATTGCTCTGCAGGACGGGATTGAAGACGCGGAAGTAAGGAGCCGCATCCGTTCCGGTACCGGCGGTCCACTGCCACCCGCCATTGTTGGCGGCGGGATCCCCGTCGATGAGGTGTTGCATGAAGTGGCGCTCACCCCAACGCCAGTCAACGAGCAGATCCTTGGTCAGGAAGGAAGCGACGATCATCCGCGCGCGATTATGCATCCAACCCGTCGCCAGTAGCTGGCGCATCGCCGCATCCACAATGGGATAGCCGGTGCGCCCCTCCTGCCAAGCGAGAAACGCCTCGCGATCATTATCCCATAGCAGATGCCGGTAGACCTCACGGAAACTCCGCCGCCTGACCTCAGGGAAGTGCATCAGGATGCTGATATAAAACTCGCGCCAGATGAGCTCGTTCAGCCAGGTCACGGCCCCCTGTCGGGCTGCCCCCACAGCTTCCTCCATAGCGTCCAGAGCCGTCACCGCTACACGCCGCGCCGAGATCATGCCGAAACGCAGATACGGAGAGAGGCCAGACGTTGCATCGAGATCCACGCAGTCCCTTAACCTGTCATATGCGTGCATCTGGGCCTCCGCAAAGGCCATCAGCCGCCGTTGGGCCGCGGACTCTCCTGGTGCGAAGGGCAACTCCAGCCGAGGTGACTCTGGGATCCGCTCCGAGGCCAGGTGTCTCGGCGTGGGGATCGCGTCAGGGGCGGGGAGCAGTTCCCCCCGCGAAGGTAACGGCAATGTCTTCCAGGTACGGCTATAGGGCGTGTAGACGACGTAGGGATCGCCATCGGCCTTGCATACAGCTTCGGGCGGGTGAACGGTCAATCCATGGCTCAGGCGCAGTGGCACCCGCCGCCCTACGGCTGCGTCGCGGCGTGTGGCGTAGGGGGACACGTCCCTCTCGGCATACACCATCGCGGCGCCGGTCTCCTCGACCAGCTCCTCCAGCATCGTGACCGGGTCACCGCGACGCACGACAAGATAGCTACCGTGCACGCGAAGGTCGGCATCCAAGATGCGCAGACCCTCAAAGAGAAAGGCGAGCCGCTTCTCCCCAACATATGGCGAGGCAAGCAGCACCGGATCCAGGACGAAGACCGGAATCACCTGATCTGCACCCCGAAGTGCAGAGGCAAGCGCCTGATTGTCCGCCAAGCGCAGGTCCCTGCGTATCCACCAGAGGGTTGTTCGCATGATGACGCCTCTCAATTCAACAGCGCGTGGCGAAGGTGAGGGGGGACACCTTCGCCACGCGCCTAGCTAGTACGACGATGTAATCCGACTGCGCTTACTTCGCGATGCGCCGCGGAGCCAACTTCCGATAACCGGTGGTCAGACCCAGCAGGCCGAGAAGCGAGATCCCAAGACCGATCAGCAAGGTCACGTTGCCGTCACCCGTCGCGGGCAGGACCGTCGGCTGCATTTGCGCGTCGACACTGATCACCGCGGTCAGCGCCGGCTCTCCACCAGCGAAGCCCATCGCATAGACCGTGTAGACAGTCCCCTCGCGCAGGGTGATGCCGGGCAGACTCAGGGCTACTGTCTCGGTGCCCGCGATGCGCGCCTCAAGGTCATAGGTACCGGCATCTACGGGCAGATAGTCACCAACGCCCTTGAAGGATACGCCACCGAAGAGCACCGGGCCACCCGTTACAGCGATGTCCACGGCCGGGGCATCAGGAGACGCGTGCACGAAGCGGACGTGTGCCTTGCCGGCGGCAGGCAGCGAGTTGTTATCGACCAACACGAGGGGCTCGATAGAGGCCAACTCGTTCAGAGCGACAATCGTGTAATCCGTATTGTTCTGTAGATCGAGATCCGCCTCGATCACGACGGGCTCAGTCGCGCCCGCCGGGACAATCTGAAAATTGTGCATCCCCTGAGCGAGCTCGGCGTAGGCCGTGACCCCCTTGAAGGGTGCATTTGTGAATGCAGGTGCGCCATCCACCCACACATCCACTGCGGGCGCATCGGGAGAGGCGTGAACGGCGCGAACACGCGGGCCACCCTCCGCCATCACCGGAACGACCATCGCCAATGCCAGCACCAGAACCGAAGCCAACGACAGCAAGCGTTTCATCTCAAACCTCCAACTATAGATATTGGGTTACGCAATCTGATGGTTCCCACTTCTCTTGGCTCACTTCCTGAGCACCAGGTTCATCATTTGTCCATATTATAGCGGTATGTTCATATCTTGTCAAGTACTTGAATAGATAAGTTTGCCAAATTCGCAAAACTCGTCCTGCGAGTTCTCGTGCTTAAGCTTTGACATCCTACGCCCGACGGCTAGAATGGCGTCTATGGACCACGTCTACTGGGTCATCAACGGGTTGCTTGCCGGGAGACCGGGCCCCGTCCTTCGGCCATGGAATCCAGCAGAGCTTTACGCGGGAGGGCTGAGGACGGTGATCTCCTTGGCAGCTGAGGAGACCATCGAGGATCTGACAAGTTACGGGCTGACCCACTATCGAGCGAGTTTGCCGCCGGTAACGCTGTTCTCTCAGAGTATGCGTAAGGCTTTCATCTATCAGGCCCTGCCGATCTGGGCCTACATCGACGAACAACTTAACGAGCGAAGGCCCACGCTCGTCCACTGTCACGCCGGGCAGGATAGGACGGGCGCCATTCTAGCGGGATACTTGATTACCTACCGTGGTGAGGAGCCGGGCCTAGCCCTTCAGAGGCTGCGGCGAGTCAAGCCCACCGCCTTGTCGGCGGAGGGCTTTGAAGAGGTTCTGTATCTACTCGAGCCGGGACAGCTTCCGGATCGCCGGACGTTGCTCTAGCCCGATCGATCTCGAGAGAGCTAATCGGCCAGCCGGGTCGTGCGCCGCAAGATGCGCTCTAGCGTCTCGATGCCTTCCGTCAACGTGGCCCCCAGGAAGAGGCCGGGAACCTTGGCGCGCCACTCCGGCGCCTGATTGAAGACGAGCCCACCATAGGCGAAGATCGGTCGCCCGGTCTCGACAATCCCCGGAAAGGCCTCGGGCCAATGGGTCAAAGCATCGGCAGGCGCCTCAGTCATCGCCACGGTCACGATCGCGATGGGCTGCACCCTTTCGACGAAAGAGGCGAGATCGGGCAGAGGAATCGACTGTCCCAGATAGCTCACGGGCCAGCGGCGACGACGCAGTAGCGCCGCGAAGATCATCAGGCTTCCGTCGTGATACTCGCCGGGAGCGCAAGCGAGCACCGTCGGCGGCACAGAGAAGGATGGCGGTCCGCCTCGAAGCCAGGGCTGCAGGCGCTGACGGAGATAATCGGTCGCCAGATGCTCCGTGCCGACCTCGATGTCGCCGCGTGCCCACCCATCCCCGATCTCCTGCAGCGTCGGTCGGATCATATGCAGCATAACCGCCTCCGGAGAGAAGAGCGCCAGGGCTTCTGCGAACAGATCGTCCGCACGCGATGTGTCGTGATCGACCAGTGTATCAAGCAGCCGCTGCTGCAGCACCTCAACATAGGAATCGGCAGCCACCCTCTCATCAAGATGAGGGGCGCTGCCGTTCGCGGACCTCGACTCGGTGATCAACAGCCCGGGATCGGCAGGCGATCCTTCCTCTTCCCAGGACCTGAGCGCGCGAACCGCTTGGCGCGTCTGCATGCCCTCATCGATGCGCGCTTTGACCCACCGCAGACGCTGCACATCCGCTTCGCTGTAAAGCCGATGCCCTCCTTCTGTGCGAGCCGTATCGGGAAAACCGTACCGCCGCTCCCATACGCGGAGAGTCGCTGCGGGGATGTCGGTCATCCTGGCGACCACACCGATATTGTAAATAGGTTCATCTCGACTCATAGTGATCTCACTTCGTCATCTAGTTAATCTATACATCTATGTCTGTGGTAGTATAACATAGTCCTCGCGTATTGTCAAACAAAGATAGTCACAACATCTTCAATAGGTCAACATTTCGTTTGGGGCAACTGTTTGCATCGGCCCAACTTTAGCACTATAGTAGAAGCAGTGTAGCCGCCCCATTGAATGACCTCTGGTGGCCTCTGCACCTTTAGCCTTCACCGGCACGAGCGGTCCGGCAGTGCCGCTGGCATATCTGAAAGGAGAGAGTCAGCATGCGCTTCTCACGGTCTGCTGGTATCTTGATGCACCCGACATCCCTTCCCGGAAAGCACGGCATCGGCGAACTCGGAAAGCAGGCCCTAGCTTTTGTGGACCTGTTGGTCGAGAGCGGGCAGTCGCTCTGGCAGATCCTGCCTCTGGGTCCCACGGGCTATGGTGATTCGCCCTACGCCTGCTTCTCGGCCCTGGCGGGCAACCCCCTCCTGATCGATCTGACCCAGTTGGCTGAGGAAGGCGATATTACGGCGGAGGATCTCTCAGAGACCCCAAACTTTCCGACCGACAGGGTGGATTTCGGG
>CAZYYC010000219.1:0-7531 GCA_964650935.1 uncultured Anaerolineales bacterium
ATCCCGACCTTCATCGTCGCGTGGCGGACAAGGAGCCTCTTCGGCGCCGTCGTAACCGGTATGGCCCTCGTCGCTGGCGCGCGCTGGCTATTTGGTATACCATAGAGGGCGTTCGAACAAGGAGGTGACGTGGCGATGAAACCCTTTGCCTATGAGGCGCCGACCTCGGTCGATGCTGCTGTAGCGCTGCTTGCCGACCGGGAGGGTCGTGCGCGTCCGCTCGCGGGCGGCACGGATATCCTGGTGCAGCTGCGCCAGGGGCGTTTCGATCTCGATCTGCTGGTGGACCTGAAGCGCATCCCCGAGCTTTGCAGAGTGACCTATGATGCCGGCGTGGGCCTGACGTTCGGCGCCGCGGTGACCTGTGCTGAGCTCACGGAGCACGCTGCGGTGCGTGAGCATTATCCGGGACTCCTCGATGCCGCGACCATTATCGGCGGGACCGCCATTCAGCAGCGCGCGACCTTGGGCGGCAATCTCTGCAATGCGGCCCCCAGCGGGGATGGGATTTCGGCGATGATCGCGCTGGGGGCCGAAGCCGTGATCGCAGGGCCTGCCGGGCGACGCCGGGTTCCGGTGGCTTCGTTCTGTACGGCACCCGGTAGGACGGTGCTCGGTCGGGGCGAGATCGTCGTCGCGCTTCGCCTGCCGCCGCCCCTGCCGCACGCCGGCGCTGCCTACGTGCGGATGATCCCGCGGGGCGAGATGGACATCGCGGTCGCCGGTGCAGGGGCCTGGCTGAGGCTGACCGATGACGGTGCCGGCATTGTCGATGCCCGGGTTGCGCTAGCTGCTGTAGCGCCGACGCCGCTCCTCGCCGCCGAGGCCGGTGCGGTGTTGATCGGCGCCGCGCCCACGGATGAGGCGTTTGCGCGGGCTGCTGCGGTGGCGAGGGAGGCAACTCGTCCGATCGACGACACGCGGGGTACCGCTGCCCAGCGGCGCCACCTCGTGGGCGTCCTGGTGGAGCGTTCGCTGCGCAAGGCAGCGGCGCGGGCGAAGGAGAGGGTCTCATGATGGCAACGGCGGCGAGCGGTAAGACGATGGTCTCGGCGACGATCAATGGTGAGCCGGTCGAGTTCCTTTGTGAGCCTCATCAGAGCCTCTTGAGCTGTCTGCGCGATATCCTGGGGTTGACGGGGGCTAAGGAAGGCTGCAACGATGGGAACTGCGGGGCGTGCAGCGTCCTGCTTGACGGACGGCTGGTCAACTCGTGCCTCGTCCTGGGCGTCGAGATCGAGGGTCGCGAGGTCACCACGGTCGAGGGCTTGGCCGATTGGGGTGGGCTCCACCCACTACAGCGGGCCTTCATCGCCGAGGACGCTTTGCAATGCGGCTATTGCACGCCGGGGATGCTCATGGCGGGCAAAGCGCTGTTGGATGGCAACCCAGACCCGACGGAGGCGCAGATCCGTGGTTGGCTTGCCGGCAATCTCTGCCGATGCACCGGCTATGACAAGATCGTGCGGGCCGTGCAACGTGCTGCGCGTGAGATGCGGGAGGCAGGGCAATGAGCGACAAGCGCACGCCGGCAGCAACCCAGGAGCTCTCTGTCGTCGGGACACGTGCGGTGCGCACGGATGCGGCGGAGAAGGTGACCGGACGGGCTCGCTTCGCAACGGACGTGCAGGTGCCCGGCATGCTGGTCGGGCGCGTGTTGCGGAGCCCGCACGCTCACGCCCGTATTCTCTCGCTGGATACCCGTCGCGCCGAGGCGCTTCCCGGTGTCTTTGCCGTGGTCACGACAGCCGATCTGCCGCCGCTCGACGCCGGGGACGCAGCAGCGCTTGAGCGACAACAAGCACGCGACCGTGTCCTGGCGAGTGACAAGGTCCTCTACGTGGGGCACCCCATTGCAGCGGTGGCGGCGCGCACGCCGACCATCGCCGAAGCGGCGTTGGCGCTGATCGACGTGACGTTTGAGGTGCTTCCGGCTGTTGTGGACGTTCTTGAGAGCATGCAGCCCGGTGCTCCGATCCTGCACGACCACCTCCGGACACGCTCTCTTGCCGGGACGGGAGACGCGCCGACCAACGTTGCGTCCACCTTCCGCCAGGTGAAAGGTGACCCCGAGGCCGGCTTTGCCGCGGCGGACGTGATCGTCGAGCGTGAGCTCCGCACACGAACGGTGCATCAGGGCTACCTCGAGCCTCACGCCTCGACGGCGGTTTGGGATGACCACGGTCACCTCACGATCTACGCAACGACGCAGGGCTCCTTTGCCGTCCGCGATCACGTGACGGCGCTGCTGGATCTGCCGATGTCCCAGGTACGGGTCATCCCGATGGAGGTCGGTGGGGCATTCGGCGGCAAGAACAGCAGTTTCATCGACACCGTCACGGCACTGCTGGCACGCAAGGCACGCCGTCCGGTCAAGGTGGTGATGTCACGCTACGAGACCTTTGTCGGCACCGGTCCCTCACCCGGCACGGTGATCCGCGTCAAGATGGGCGCGACGCGGGAGGGGATGATCACGGCCGCGTCGGCGACGCTCATCTACGAGGCCGGCGCCTATCCCGGTTCGCCTGTGGGATCGGCGGCACACGTGATGTTCGGCCCCTATGACATCCCCCATGGGACAATCGAGGGCTATGACGTGGTGGTCAACCGACCCAAAGTCGACTCCTATCGTGCGCCGGGTGCCACGCCTGCCTGCTTTGCGGTGGAGGCGGTCATCAACGAACTGGCGGACACGTTGGGTCTCGATCCTCTGGCCTTCCGCCTGCGCAACAGCGTCCGCGACGGCGCCGAGACGATCGACGGCTCGGTTCACCGGCATATCGGCGCTATCGAGGTCCTCGAGGCGACTCAGTCCCATCCGCATATGATCACGCCGTTGGATGGCCCGAATCGTGGACGTGGTGTCGCGCATGCCTTCTGGGGCAACTGGGGCGCGCGCTCCAGCGTCACCCTCACCGTCAATCCCGACGGTACGGTCGCCCTGGTGACGGCCTCGGTCGACATCACCGGCACGCGCACCAGCACGGCGATGCAGGCTGCTGAGGTGCTGGGCCTGCCGCTCGATCGGGTCAGGGCCACGGTGGGAGACACCGACGCGATCGGCTACGCCGACGTGAGCGCCGGCAGCCGCACGACCGTCGCCACGGGGCACGCCGCCGTGAGGGCGGCCCACGACGTGATCGATCAGATGCGGGCCCGCGCCGCCGAGATATGGGAGGTCGATGCGGCGGAGGTCGCCTTCGTCAATGCCACGTTCCGTTGCGGTGAGCGCTCCCTCAGCTTTGCCGAACTGGCCGGGCTGTTGCCGGAGACGGGGAACACCGTGACCGGTGTGGGCAACGTCGACGTCCAGGATTGGGGCGCCTCGTTCGGGACCCACATTGTCGATGTGGAGGTCGACCCCGAGACCGGCAAGGTCACGCTTCTTCGCTATACGGTCGTGCAGGACGTCGGCAGAGCGATTAATCCTCTTCAGGTCGAGGGGCAGCTCCAGGGCGGCGCCGCGCAGGGCATCGGTTGGGCTCTCTTCGAGGGATACGATGTGGATGCGCAGGGACGGATGCGTAATCCGAACCTTCTCGATTACAAGCTGCCCACGACGCTTGACATCCCGCCTATCGCGACCCTCCTCGTCGAGGTGCCCTATCCCGGACATCCCTTCGGTGCGCGGGGCGTGGGCGAGGTGCCCATTATGCCGCCGCCGGCTGCGATTGCCGAGGCGATCTACCAAGCTGTCGGCGCCCGCGTCTACGAGCTGCCCATGACGCCGGCGCGTGTCCTGGAGGCGCTGGGAAGGATCTGATGGCGGATGACGACGGCTCGGAGGCGAATGCTGGATACCGGATACTCGATACTCGATTCCGGATTCCCTAACCGCCGTTCCCTGTTCACCTGGATGCTCTTTCGCTCACTCACCGATCTCCGGACTGAGACGGGTCCGTTGGTTGATGTGTCCCTATGGCAACCGTCGTTATCCCACTGTTGATGCGCGACCTGACTCAGGGCAAGGCTCGCGTCGAGGTGCCGGGTCGGACGGTGCGTGACGTCATAGCGGCGCTGGATGAAAGGTATCCGGGCGTTCGGGCGCGGCTGTGTGAAGGCGATGCGCTGGCGGGGACGCTGGCGGTGGTGATCGATGGAAAGCTCTCGCGGCGGGGGCTCTATCAGCGTGTCGTCGACGAGAGCGAGATCAGATTTGTGCCCGCCATCGAGGGCGGATAGTGCGCAGCCGGTAGGATGGCACGCTGAGGGGAGATGAGTTCTCGATCAAGGGGTGCGTTGCACGCTTGAAATCCATGATTAGGAGGTAAGTTGATGGTGACGTCTGCATCTCATACCTATGACGATCTGTACCTGGATCCCGATCAGCCGGTCGAGGTGCGCGTGCGCGACCTGGTGTCGCGGATGACGCTGGAGGAGAAGATCTCGCAGATGGTGCACGAGGCGCCCGCGATCCGACGGCTGGGTATCCCAGCCTATAACTGGTGGAACGAGTGTCTCCACGGGGTGGGCCGGGCCGGCATTGCGACGGTCTTCCCTCAGGCGATCGGGATGGCGGCGACCTGGGACACGGAACTGCTGCACCGCACGGCAGTTGCCATCTCCGACGAGGCGCGTGCCAAACACCACGATGCGCTGAATGAACACGGGGACGTGGAGCAGTACTACGGGCTCACCTTCTGGACCCCCAACATCAACATCTTCCGTGATCCGCGCTGGGGCCGCGGTCAGGAGACCTATGGTGAATGTCCGTATCTGACGGCTCGTATGGGCGTGGCCTTTATCGAAGGATTGCAGGGCGACGATCCCACCTACCTCAAGACCGTCGCGACGGCCAAACACTACGCCGTGCACAGCGGTCCGGAGCACGAGCGCCATCACTTCAACGCCGAGGCCGATGAGCGCGACCGGCGCGAGACCTACCTGCCCGCTTTCGAGGCAGCCGTGCGGGAAGCGGGGGTCTATTCGGTGATGGGGGCCTACAATCGAACCAATGGGGAACCCTGCTGTGCGAGCACCACGCTGTTGCAGAAGATCCTGCGCGATGAGTGGGGCTTTGATGGCTATGTCGTGTCGGACTGTGGCGCGATTCTCGACATCTACGCTCATCATCAAGTGGTCGAGACGCCCGAGGAGGCAGCCGCTATGGCGGTCAAGAACGGCTGCGAACTCAACTGCGGGCGGGTCTATCGGGCGCTGTTGCTCGCCGTTGAGAAGGGGCTGATCGACGAGGAGACCATCGACCTCGCCGTGTCGCGGCTCTTTACCGCGCGCTTCCTCCTGGGCATGTTGGATCCGCCTGAGCGTGTGCCCTATGCGGCGATTCCCATCGAGGTCAATGATTCCGACGAGCACCGGGCGCTGGCCCTCAAGATGGCACAGGCCTCCATCGTGCTGCTGAAGAACGCCGATGACGTCCTACCGTTGCCGCGGGATCTGAAGAAGATCGCCGTCGTGGGGCCGAACGCGGACGATCCCACTGTGCTGCTGGGCAACTATAACGGCTTCCCGTCCTCCTCGGTAACACCGTTGGAGGGCATTCGGCGCAAGGTGGGTGACGCAGCGGAGGTTGCCTACGCCAAGGGCTGCGAGATCCGCAGCGAGGATCGCTCCGGCTTCGAGGAGGCGGTCGCCATCGCGAAAGACGCCGACGTGATTGTCGCCGTCGTCGGCATCTCTCAGTTGATCGAGGGTGAGGAGGGCCAGCAGGAGGGCGTGGAGGGGGGTGAGCACAGTCGGGGCGATCGCGAGGATATCGCGCTGCCCGGCGTGCAGGAGGAGCTGCTCAAGGCGTTGCACGAGACCGGCAAGCCGCTGGTCGTCGTGCTGATGAACGGCAGCGCGGTGGCGGTCAACTGGGCCGACGAGCACGCTCAGGCTGTGGTGGAGCTCTGGTATCCTGGAGAGGAGGGCGGCACGGCATTGGCTGATATGCTCTTCGGGGACTACAACCCCGCGGGGCGGCTGCCCGTGACCTTCTATCGCTCGGTCGACGATCTGCCGCCCTTCCGCGACTACGCGATGGAGGGCCACACCTACCGCTACTTCCGGGGCGTGCCGCTCTATCCCTTCGGTCACGGGCTGAGCTACACGACCTTTGCCTACAGCCCGCCCGTCCTGAGCAATGCGGTCATCGGGCCCGGCACGGAGCTCACGGTCAGCGTGGGGGTGGAGAACACCGGTGAGCGCGCCGGGGATGAAGTGGTCCAGCTCTACCTCAAGGATCAGGTGGCCTCGGTGCCCGTGCCCGTCCAGCAGTTGGTGGGCTTCCAGCGCATCCATCTGGACCCCGGTGAGACCCGGCAGGTCAGCTTCACCGTATCGCCCAAGCAGATGAGCCTCATCCTTGATGACGGGCGCCGCGTGATCGAGCCGGGGGCTTTCCATCTCTTCGCCGGTGGGGGGCAGCCGGGGACCGGGGCTGCGGGCAGCTTCGCCACCTTCGAGGTCGAGGCAGAGCAGCCCTGGGAGCTTCCTGCAGATCAATAGGGTCTCGGTGCTCGTACATTCTTCCGGGAAGCTCGCAGCGCCTCGCTCACCACAGAGAGGGCACCGGACGCCTGCCCTCGCGCGATGCAACGGGCCTGCTAGCTTCCCGGAAGATCAAACGCGATCGTCCTAGAAAGCCGTTTGACATCGCGCTGGGGTAGTGCTTAAATAGGGACATCGAAGGTCAGTCGCCAGGCTCTCGATATCTGTTTCTGCAGGATATGGTAACGTTGTCATCTCTGGCGGTAGGGTTATCACGCACCCGGTGTGTGGGATGCGCTTATTCACGACAGGTCTGTCATAGACACCAGGTCTGTCATAGACACAAAGAGGAGCGTAACAGATATGAAGGTCAACGAACCAACGAATCGGCTGATCGGTGACATGCCCAAGATCGGCATCCGCCCGACCATTGATGGACGTCGACGGGGGGTCAGGGAGTCGCTTGAGGAGCAGACGATGAGCATGGCTCAGAACGTCGCTCGCTTCCTGAGCGAGAACCTGCGCCACGCCAATGGCTTGCCTGTTGAGTGTGTGATCGCTGACCGCTGCATTGGGGGGGTCGCCGAAGCAGCGTTGGCAGCGGAGAAGTTCCGCAAGGAGAATGTCGGGGTCTCCTTGACGGTGACCCCTTGTTGGTGCTATGGGTCCGAGACGATGGATATGGATCCCCTTGTCCCCAAGGCCATCTGGGGCTTCAACGGCACGGAGCGTCCGGGCGCCGTCTATCTGGCGGCTGTGAGCGCGGCCCACACGCAGAAGGGGCTACCGGCATTCACCATCTACGGTCGCGACGTGCAGGATGCGGGAGACAACTCGATCCCTGCCGACGTACAGGAGAAACTGCTCCGCTTCGCTCGCGCCGGTCTGGCAACGGCACGGATGCGCGGCAAGTCCTACGTCTCGATGGGCAGCGTGTCGATGGGCATCGCGGGCTCGATCGTCGACCCCGCGCTCTTCGAGCGCTATCTGGGGATGCGCGCCGAGTTCGTTGACATGAGCGAGTTCGTGCGGCGCTTCGAGGAGGAGATCTACGATCCGGTGGAGTTCGACGTCGCGTGGTCGTGGGTCAAGGAGAACT
>CAZYYC010000220.1:0-7524 GCA_964650935.1 uncultured Anaerolineales bacterium
CCGATGCCCGGTAGGAGTTGGTAGGTCTTGTGCGCCTCGGCAAGATCGGGCCTGAGTTCCGCGACGTTGAAGTCGGGGTTCCATCCGGGCTTGCGGTAGGAGGAGAAGTTGACCATGTAACCGCCCGCCAAGGAACTCACCGGGTCGATGTAGACGGGGTGCGCCTCAAGTAGGGCGCCGAAGTTCTCGCCCACGGCCTTGGGGCCGAAGAAACCCCCACTGGGGTGGTTGCTCTTGGGCTCGTAGCCCTCCAGGAGACAGTCGGTGATGGGCATACCCGACGTGCTCATCGCCTTGACGATCTTGCGCCGATCAGCCGGCGGCAGGATCAACGCCCAGTCATCGTGATCCATCGAGCCGATGATCTCTTGCTTTTCGCGAGTTTGAGCGAGCTTGGTCTCGCGCAACTGATCAATACGTTCCTGATACGTTAATGTCTTTGCTTGAGTCACAACAGCCATTATGCGTGTCCTCCCGATCTGCGTTGATGTGGAGCCTTGTGGTTTACAGGTTAAGTATACTCTCAATAGTAATAAACGGCAACCCGCAGGGCGCCGTCACGTCCGTACTTTGGTCGAATCCGTGGTTGTCGGCACCTCACGTCGATGAGCGTTCACCTCCTTCATATTCAGTTGATAGCCGAGTCCCGGCGCGTCGGAGAGTTGCAGGATGCCCTTGTGCAGCGGTTCGCGCGGCGTGATCAGGTCCGTGCGCCAGTCGACCTCGCCCCAGGCGAACTCCAGGATGAGGAAGTTGGGGAGGGTGCTCGCAACGTGGGCCGTCGCGACCGTTGCCACCGGTCCGGAGGGGTTGTGGGGCGCGATGAGGAGCTGGTTCAGGCGAGCTGCTTCGGCGATGGCCTTGAGCTCGGCAAGTCCGCCGCAGTGCTTGACATCGGGCATCAGGACGTCCACGACGCGCTCAAGCAGGAAAGGGCGGAAGCCCTCTACGGCGAAGATACTCTCTGCCGAGGCTGTGGGCATCGGGACGTTGTGCGTAACGTGGGCGAGCTGATCGGGAAAGGTGTGCCGCACCGGTTCTTCGTACCAGAGAAGGGTGCAATCCGCGAGCTCACGCCCCACCTGGATCGCTTCTGAGGCCTCCATACGTCCGTGGCAGTCGACCGCCAGATCGATGGCGGGACCGATGGCCTCGCGCACGGCACGTATCCGCGCCACACCGGGCTGCCACGCCGCCCCGGGTCCCGTGCGCACATGGTCGGGTGCACGCAGCTCATCGAACGGTGCGAGTTTGACGGCGCTGAAGCCCTCGGCAACCGCAGCCTGTGCCGCGCGGGCAAAACCCTCCGGCGAGCGGTCGCGGACGTGACGGTTGATGTTGGCGTAGAGACAGATCTCCCGGCGCAGCGTGCCGCCGAAGAGCGCGTGGATGGGCACGCCAAGGTGCTGTCCCAGGATGTCCCAGAGCGCCTGCTCGATGGCGCTCAGCGCCGTGTGGGTGATGCGCCCGCCCTGGACACCGGCGAGGCTCTGCCACAGCTCGCGGATCGCCGCCGGCGACCTGCCGATGAGGCGCGACTCAAAGTCCTTGAGCGTCGCCACCAGGAGCGCATCATTCAGGCTGTGGCTGGCCTCGCCCAGCCCTGTGATCCCCGCGTCGGTATGGACCAGCACGAAGACCCAATCGCCACGGTCTGTGACCGCGACAACGATCGGCTCAATTCCCGTGATCTTCACTGTGTTGCTCCTAAGCCGGCTCCTGATCGACACCATCGGCAAGGCTCTCGAGAAGCGAGTGGGCCACCTCAGCGGCGATGAAGACGATGGCGCCGGCACGACTCAACGTGAAGAAGATCCGCGGCACGTCGAAGAGAACGTGGATCGAGGCGCAGGCGGCAGCGATCAGAAGAATCGCCCACTTGCCGATGGCGAGCGGGTTCTCGCTAGACTGTGTGGCGCTCACCACAAGGTAGCCGGCGAAGAGCGTCAGCAGCGGGTAGAGCACGTGCCAGATGTAGGGAATCTGATTGAGCCAGCCCTTCACCGGCGTCAGCAGGATGACGGCCAGCAGGAGCAGGCCGACGATGATAACAGTGGGGCGAATGGTCGGGGTGCCTGTTTGGGATTCATCTTTGCTCATCTCTAGTCGCCTTTCCCCTTGAGATCTGTCAGGGGCAGCCCATCGGTAGAGGCGGAGACGATCTGGGATGCGACGTCCGCCGTCACGTCACGGTAGTGTTGATCCCCAAAGAGCCAGACGTGGATCAGATAGGTGCGCAGCCAGTAGACGCGCCAACGTTGCAGATAGCCGGGCCGGAGGGGGCGGTGGGTGGTGTAGGCCTCAAAGAGGCCGTCCCAGCGACCGTTGAAGCTGCGCAGGTAGGCCAACTCCATCTCCACATCGGCGTATTGCGAGCTGGGATCGACGAGACCGGAGAGGTGCCAGCCGTCGTCCGCTTCGTGAACGATGACGTTCGCGGCCCAGATGTCCCCGTGGATCAGCGTCGGGGGGCCCTGATCCTGGAGGATCCCTGGTGCCAGCTCGATCGCACGATCGACGTCTGCCAGGACGGCGTCGGAGAGGCGGGTGTCGATCTCGGGTCGCGCACGAATAGCGTGTAGATCGGGCATCAGGACATCGACCCAGGACATCGACCCGGTCTCGCCGATGGGGCCGAAGGTCGTGCGTGTCTGACCGTGGAGCGCGACGAGGGCCCCGGCGAGCTCGCGCTCCACGCGGTCGCGATCCGGCGGCGCGAGCTGCACCTCGTGCAGGCTCGTGCCGGGCAACGTCTCGAGCAGGAGGAAGGTGTAGGGCACGATCTTGGCGCGATCGTCGACGAGGTAGACCGCGGGACAGGGGAAACCGGTCTCGTGGAGGCGGCGCAGGATGCGTGCCTCCGAGGCAAACGGGGTGCCCGGCTGGTTGAGCTTGATGACCGCGGTGTAGGGCTCACGATCGAAGCGAAGCCTCAGGACCGTGTTGATCATACCGCCGCTCAAGGGCTCGATGGCAGTGCAGCTCACGGGCTCCGTATCCCGCGCGCTCCTCCCCAACCACGCCGTGAGGATGGCCTCCGCGTGGGCGGTGGTTAGCTGTAGATCGGTTTGCAGGTTGTACACTAGACGTCCAGGGCGATGCCGTCGTAGGCGACGGCGACATCGTGCTCTCCGTAACGGTCGACGAGCTCGTCGTGCGTCAGACCACCGTTGTGGGAGAAGTGGTGGGCCACCATAGCGGTCGTCCCCGGCACGAGGAGACCTTCTTTGATCATACGCTCACGCGTCGCCCAGAACTGGGCTATGCCGTGGTGGGCCTCGCCGCCCGATCCCAGCCCCGAGGTAGCATCCAGGACGATCAGGTGGAGCGGCGCCAACGAGCGCAAAAGCTCCCACGCCGCCTCGTGATAGGGTCCGGTGTCGGTGGAGTAGAAGAGCCGCCGGCCCTCCTGCTCGATGACATAGAGCAGCGGTTCCAGCATGCCGCCGCCGTGCGTGGCGGGGATCGCGGTGATCGTATAGGGGCCTGCCGTCCAGCGGTCGCCCGCCGTCACCGCCTGCCACGAGAAGTGGGCGGATTCCGCCAACTCGGATGTGATGTCGCTCAGCGCATCGGCGGGACCGTAGATGGTCAAGGGCGCCATCTCCGTCGGCGTGAAGCCGGGCTTGCGCCAGTAGAGGTTCTGCGGCAGCCAGTGATCCGAGTGGCGGTGGGTGATCAGGAGGGTCTGTAGGTTGCCGAGATAGCAACGCGCTGCATTGGCCGAGGTCAGCAGGTCGGGACCGAGATCGATCAGCAGGTCGTCATTCACCAGGGCCGTCGCCCGGGCGCGCACGTGGGGTCCGCCCTCGCGGCGTGCCGTCTCGCAGACGCGGCAGCTGCAGAAGGGATCGGGGATGGCTTCGGCGGCGCCGGTTCCAAGGATGGTCAGTGTCATCGACATAGGTAGACTCCAGTTGTCAGTTGTGGGTCGTCCAATGTTACTTGTCCCAGCGGCGGTCGGGTTGCCAGAAACCGAGCTTGGGCGTGTTCCACTCGTCGGTGGGCTCGAAAAGGCCGCTCGGAGGACGGAGATTTGCCTCGATCCCCTCCAGATTGAGATCGACGCCAAGGCCGGGCTTGTCGGGCACCGTCACGTAGCCGTCGACCAGGTAGGGCTGCTCCATGCCGGTGACCAGGTCGTTCCAGAAGGGAAGGTCGAGGCCATGGTGCTCGAGCGCCACGAAGCTCGGTAGCGCCGCTGCGGTATGTAGGTTGGCCATGAAGGCGATCGGCGAGCCGGCGAAGTGCAGCGCGGTGGGGATGCCGTAGCGCTCGGCGTAGTCGGCGATGCGCTTGGTCTCCGACATCCCGCCCGAGGTCAGGAGGTCAGGGTGGATGATGTCCACCGCGCGGTTCTCGATGAAGGGACGGAACTGATCCCATAGATAGAGGTCCTCGCCTCCGGCAATGGGCACGTTCACCGCGTCGGTGACGCGCTTGTGACCCCACATATCCTGCGAGGGCATCGGATCCTCCATCCACGCCAGGGCATAGGGCTCCAGATAGTGGGCGAGCTTGATGACCTCCTTGACGGTCAGGTAGCCGTGCCCGTAGTGGTCGATACAGAGTGAGACATCCCAGCCGACGGTCTCACGGACCAGCGCCACGATCTCGGCGAGCTTCTCGAAGCCCCTCTCGGTGATCTTGAGGACCTGACCGGTGCCGGCGGCGCGCGAACGCGCGTCAATAGGGTACTCGAACTTGGTAGGGGTGCCCACCGTCGCGCCCGGGATCTCCTGCAGGGCCTGCAGGCGTGCATCGAACTTGATGAAGGTGAGTCCCATCTCCTTGCGGCTCAGAACGCGCTCGGCGTAGGCCTCAGGCGTGGGCTCGTCGGGCTCGGGCGTGTCGGCGTAGATGCGGATCTTGTCGCGGTATTTGCCGCCCAGGAGCTGGTAGCAGGGGATGCCATAGACCTTGCCGATCAGGTCCATCAGCGCGATCTCGATGCCGGAGACGCCGCCGCCCTCACGACCGAAAGCCCCGAACTGCTTGATCGTGTGGTAGATCATGTCGATGTTGCAGGGGTTCTTCCCCAGCAGCATGCTCTTGAACTGCAGGGCGTTCTCGCGGTGGCCCGCATCGCGCACCTCGCCGATCCCATAGACACCCTGGTTGGTGTCGATGCGGATGATCGGGTAGTCATAGTTGGAGCAGACTGTCGCCGTCCTCAGGTCGGTGATTCTGAGGTCGGAGGGGCGCGAGAAGGTGGTGATTGCGTCCTCCATCCGGTTCAGCTTGACATCGTCGGACTCTGCCATCGTGGGCTCCTTTGGATTTGCCTATTGGTTCCAGATGAGGTAGGGCTGGATGCGCTCCCAGGTGCGGTCGATTTCGGCCATGTCGCGGGCGTCCAAGGGGCGGCTGCTGCCGCGGACGCGGTGGTTCTTGAAGACGCCGCGACGGATCATGATCTCCTTGGCGTAGGCCATGCCCATCATGCCCTCCAGCATAAGGGAGGGCAGCAGGTGTTCGAAGAGGTCGCCTGCAGCCTCGGTCTCGCCGTCATCCAGGAGCTCCCACACCCGCTGCACGACGTCGCAGAACTGGCATGCGTGCACGTTGCCCGCCGCGCCGCGGGCGTGCTCCGCGAACATGGGGCGACCCCCGCCGCCCCCCATCACGCCCTTGACGGCAGGGCTCTGCTGGTCCAGTAGGGCGGTGATGTTCTTGTGGCTCGGGGGGACCTCCTCCTTAACCCAGCTGACATGCTCGATCTCCTCGCAGAGTCGAACGAGCTGGGCCGGCGACATCGCAGCGACGCTGGCGTTCTGGATCCACACCGGGACGTCGACGACGTTGGAGATCGCTTGGTAGTAGGCGTAGATGGTGTCGAAATCGGGCCTGTGGATGTAGGGCGGCATCGCGATAACGCCGTCGACGCCCAGGGCCTGAGCGAACTCGGCATAGCTGACGGCGAGCGGCGTGTTGACCGCCGCGACGTTGGCGATGACCGGCACCCGTCCCGCGCTGACCTCGACGGCGACGCGCATCATCAGCCGGCGTTCGTCCTCAGAGAGCAGCCGGAACTCGCTGACCATGAGCGGGGTGGGAATGCCGCCCACGCCACTTTCGATGCAGAACTCGATCTCGGCTGCCAGCACCTCCACGTCGATGCGATCGTCCTCATCGAACGGCGTCATCGGAATAGCAAAGCTCCCGCGCCACGGCCTATCGGACATACGTACCTCCTCAGCTCTCATCACTCGTTACTCGTTACGCCCCAGCCGCCTCCATTGCCTGCAGCCGCTCCAACGTCTGCTCGTAGACCTCGTAATGCTCGCCCTCGGCCTCGTCGGGGTCGACATACTTGAGCCACATCGCCTCGTCGGGGTTCTCGCCGGCGAGCTGGCGGCGGCTCACGTTGAGGACGCTGGAGGTGTCGTGCCACTTGACCTCGCGCTCCTGCAGTAGGATATACTGACCGGCGTACTTCGCCACGAAATCGGCGACGTGGTCGCGGTAGTAGAGGGCCTGCTCACAGGTGGTGCGGCGCCAGCTAACGACGCGTTCGAAGGTGTCGGTCTCGATCGTGGTGAAGGTGCCCGTAGGCTGAGGCGCCACGCCATCCTCCGCCAGGTAATCGATCTCGTCCAGGTCAACGGTGCCGAAGCCGCCCCGCGCAGCCACAAGGCCGGGATTGCTGTCTCGCGGGAAGGGCTGGTTGGGCCAGTCCTCGCCGGGGTCGAGCCCCATCAGACTCATACCGACGGTGTCGGTCGCCACGGGATGATCGCCTGCCACCAGAGCGTCGACGATCCTGCCCTGCCCCTCCCCGCTTCCCCACTCCTGTCCTGCCTGTCCAATCAGGGCATCGATGATGTTGAGAGTCGGGTTGAAGATCCGTCCGATGTCCGCCAACATATAGGGCATACGGACGAGATGATGGAAGTACTGGCGCGAGCGCCCGTGCGGCTCCCGGGGGACTAAGCCGAAGAGGTTCTTTAGCGTCAGTGTGACGCCCATGAACGCGTGGTTCTTCATCCTCTGCACGTTGACGAGGGCGTCCGCCGCCATGATCTCCTCGGCCATCAGATACTGCCGGAACATCTGCCCGCCACCGGGCACGGGGTAGATGCGGTGGGGCGGTCGATCGCCGTTGACGTAAGCGACGCCCATCTCCTCCATCAGCGAGGCGAGCTGCGCGGTCACCGGGGGTTCGGGGCGGTCGGTGCGCTCGAAGGCGGTGATGTCGGTGTAGAAGAGCTCGGCGTGGGTTTCCTCCTGCAGGAGTCGCACCACGGCGCGCGCGACCGTATCGCTGACCAACTGCTGACGCATCCCCTCGAAGTAGGGCACGCGATCGGTGCGAAAATCTTGGTTGAACTTGATGCCGATGCGCTGGGCGCTGCGAAGCTTATCCCAGACACGGGTGAGCGGCAGCGTTGCACGACGCAAGGCCTCGTAGACCGCCTCATCCTCGGCGGTGTGATCACAGTGTACGGCGCGCACCTGGTATTGGGTATCCATAGTTGATCGTGTTCCTCTGGTGTGATGGTTTATGATAATCCGAGCTGGCGA
>CAZYYC010000221.1:0-1293 GCA_964650935.1 uncultured Anaerolineales bacterium
GATCGTGAGGCTAGTCTAGCAGGCTCGGCGTGGGGGGCAAGGCGGAGGCAGGCGCTACAGGGGGGGCAGACGAGGCCTCGCGGACGAGGGGGCCACAAGCATGCCCTTGAGGGCTCCCCGCCCCGTCCTCGGGGCGGGCTGGTCCAGCGGCAGGTCTACGGATCGCAGATGCCAAGGCAGTGCGGCCGACCGGAGGGCCAGATGCGTACGCCGTGTCGCTTTGTCGCCCTGCTCTTTGGGAAGTACAATCTGACCGTGTGATGATGGGCTTTCCCGCCTGCTCACCGAGGGTGGATCACCGGCATCTCAGCTACTCGAAAGGATGGCACTGATGAGGATCACGAATGTCGAGACCTACGCGGTCTGGGGTGGGCATCGTAATTTCCTGTTTGTCGTGGTGGACACCGATGAGGGCTATCACGGTGTGGGGGAGGCGGGGCTCACCGGGCGGGAGCTTGCCGTCATCGGTGCGATCGAGCATTTCAAGCCGCTCCTGATCGGCGAGAACCCCTTTCGCATCGAACACATCTGGCAGAAGCTCTTCCGGGGCGGCTTCTTCCCCGCCCAGCGTATCCTGACCTCGGCGATGGCGGCGATCGATATTGCGCTCTGGGACATCAAGGGCAAGGCGCTGGGTGTGCCGATCTACGAGCTGCTGGGCGGGCTGGCGCGCGACAAGGTGGTCTGTTACCCGCACAACCGAGGCCACGCCACCGAGGTCGAGCCGCTGGTCGACTCGTGTCTGCAGACCAAGGCAGAGGGCTGGAAGTTCGTGCGCTTCGGGCTGCCCCAAGACGGCGATATCCTGGAGCCCCGCCGGGCGGTGCTCACAGCGATCAAGCAGCTTCACGCGGTACGGGAGGCAGTGGGCGACGAGATCGAGATCTGCTTTGACGTCCACACGCGCCTCGACCTGCCCGATGCCGTCTGGCTCTGTCAGGAGGCGGAGGCGGTCCGCCCCTTCTTCATGGAGGACCCGCTGCGCTCCGAGAACCCTGACTCGTTCAAGACGCTGCGCACGCGGACTACGGTGCCGCTGGCGGCGGGCGAGCAGTTCAGCTCCAAGTGGGAGTTCCGGCAGTTGATCGAGGAGGAATGGATCGACTACGCGCGCATCGATCTCTGCATCGCCGGTGGCTTTACCGAGGCGCGCAAGATCGCCGGCTGGGCCGAGACGCACTATATCAAGCTGGCGGTGCACAATCCGTTGGGGCCGATCTCCTCCGCCGCGTGTTTGCAGCTCAACCTGGCCTCGCCCCTGGTCGGCGTGCAGGAGCAGCCCAGCAAGACGGG
>CAZYYC010000221.1:1393-7427 GCA_964650935.1 uncultured Anaerolineales bacterium
TGCGCGGCGGCGCTGCGCATCGGCAGGCTGGCACGTGATCTCATGGATGGCAACCTGCGCCATGTCGCGGTCGAGTTCGACCCGAACGGGTCGCTGGCGACCACGCATACCACGCAGGGCTCTGATATGGGGCTCTGCGGTGGGCTGCTGGGCTGGGAGGCCACCGACGAGCGGCTCGCTTCCTCCGTCGAGGCGATTGCGCAGGCCGGCATCCAGGTCGACTTCCGGGTGACCGGGATCGGCGCGACCCATCCCAACACTTACCGGTTGACGCTCTCGAACGACGACGAGACGCACGTGATGACGGCGATCTCCACCGGCGGCGGGATGATCGAGGTGATCGAGGTCGATGGCGCGCCGGTGTCGATGCGCGGTGATGCGTACGAGACGCTGTTCTTTGTGGGCGATGACCCAACGCACCTGACTAACGCGCTGGCTGAGCAGACGGAGGTGGACGCGCCTCGGACGGCGGAGGCGGTCGAGAGCCATCAGGTCGCGGGGACCGCTTTCGTCAAGGTCAGGGCCCAGGGTGCTCTGTCAGAGGACCTTCTTGCTCGACTCCACACAGCGTGCGAGATCCTGCACGTTCGGACCCTGTTGCCGGTCTTGCCCGTGCTCTCGCGGCACGACCTTCAGGTTCCCTTCGTTACCGCCGATGGGATGACTGCCTACAACGCAGACAAGGGTCTGTCGCTCTGGGAGCTCGCGTGTCACTATGAGGGCGCCCGGGGCAACCTGACCCACGATCAGGTGTTGGAGCGGATGCAGGAGACGGTGCGCATCATGCAGTCGGCGGTTCGGCAGGGCCTCGCGGGCACGGCGTACGCCGATCGCATCCTGGGCCGGCAGTCCGACAGCTTCGAGAGCGCGCTGCTGGGCGGTCGACTGCTGGACGGCGGTATCCTCAACCGGATGATCCTCTATGTGACGGCCCTGATGGAGGTCAAGAGCGCGATGGGCGTCTTCGTCGCTGCGCCGACAGCGGGTGCCTGCGGCGGGCTGCCCGGCGCTCTACTCGGTGCGGCGGACGCGGTCGGTGCTTCGGACATCGAGACCGCGCGAGCTATGTTAGCCGCAGGCCTCATCGGTGTCTTCATCGCGGATCAGGCCACCTTCGCTGCCGAAGTCGCGGGGTGTCAGGCCGAATGTGGCGCCGGGTCGGCGATGGCGGCGGCGGGATTGGTGACCCTGGCAGCGGGATCCGCGGAGCAGGCGGTCGCTGCCTCGTCGATGGCGCTGCAGAACGTCCTGGGCCTGATTTGCGATCCGGTGGCCAACCGTGTAGAGGTCCCGTGCCTGGGCAGGAACGTGATGGCTGCGAGCAACGCGCTGGCCTGTGCGAATATGGCCTTGGCGGGCTACGATGCGGTCGTGCCGCTGGATGAGGTGATTGAGACGATGTTGCGCGTGGGCGAGAGCCTGCCTAGCGCGCTGCGCTGCACGGCGCTGGGGGGGTTGTCGGTGACGCCGACGTCGAGAGCGATCGAAGCGGGTCTGGAGGGGAACTGATGGAGCTACTGAGAAGGTTGAGCAACACGCCCGGGGTCTCGGGATTCGAGGAGCGGGTGCAGGAGATCGTGGTTGCTGAGCTGCGGGGCGTCTGTGATGAGGTCACGACCGACCGCATCGGCAACGTGATGGGACTCAAGCGTGCGGCGGGTGTCATCGAGGGCGCGGAGCCGCTCAAGGTGATGATCGCCGCGCACGTCGACGAGATCGGCTTCGCGGTCAGCCATATCGATGGAGAGGGGTTCGTCCGCTTCGTGCCGATCGGCGGCTTTGATCCCCGCACGCTGGTCGCGCAACGGGTGATCATCCACGGCGAGCGCGATGTCAAGGGGGTGATCGCGCCCCAACCCAACTGGATCCTGCGTGATGAGGACAAGCGCGCGGTCCTCGATATGGGCGAGCTGGTGATCGACGCCGGTATGAGCCGCGCGGAGATCACCCGGTTGGTCGGTATCGGTGATGTGATCAGCCTCGCACAACCCTTCGAGGAGCTCAATGACCAGGTGGTGATCGGTCGGAACCTCGATGACCGTGTCGGTGTGTATGTCATGCTCGAGGCGCTGAAGCGCATCGGCGCCTGCCAGGTGGACATCTACGCCGTCGCCACGGTCCAGGAGGAGGTGGGGCTGCGCGGTGTGCCGACAGCGGCCTACGCCGTCGATCCGGATATCGGTATCGCCATCGATGGGAGCCTGGCGTCGGATGTCCCCTATGCCAAAGAGCACGAGCGCCATTGCGTGATGGGCGGTGGTACCGGTATCTACCTCATGGACAGCCGCACCATCAGCGACCGCACCCTGGTGCGCTTTCTGGTGCGGCTCGCCGAGCGCCACGACATCAGGCATCAGATGAACCTCGGCGGGGGCACCGATGCTGCCGTCATCCAGCGCCAGCGGACCGGGGCCCGGGTCTGCACCATTGGTGCACCCACACGCTACATGCACTCGACGGCCCAACTATGCCACAAGGACGATATCGAGGCCACGATCCGGCTGCTGGTGACCTTTCTGGAGAACGCGCACACGGGCGACCTGCGCTAGCGGCCTGGCGTACGTGTCATCCTGAGCCGTAGGCGAAGGATCTCCGGCTTGTCGGCAAAGATCCTTCACTTCGTTCAGGATGACAGACTTCAGGCATCAGGTTGACGGAGCAGTTGTGCTGTGGATGTAGAGGTGAGCGATGCTATACCTGGATGCTGACGACGTTTTCGAGGCACTGACCCTTGACGAAGTGATGGCGGGCGTGGAGGAGGCGCTGCACATCTATGAAGCCGGGGACTTCGTGATGCCCGAGCGGTTGGCGGTGCGTACGGGCGCAGCTGATCAGCTTCTGCTGATGCCGTGCGCAGCGGAGGGGCATATGGTGACCAAGCTGGTCAGCGTCTATCCGGGTAACAAGGCGCACGGACGTCCGGTGATCGACGGGCTGGTCGTCCTCTACGATCGTGCGACGGCGGAGATCCTCAGCTTGATGGATGGCAAGACCATCACGGCCCTGCGCACCGGCGCCGTGACCGGCGTCAGTGTGGCGCGCCTCGCCAGAGAGGACGCCAAAACGGTGGGGCTCGTCGGCTGCGGCGTTCAGGGCTATTTCCAGGTCATCTACGCTGCGGCGGTCCGCGACATCCGTGGCGTGGCTCTCTACGATGTCGATGCTGTCGCCGGCGCCGCGCTTGGGCAGCAGCTGCGTTCCACGCTCCCCAACGTCGAGATCGCGGTGGCCGACTCGCCCGAGGCGCTGGCTTGGGCGTCAGACATCATCATCACGGCGACGACAGCTCGTAAGCCGGTCTTCGCCGACGACCCTGATCTCTTCGTCGGCAAACACTGCGTCGCGATCGGCTCTTTCGAGCCGGATGTCCGTGAATATCCTGATGCGCTCTTCTCGCTGGTCGAGAAGGTCTGGGTTGACATCGACTTCGCCAAGGAGGAGTCGGGCGAGCTGATGGTCCCCCTGGATAAGGGCCTCCTCAAGGAGGATCAGATCGAGACGCTCGGTCATTTCATCGCGTCCGGCGAACCGCCCGCGAGAGGCGCCTTCGGTACGACCTTCTCCAAGTCGGTGGGGATGGCGCTCTTCGACCTGATTACCGCGCGACGCGCGTACGCCCGCGCGCACGATCTGGGGCTCGGGATCGAGCTGAGCTCGAAGGTCGCGGCTCCCGATCTGTGACGGGTGGGCGGGGAGGGGTAGGGCATTTCGGCCTGCAGTCGGCTGTGTGGCTTTCGCAGCTGCGGTGGGATTCCGGTCGGTGGGGCTGCGTCACTACCGGAGCACGGGGAGTTGACTCAAGGTGTCCTCCTCAGGCCACCCGTCGGTTGATGCTGCGTAGGAGGGATCACGCCCCAGCAGACTGGGGTATCACGCCCCAGCAGACTGGGGTATCATGCCATCACATGAACACACCCACATCTCGCATCTATTCGCCCAGGCTGGGTGCCATCTCGCCGGGGCAGTTCCAGGCGGCCTTGGATCGTTTTGATCTGGGGCAGTTCATCCGGGCGGAGCCGATCGTTGCCGGCAACTTTGGCCAGAACGTCTACCTGATGAGCACAGCGGGCGCGCATGTGCTGCGCGGCGCGCCCTTCGACCCGCAGCAGTTTCTCACGGAGCAGTTCTACACCGATCAGCTCCATGCGCGTACCGGTGCGCCGGTGCCGTGGCCCTACCGCCTCGACCCCTCGACCGAGATCTTCGGCTGGCCCTATGTGATCATGCCACGGATGCCGGGCATCCACCCCTATGACGAGGAGGACCGCAGGCGGTTAAGCCCGCCGGACCGCAGCCGGATCGCATGGGCGATGGGCGAGACGCTGGCGGAGATGCAGCGACTGACGTGGCCCTACGCCGGTCGCTATGACGCCGCGGCACGGGTGGTGCGCCCGTTCGACGTGCCTTTTCCAGAGTGGATCATCGCCAGAATCCGGGCCTGCGTCGATGAGGCGGCGAGCCTCTCCGACGCTACCACAGAGGCCGACCGCCGCTGGGTTGAGGCGTTGATCGCGCGACATCGCTGGGCGCTGGAGGTGCCGTTTGAGCCCTGCTTCGTGATGCAGGACTACAAAGAGGACAATGCGGTCGCCGAACGGGTAGGGGGCACGTGGCGGGTAGGGGGTGTCTTCGACTACGCGGACGCCTACTTCGGTGACGGCGAGGTCGATCTGGCGCGACCTGTGGCGATGTACTTCGAGGATGACCCGAGCCTGGAGCTGGCGGGAGCCTTCGTGCAGGCCTATGCCGCGCGCGGGCGGTTGCGGCCGGGCTATGCAGAACGCTACGAGGTCTATGCGCTGCTCGATCGTGTGCTCTGCTGGCAGTTTGGGCACCGTCACGGGGTGTGGTGGTCGCCGGAGCTGTCGCTCGAGGCGTGGGCGCGCCCGTATGTTGACCTGGATGTGTTCGGGTGAGGCGCGAGATCCGTCTCAGCGGCTAGGGGGACTGAAACCTACTGAGGTCCTGACCCCCCGGATCAGAGTGGCAATCGGCTTGCCGTACGTCTCGCTTCTGGTGCCTTCCGGACCGACCCAGGTGTCGATGAGCGGCAGCGGTCTGTCTGTCTGACATCCAAGGTCCGTAAGCCACCCAACGTAGGCGTCCACCGCTGCCGGATACAACCTGACCCTGCGATCCCCGAAGTCAAGCCAAGGGTCGCCATGGTCGACCGAGATCACGATCACGCCACCGGGACGGAGCGATGTGACCATATTCTGCAGAGCGCGCTTCTTATCCTCGATGTGCATCAGGGTGAGCACGCTGTAGGCAGCGTCGTAGGCTGCGGGTCGGACAAACGACCCGGCGTCAGCAAGCAGCAGCTCTGCGTTTGGGAAACCGCCGAGGTTTATCCGGGCACGCTCGAGCGTCTTCGGTGAGATGTCGATGCCCGTGAAATGGCGGCAGCCGCGTCGTAGCACCTGCTGTGCCAGTCGTCCTGTGCCCACGCCAGCTTCCAGCACGTCCTTAAGCCCGAGATCGCCCAGGAGCTCGAAGAAGCACGGTCCGTCCCAACGCGCCATGTAACGCTGCAACAGCGGCCCGTCCTCGCACGGATCATGCCCCTCGTCGATGCAGCGCTCATAGTGCTCCAGAGCGGAGATGGTGGGGCACCGTGTGGAGCTCACATCGCCCAAAGGCGCACGCCCTCCATGGCGAGGCGCTGCTCGCGCCCGGGGTCGTGGTCCACGCGGCACTCGTTGTCGAAGATCATCGTGGCCCGATCGTCCGGGGTGTAGGCGGGCCAGTCGGGGAGTTCCGGGTGCTCCGGGTCGCCTGAACGGGCGAAGGCGATCCAGGCACGGCTCATCCGGCGTGCCAGAGCGTGGGCTTCGGGCAGGTTGCCGGTGAGGCCCGGGGCGCTTGCGACGTTGTCGAAGACGAGGGGGACGTCGAGCGAATGGGTGGCCCCGAGCTTGCCGTCGAGCGCCGGTGATTCCCACGCGAGCAGGTACATAAACACGGGCGCTGTCGCGGTCGCGCTCTGACGCTCGGCGATGCGGATCGAGCCGATGCGCATCGTGAGATCGCTGGT
>CAZYYC010000222.1:0-635 GCA_964650935.1 uncultured Anaerolineales bacterium
CATGAAGCTTACGCCGCAAACACCTAGAGCGCAAGTCCCCAGGCGTCCGTAGATTGAGGTCCGGCGCTCCACGCAGACAGGGAGGGCATCTGCCCTCCCTGTCGTTACCCTCGCCAGCAGCAGCGGCTACGGCGTGTAGTTCTTCATCACCATCAGCAGGAGCACCCGATAGAGCCGCTTGACGGTGAAGCTCGCCGCATCGGAGCCCCCTCCGCCGTTGGCGGACGTGAACTCCACGGTGTTAGTGATCGTAGTGTTGTAAAGGGCTTCATCCTCCTCCACCGTCGCGGTGAAGGTGATGGTCAGCGTCTCACCCTGGGCGAGAACGCCGGTCCAGCTGATCACGCCGGCATCCTCCTCCGCAGCGCCGTCGTTCGTCACGAAGGCGTCGAAGACTACACCCGCAGGTAGCGTATCCGTGAGCACGATGCCCGTCGCCGCACCCGCGCCACTATTCACGAGCTCAATGGTAAAGGTCACCACGTCGCCCAGGTCGACATCCGTCGTCGGTGTGACCGTCTTGACGACGTAGAGGTCGGGCAGTGGAACGAATGTCGCCGTCACAACCGTGTCACCCATAATCGTGACCGTCGTCACACCATCCGCGCCGCTGGCGTCACCGCTCCACCCTGCGA